>NZ_JBNRIJ010000033.1:3987-49206 GCF_053557675.1 Pseudomonas sp. XP1 | reverse complement strand
CGAGCACTGCATCAAGACCCCGGGCGTGCACGTGATCGACTGCCCGGTCGATTACAGCGAAAACGACCGCATCCTCAACAGCGAGCTGCGTGAGCGCGCGCTGGCGGTGTAAAGCGTAACAGTCCAGTTGATGCCTATCCGGCGGTCACCGGTATTTCCCGATCCGGTGGCTGTCGGCTGATGGCAATAACCCCTTTATGTTGACGCTTGGCTGCCCGTGTTTCTGCAACCGCGGGTAGCCCTTGGACGGTTCTGTGCTAGGGTGCACACACTTTTGCTTCCCAGGATGTCCACCCATGCTACCCGCCCTCAGCGAAAAAGAACTCGACCGCCTCGAAGACCTGCTGATCACCTACGGCAACGATTACTCGGTGCTGAACCTGGCCGAGCTCAATGGCTTTTTCACGGCGCTGGCCAGCTCGCCGGTCACCGTCACCCCGGAGCAATGGCTGCCCGTAGTGGCAGGTGGCAAGGTGCCGAAATTCAAGAAGCCGGCGCATGAAGAGGCCTATACGGCGTTGATGCTGCGCTACGCCAACCAGGTAGCCGAAGAGCTGAGCGATGACATCGACCGGTTCGAGCCATTGTTCGAGGAAAGCGAAGGCGAGCAGGGCACGGTGGTCGTGATGGAGGAGTGGTGCTTTGGCTACATGCGCGGCACTCAGGTCGCTGGCTGGGAGCCGCTGCCTGCGGAGCAGGATCAGTTGCTCAAGGCCATTTCGCTGCATGGGCTGGAGGATAACTTCGAGCTGTTGGACCAGATGAGCGAAGAGGACATCCAGGCCTGCGTACCGAAGGTGGTCGAGGCTGCACGTGGATTGTTCCGGTACTTCAACCGGCACTGAATCCAGCGGGTGCCCCTGAGGCGGACGCTTGCAGGGGCTCTGGCCGGCGCGTGTGCCACGATTATTCCGCCATGCGAAATTATGGTTTCCCTGGCGCACTGATTCTGTTGCCAGGCAAACCCGTGCAGCATGTGCTCCATCAGCCCACCCCGGAGCTGACCAGGAGCCAAGCCCATGTCGAACCCGATCAAGCTTTACAACTTCCCCAAGTCCGGCCACGCCCACCGCATCGAGCTGATGCTTTCGCTGCTGAAGCTGCCCACCGAGCTGGTCTTTGTCGACCTGGCCAAAGGTGCACACAAACAGCCCGACTTCCTGGCGCTGAACCCGTTCGGCCAGGTGCCGGTCATTGATGACAACGGCACGGTGATTGCCGATTCCAACGCCATTCTCGTCTACCTGGCGAAGAAGTACGACAACGGCACCTGGCTGCCCGAAGAACCTGCCGCCGCCGCCCGCGTACAACGCTGGTTGTCGATCGCTGCCGGCCCGCTGGCATTCGGCCCTGCCGCTGCCCGCCTGGTGACGGTATTCGGTGCTTCGTTCAATACCGATGAAGTGATTACCCGCGCCCACACCTTGCTCAAGGTGATCGACGCCGAACTGGCCAAGGCACCCTTCCTGGCGGGTAGTACCCCGACCATCGCAGACATCGCCAACTACTCGTACATCGCCCACGCACCGGAGGGCAATGTATCGATGGAGCCCTATGCCAACGTACGCAGCTGGCTTGCGCGGGTCGAGGCGCTGCCGGGCTTCGTGCCCATGCCACGCACCGTGATCGGCCTGCAGACCAGCGCCTGACATCCCGCCACAGCGAGGAACGCCGCCATGCAACAGAACCCGGACCACCACTCCTCGCCTTGGCATGCGGGGGAGAAGACCCTGCAGGAAAAAGTCGGTGTCGCGGAGCGCATGGAGGCGTTCGGGCAGAAGGTCATTCGTGACTACATGCCCGACCAGCATCGTATTTTCTATCACCAGTTGCCGTTCATGGTCGCCGCCAGTGTGGACGCACTGGGGCGGCCCTGGGCAACGCTGCTGGAAGGGCCGGAAGGTTTCGTCAGCTCGCCGGACCCGCGCCAGCTGACGATCGACACTCAACTGCCAGCAGACGATCCCGCTACCCAGGGGCTGGCTGCCGGGCAGGCGGTCGGCCTGCTGGGGATCGAACTGCACACCCGCCGGCGCAACCGCCTCAACGGGCAGATCCGCCAGGCCGGCGACGGGCAACTGCAGGTGACTGTGGAGCAATCCTTTGGCAACTGCCCGCAGTACATCCAGCTGCGTGACTACACCCGTGTCGCGGAACCCGCCCAAGGGCGTGTCGATGCGACGACACTCGATGCCTCGGCTGTCAGCATGATCCAGGCAGCCGACACCTTCTTTGTCGCCAGCTATGTCGAGCATGACGACGGCCAGCGCTCGGTGGATGTCTCCCACCGTGGCGGGCGGCCCGGGTTCATCAAGGTCGAAGGCAACCGCCTGACCATTCCCGACTATGCTGGCAACCTGCACTTCAACACCTTGGGCAACCTGCTGGTGAACCCGCAAGCAGGGTTGCTGTTCATCGATTTCAGCAACGGCAACGTGTTGCAGCTATACGGGCATGCCGAGTTGCTGCTGGACAGCCCCGCCATCCAGGCATTCGAAGGTGCCGAGCGCTTGTGGACGCTGGAGATCGAGCAGGTGGTGTGCCGCCGGGCTGCCGTTTCCCTGCGTTGGGCCTTCAAGGAGTCCGCGCCGACCAGCCTGATGACCGGCACCTGGGCCGAGGCCGACATACGCCTGCAGCAACGCCAGCGGCAGCGCCAATGGCAGGCCTGGCGTGTGCTGCGGGTGGAGCAGGAAAGCCGCGATATCCGCTCGTTCTACCTTGAGCCGCCCGCCGGCAGTGCGGTGGCCTTTGCGCCAGGGCAACATGTTCCGGTGCAAGTCCAGCTCGACGGCGAAGCGGCGCTGATCCGCACCTACAGCCTGTCCAGCGCGCCTTCCGACGGTTATCTGCGCATCAGCGTCAAAGCGCAGGGCCCGGCCTCGCGGCACCTGCATGAGCGCGTCGTGGCAGGCGATGTGCTGAACGTGCGCCCGCCGATGGGCAGCTTCACACTGGACCAGCAGAGCACACGGCCGCTGGTGCTGATTGGCGCGGGTGTGGGTATCACGCCGTTACTGGCCATGCTGCGCGAGCAGTTGAGCAAGGGTCAGGCACGGCGCATTCATCTGTTCCATGGTGCACGCAGCCTGGCCGACCTGCCGTTCCGTGAGGAGCTGGCAAGCTTGCGGCAACAGGCCGGTGGCCTGCTGCACGTGCACCGCGCCCTGAGCCAGCCGGAAGAGGATGCACTGGCGGGGCGTGATTACGAGTTTGCCGGTCGGCTGGGTATCGAGCAGGTCAAGGCGACGCTGGCGCTGGACGACTACGATTTCTACCTGTGCGGCCCGGGCAGTTTTACTCAGGACCTGTATGAAGGGCTGCGCGGGGTGCATGTGCCGGATGCGCGGATCCATGCCGAAGCCTTTGGCCCGTCGACGCTCCGGCGGCACACCGACGATGACCAGCCCACCCTGCAGCAGCCACCTGCTGCCAGCGAGCCGGTACCGGTGTACTTTGCGGCTTCAGCCAAGGAGGCGCGCTGGGCGCCGGGTAGCGGGACGCTGCTGGAACTGGCCGAGGCTCGCGGATTGTCGCCGGAGTTCAGTTGCCGAGGTGGGTCGTGTGGTACCTGCAAGACCCGGTTGGTCAGTGGCCAGGTGCATTACCCGACCCCGCCGGCCGAGCTGCCGGAGGCGGGCTCGGTGCTGATCTGCTGTGCCGTGCCGGCCCGGGTCGAGGAGGGGGTGCAGGCGTTGGTGCTGGATATCTGATCGTGCTCGGTCCCCTGTCCAAAACGCTCAGATGAAAGATAATTCCGGTACTTCATAGCCCCAGGAGCCCGCATGGACCAGATCCACCTGATGAAGGTGTTCGTCGCCGTAGGCGAGCTGGAAAGCTTCGCTGCCGCTGCCCGCCGCCTGGACATCTCCCCAGCCGCGGTCACCCGTGCCGTCAGCGCCCTGGAAGATCAGCTGGGGGTCAAGCTGCTGCTGCGCACCACCCGTAGCGTACGCCTGACCGAAGCCGGGGGCCGCTACCTGGAAGACACCCGGCATATCCTCGCCAGCATCAACGAGGCCAACGAAGCCGCCGCCGGCATCAACGCCACGCCCAAGGGCGACCTGGCCGTCACTGCGCCCATCCTGTTCGGCAAGAAGTTCGTCATGCCGTGCATCGTCCACTACCTGCAGCAGTACCCCGAGGTTGACGTTTCCGCCTACTTCCTCGACCGCATCGTCAACATGGTCGAAGAGGGCATGGATGTGGCTGTTCGTATCGGCCCCTTGCCTGACTCCGGGCTCAAAGCACTGCGGGTGGGCAGGGTCCGGCGCATGCTGTGCGCCTCTCCCGAGTACCTGGCGCGCCACGGCGTGCCGAAGCACCCGTCCGACCTGGCGGAGCATGCGGTGATCGGCACCACCAACCTGTCGCCGCGAGCCGGCTGGCGTTTCGGAGTAACCGATGAGCCGACTCTGGTGCGCATGAAGCCCCGCTTGACGGTGACCAGCAATGACGGCGCCATCGCTGCGGCCAGCGGCGGGTTGGGCATTGCCCGCCTGCTGTCGTATCAGGTCGCGGAAGAGGTGGCCAGTGGGCAGTTGCAGGTGATCCTTGCCGAATACGAAGAGGCGCCGTGGCCAATCCATATACTGCACCGGGAGAGCAAGTATGGTTCAGCCAAGGTCCGGGCCTTCATTGACATGCTGGCGCAGGCGCTGAGGGCTCGGCAGCTGGACTGATTCAATCCAATGCCGCGCCCGAGTCTCCCCAAGGGAATGGCGTGTTGTCCAAATGGTAAATGTTGATGTGGGGCTCCTCAGCCCTGGCCGCTCTCGGGTGGTCGAAGTTGCCGATTCAGGTGAACTGAATGAAGAAGAACCCGGCGTCATCGCCTTCCTTGCCACGGCGCGCCTGCATGTCCACGAACAGGTAGCCGTTACCTTCGCCAAACAGCCCAACATGTTGCGGACTGGCTTCGGCCACGTCGGCGTCCACCAGCTGCATCATGAACATGTAGCGCGGTGGTTCATAGATCGGGTCTTGCAGCCAGCAGGGCCGGCCGCTGGGTTTGCTCAGGCCGATCCCGCTGTCCTCGTCCTCATGCTCCTCGTCATGCTCCTCGTCGGTCATTTCTTCGAAATCGATGAACGCTCGCTCCAGCAGCAAGGGCGGGTTGCTGGACTCCAGTGGCTGGCTGGCGAGCTCATGCAGGATGACCCGGGCAAAGCCACTGCTGATGACCTTCTGCAGCTCCGACTGCTGATTGACCGTATAGCGGCGCTGGAGCGGGCGGCTGAAGCTACCGTCCTGCTGTTGCTCGACGGCAAGGAAAACGGTGATAGCCATGCCTGGCGGGACGAACCGGGCCGGTTGGAACTGTTCGGTCAGGGTCAGGATGGGCGTCAGCAACCCACCGGTTTGCGGGTTGGCTGGCCACAAGGATAGGTCCTTGAGCAAAGGCGCACCGCCGATCTGACCGAAGCCGCGATCTTGTTGAGACAACACGATTTTCTTCATGGCTAGTAACACCCTTTGCTTTTGGCGAACGACTTGGCGTAACGCCGGGCCGTCCTGAGTTGTTGGATTGTGACATCTCCCTGGCTGACCAGCGATTGGTAGATAGCCTTGGACATCAAACGGATCTCAAGCTTGCCGCTCTTGAGCATCTGGTTAGGCTTGAGGCCCATTGCCTTGCGCAACCGGTTCTCTGCGGCATGTACCTGGTCATGGTGCTTAGGCGTCAGGGCAATCGAAGGGTTGCCACGCATCCTGCGGTTTTTCGGTGCCAGACCGGCATCCTGTAAGAACTTGTTACGCAGAATTTCATGGGCTTCAAGGCCATCGCCTCGGTGCACCTTGGCACCATAGCCTGCGGTTTCGCCTTCTTTGAGCAGTCCCCACGGATCAATCCATGTGAAGGGGTTCGGGGCATACTCGTAAAGGTTCAAACCACCGGCCAGACCGATTGGGTCAGGCTGGGTAAAGCGACCTATCTCCGGGTCATAGAAGCGGAACAGGTTGTAGTGCAGGCCGATTTCGCGGTCCAGGTACTGGCCCTGAAAGCGCAGGTTCTGTTCTTCCGGCAGGCGGGTGGCGCGCTGTTCATCCCAACCTGCGCCCCAGGTCAGGTAGCGCGCCGACCACACGACCTCGCCGGTGTCATCGGTCAACTGCTCCGGCAGGCCGTTGATGTCATTGTGGTAATGCAGCACTTGCTGGTGAGCGCCCAGGCCATCCACCCGGGCCAGCGGTTCGTGGCCATCGTCTTCATACAGGTACAACGCCTGCCGGCCATTGTGCTGCTCACCTAGCAGGCGCAGGCCACTCCAGTTGAAGCGGGTGCGGCTGACCACCTGGCCGTCGAGCGTCGATTCGATCTTCTCCGTGCGCCGGCCCATCGGGTCGTAGCGCATGTCTATGATGCGCTCCCGCCCGGCTTGCAGGTTGCGTACCTGGACCAGCCGGTGCTCGGCGTCATAGCGAAAAAGCTGCGTGCCGCGTCGGCGGCTGCGCTTTTCCACCAGGCGACCGAAGCCATCGTAGCGATAGCGCTTGTCCTCGAAGGTGAGCACGCGGTTGTGCCGGACCAGCCCGGCACTGGCCGCCACCGGGTCGAGCAGGTTGCCAGCCGGGTCGTAGCGGAACGCTTCGCGCTGGCCGGTCGGGCTGTCCTGACGGCCCAGGACATAGCCGCAGCCATCGTGCTGAAAAGTCTGTAAATACCCGTTGCCCGGGTGTTGCACCTCGCGTACGGCCAGTTGGTCGGCTGCGTCGAACTGATAACGCTGCTGGTCTGGCGCCGGCAGCCGGCTGGGTTGCGCTGTCCGGCGGCGGAGCAAGGTGCGCAGGCGCCCGCCACGGTCGTACTGGCGTTGGATCGCCAGGTTGCCCTGCAGTCGCAGTGTTTCCCGGTGAACACGGTCACGCTCGAAATCGCACACCACCTTGCCATCGAGGTTGACCTGGTGCAGGTGCCCGCTACCGTAGTACAGGCGGTTGATCCAGCGGCCGTCGGGTACTCGCGTGCGGGTGAGGTTGCCGAGCGGATCGTACTGGTACTGCACGCTGCCCTGCGCGCTGTGTTCTTCGAGCAACTGGCCCAGTGCATCGAAAGCGAAGCCCAGTTCCTCGACCTGGCCATCCACGGCGGTACGGCGGATCGCAACCACGTTGTCCAGTGGGTCGTTGCAGTAGTCGGTGCGTCCCTCATCGGTGTGGCGGGTCAGCAGGCGACGGCCTGCGTCATATGCCATGCGGTGAATGATGGGCGCGTCCTCGCTGCCCGGCGCAGGCAGGAAGGTGACCTGGACAAGGTTGTCCAGCGGGTCGTACTGGTAGCGCCTCATGCCACCGTCCAGATCGCGCTCGGCAATCAGCCGGTCGCCTGCATCCCATTCGAAACCGTAGGCCTCGCCATTTTCGTTGTACAGCGCGAGCAGGCGCCCACAGTTGTCATGGTGGTAGCGTACCTGCCGGCCGAGCGCATCAATGCGCAGCTCCAGCTGGCCACGGCAGTTACGCCGGTATTGGGTAACGTGACCTGCCGTGTCGATGTGCTGGGTCAACAGGCCGCTGGCATCGAGGGCAAACGCTTCGCTGCGGCCATCGGGCAAGGTCACGCTGCGCAAGCGACCTTTGTCGTCATGCTGGTACTCGGTGCGCTCGCCCTGGGCGTCGGTAATCGATTGCAGGTGGCCCAAGGGGTCGTAGGCGAGGCGGGTCAGGTAGCCGGAGCAGTCCCGCTGTTCGACCACCAGGCCCCGTTCGTTCCAGCGCAGGTGGCGGCTGGAACCGTTGGCATCGATGATTTCGACTGGGTTGCCCTGGCTGTCATGGCGATAGCGGGTGTGCTGGCCCAACGGGTCGGTCTGGCGCGTGCAATTGCCGCGTTGGTCATAGGTGAAGGTCCAACGCTGCCCTGCCGGGTCTGTCTGGCTGCGCGGCAGCGACCAATGCTCGAGCCACTCGGTCGACTCGCTACGCCCCAGTGGGTCGACGGTCTCGGCAAGGTTGCCCGATTCATCGTAGAAGAACTGCCAGCGTCCATCCATGGGGTCGCTGGCCGCAAGCAACTGGCGCTCGTCATTCCACTCGAAGCGCCAGGTCCGCTCAAGGGCATCGGTATAGGTGGTGATCTGGTATTGCTGGTTCCAGTGGCGCACGGCAACGCGGCCAAGACTGTCGGTCACCCGGGTGATGCCTGCGGTCACGTCGTATTCGAAGGCGTAGCTGTCGCCGCCGTTGGTCCAGTGCCGCACCACCCGCCAACCGTCCTCGTGCTGCGCCCATTCGTAGAAACAGCACAGGCCGCCGCCGGTACGGTGTTCGATCATGCGTCGGGCGGCGTCATAGGCGAAACTGCGCAACGGCTGGCCTGTGCCATCCAGCACCTGCGCGAGGTCGCCATTGGCGTCATGGCCATAGCTGGCCAGGCGTTGCGATTCGCCGCTCGCCGCATGGAAGTCGATGTGGCTCACCCGTCGTGGCCATTGTTCGCCGTAGCCCAGGCTGACACGCACCTGGTCGAAGGTGTCGCGCAACTGGCAAAGGCGGCCCTGGTTGTCGTAGTCCAGATAGATCCGGTTGTCGTTGCGATCACCGATCTGGCTCAGGCGCAGTCGATCGGGCCGCCCCGGGGTCGGCTGGAACAGCCGATACTCGCCTTCGCGGCTTTCGGTCAGCAGTTCGCCGTTGTGCGCCCGGCGTACGCTCAGCCCTTCACCGACGCTGAACACCGCATCACCCAAGGTAATGATGCCCATGTCCACCCGGCGTGCCTGCTCGTCGATCAGCACCAGGTGATCGTCTGCACCAACCTGCACCGAAACTTCGTAGGGCACGCTCCAGCCCGCGCCGAACAGGCCGTCGACCCTCTCGTCATGGCTGTTGTAGAAGCGTTGCCAGGCGATTGGCAGGGTTGCCTGCACGGTGAAGTCGAGGTCTTCCTCGCCACACAGGACCTTGCCGCCGGTGGCGGCATGTACCGGGTTGGGCGAACCGGCCATGGCCTGGGTGAGGGCGCCTGTCACCTGGCCGGTAACCACGCTGCTCACGCCGCCCACCAACATGCAGCCGAACTTGCTGTAGAACTTGCCGCCACGCCCGCGCAGCAGCATCAACGCGGTCACTGCCAGGCCAATGCCCGGCGTCTTGCCGCTGCGAATCTCGCGCACCACGATCGGCTCACCACCGATGCGCACGTTGTTCGACACCAGGCCGCCATCGACGATCACCGCTTCGCAGGTGCTGCGGTCGCCGCTGCGGCAGGCCGGGTGGCCATTGATCAGCACTTTGCTGGACCCCTCGGCCAGGTACTGCGGTGGCATCGGCGGGTGCTTGCTGCACAGTACCTTGTCGTCCGGGGCTGGCAAGGTATTGGCAGCGGGCGTGGCTACGGTCGGCCGCCACATCTGCGAGAAGAAGCCCTTGGCCATGTCGAGGAAGGTTTCTTCCTTCGCCTCGCCAGCCTCGGCGCCGGCCTGCTCCAGCGGTGCCGGCGGGCCGGTGACGACGCCGGCGGCACGTGCCGCGCGCTTGCCGTTGGTGCGAGTGTTAGGCGAGCCACTGATGATGTTGGCCTGCACCGACGGCGGGAACAGGAAATTGCCGATGCCCTCGCATAATCGGCTCAGGCCCGTATCGGCGCCGGTCTTGGCCATGACCACACCGACCACCAGGCCGACCACTGCGCCCAGCACGAAGCAACCCAGGCCACCGGTGGCCACGGTCAGGCCGAATGCCGCCGCCACGGCAGCCGTGGCCAGGGCGCCGATGGCCACCGTGGCGGCGATTTCCAGCACACCCCCGACGATGTCGGCCAGCATCGAGGTGTGCATCAGCGCGTCGCCTTCGCGGGCGGCCCACAGAGCGTCGGACATGGTGCGCGATCAGCCCAGGTTGTCGAAGTCGAGCGACTGCTTGATGCTTGCCCAGTGCGCCGCTTCGGTCGCACCCAGCGGGCTGGCCTTGACGTAGCTCAGGGCAAACATCTTGCGCGTGCCAGGCAGCACCAGGGCCAGCTGGTACTGATAGACCTTCTCCTGGCCCTTGCTGAACTGGCTGCTCAGCTCGATGGCGGCGATCGCCTGCCCGGCGCCTACCTGCACCGCCTGGGCGGGTTGCATGCGCAGGTCCTTGACCTGCTGCTGCAGGCGCTGCAATTGGCCATCGAAATTGCTCTGCAAGGTTTCGCCTTCGGCCAGCAGGCTGCGGCTGATGATCAGCGAGGTAGCCAGCGCCTCGAAGCGCAGGATGTTGATACTGCTGTCCTGCACGGCGGCATCGGGCAAGGCCAGGCGGAATTCGTTGACGCGATAACTCATGACAGGTCTCGTTACTGGTCGGAGCCGGAGAAGATCGCCTTCACCGAGTCGTCGATGGTCTTTTTCACGCCCTGGTTGTCGGGCGCGGTCTGCGCACCACTGCCGACGTTCAGGTCGAGGGTGCCGTCGGTATTGATCTCGCCGTTCTGCCTGGCATGGAAGCTGAACTGCTCGCAGCTGATATTGATCTGGCCGCTGGCGTTGAGCTCGATCACGCTCTTGCCGCACACCAGGCGCAGGTTTTCGCCCACTTCGATCAGGTAGCTGGTGCTGACGCTATCGGTCTTGCTGGCGCCGACCAGCAACATGTCGTCGCGGCGCACGGCGCGGATGCGGTCCTGGCCTATGGTGATGGTTTCCAGCATGCCCACCGTCTGGGTACGGTTGATGCCGACGGCCAGCGTCTCGCTCTGCTCGACCACGGTGTCCATGTTGCGCTCGGCATGTACGTAGATCTGCTCGGCGCCCTTTTTGTCCTCCATGCGGATTTCATTGAAGTTGGCCGGGCTGCCACCTTTGCTCGAGCGGCTCTTCATGCCGCTTTGCGTAGCATTGGCGGGCAAGTCGTAGGGCACGCTCTGTTCGGCGTTGTAGACGCGGCCAGTGATGATGGGCCGGTCGGGGTCACCTTCGAGGAAGCTGACAATCACCTCCTGGCCGATGCGCGGGATCTGCATCGAGCCCCAGTTCTTGCCGGCCCAGGCCTGCGATACGCGGATCCAGCAGGAACTGTTCTCGTTGGACTGGTCGTGGCGGTCCCAGTGAAAGTGCACTTTCACCCGGCCATACTGGTCGGTCCAGATCTCCTCGCCAGCGGGGCCGACCACCACGGCGGTCTGCGGGCCCTTGACGATCGGCCGCACGGTGCTGCCCTGCGGGCGGAAGCTCTGTTGTGCGTCGATGCAGCTGAGGTTGCTTTCGAATTGCGCTGCGCTGCTGCCGGTGCCGCTTTCCAGACGCTCCTGATGCACGTAGTAGCGTGCGCCGACGATCAGGTACTCGCGGTTCTGGTCCTGGCGGGGGAAACCGCTGAGGCTGAACAGGTGGCCACTGCCCAGGCCGCGGGCGTTGCCGCGCAGCTCGACCCGCTCGTGCAGGCTCTGCAGCGATTCCAGGCGGGTACGCGCATAGTGTTCGCCATCCTGGCTTTGCTGGTAGGCGCCGGGGTAGTCGTACAGTGGGTAGTCACCGGCCTGGTGCGGGCGTGGCATGGCCGAGCGCACGTCGATGCGTGCGCTGGGGCGCTGGAAGTCGTAGTCGTTGAGCTCCAGCGAACCAGGCTGGACTTCCTGGGCCAGGTGCCAGTCGTTGATGTGGTCACGCTCGCGGTGCTGCCCGTCCGGCGGGTAGTAGGGCACGCTTTCGTAACCAGGCACCTGCGGGTGAGCGCCATAGGCGTCGGCCAGCACCAGCACGTGGCGCTGCGCTTCGTGGCGGAAGAAATAGTAGATGCCTTCTTCTTCCATCAGCCGGCTGACGAAGTCGAAGCTGGTCTCGCGGTACTGCACGCAGTATTCGCGTTCGCGGTAGCTGCGGCTCAGGGCATCCTCGAAGTCGGAAAAGCCCAGGTCGCGAAACACCTGCTTGATGATCTGCGGCGCGCTCAGGTGCTGGAAGATGCGGCAGTCGCTGGTGCGGGTCAGCAGCCACAGCCAGGGGCGCAGGGTGACCCGGTAGCTGGCGAACTGGCCCTGGTCCACCGACTGGCTGCAGCGGGCGACGATGCCATGGAAGTAGCGTGAGGTGCCCAGGCCCTGCTGCACGCTCAAGCTCATCGGCTTGCCCAGCAGGGCATTGAGGTCGATGGCCGGGTCGTCGCTGGTCAGTTGCAGCTCATAGTCGAACAGGCGGCCGAGCTCGTCGCTGCCACCCATTTCGGCCAGGATCAGCTTGTCCGGCCCCAACGGGCTGTTGATCTGCGCCAGGCGCGTGAACTGCGTGAACAGCATGGTCCGTCCTGTCAGTCGGCTGTGCCGAAGTCATAGTGCAAGTCGTTTTCGCGGCGGCTGATGCGCACGCTGGTCAGCGGCTTGCCTTCGAGCATGCGGGTAAGGAACTCGCGGCTCATGTCCGGCAGCAGGCCGTTGGTGAGGATGGCGTCGATCATGCGGCCACCGCTTTCTGTTTCGGTACAGCGCGAAACGATCAGTTCCACCACCCCTTCGTCGTAGGCGAAGCCGACCTTGTGCGTGCCTTCCACGCGCTTGCGGATGCGCTCCAGTTGCAGGCGGGTGATGGCCTTGAGCATGGCGTCGCTGAGCGGGTAGTAGGGGATTGTCACCAGGCGGCCGAGCAGCGCCGGCGGGAAGATTTCCAGCAGCGGCTTGCGCAGCTGGCTGGCCACCGCGTCCGGGTCGGGCAGGGCCTGCGGGTCGCTGCAGGTGCGCGCAATGAGCTCGGTACCGGCGTTGGTGGTGAGCAGAATCAGTGTGTTGCGGAAGTCGATCTGGCGGCCTTCGCCGTCCTCCATCACGCCCTTGTCGAACACCTGGAAGAAGATCTCGTGCACATCCGGGTGAGCCTTTTCCACCTCGTCCAGCAGCACCACGCTGTACGGCCGGCGGCGCACGGCCTCGGTCAGCACCCCGCCTTCGCCGTAGCCGACGTAGCCAGGTGGGGCGCCCTTGAGGGTCGAGACGGTATGGGCCTCCTGGAACTCGCTCATGTTGATGGTGATCAGGTTCTGCTCACCGCCGTACAGCGCCTCGGCCAGGGCCAGTGCGGTCTCGGTCTTGCCCACGCCAGAGGTGCCGGCGAGCATGAACACGCCAATCGGCTTGTTCGGGTTGTCGAGGCCGGCGCGGGAGGTCTGGATGCGCTTGGCGATCATTTCGAGCGCGTGGTCCTGGCCAATGATGCGCCTGGCCAGCAGGCTGTCGAGGTTGAGCACGGTCTCGATCTCGTTGCGCGCCATGCGTCCCACCGGAATCCCGGTCCAGTCGGCCACCACCGAGGCGACTGCCTGGTAATCCACGGTCGGCAGGATCAACGGGCTCTCGCCCTGCAGGGCGCTCAGGCGCCGTTGCAGGTCGGCCAGCGTTTCGCGCAGTTCAGGGTTGCCTGGCACCTGCGCGTCCTGGTCGACCACCCCGGCCTGGTCGCGCAGCTGGGTGCGGGTGGCCAGCAACTGGTCGACCAAAGCTTTCTCTTCAGCCCAGCGGCTTTCCAGCGTGGCCAGGCGTTGGCGCTCTTCGGCCAGCAGGGTGTCGGCCTGGGCCTGGCGCTGCCCGGTAGGCACGCCGATGGCGGCTTCACGAGCGATGATCGCTTGCTCGACCTCCAGCGCCTCGATACGCCGGCGGCTGTCGTCGACCTCGGCCGGCACCGCGTGCAGGCTGATGGCCACGCGCGCGCAGGCGGTATCGAGCAGGCTCACCGACTTGTCCGGCAGCTGGCGCGCCGGGATGTAGCGGTGCGACAGCTTGACTGCGGCTTCGAGTGCTTCGTCGAGGATCTGCACCTGGTGGTGCTGCTCCATGGTCGATGCCACCCCACGCATCATCAGCAGCGCCTTGGCTTCGCTCGGCTCGTCCACCTGCACCACCTGGAAGCGACGGGTCAGGGCCGGGTCCTTCTCGATGTGCTTCTTGTACTCGGCCCAGGTGGTAGCCGCCACCGTGCGCAGGCTGCCACGGGCCAGTGCCGGCTTGAGCAGGTTGGCCGCATCGCCGGTGCCGGCGGCGCCACCGGCACCGACCAGGGTATGGGCTTCATCGATGAACAGGATGATCGGTTTGGGCGAGGCCTGCACATCCTCGATCACCTGGCGCAGGCGTTGTTCGAACTCGCCTTTCATGCTGGCGCCAGCCTGCAGCAGGCCAACGTCCAGGCTGCGCAGCTCAACGTCCTTGAGCGCCGGCGGCACGTCGCCAGCGACGATGCGCAAGGCAAACCCTTCGACCACGGCGGTCTTGCCGACACCAGCTTCACCGGTAAGGATCGGATTGTTTTGCCGGCGCCGCATGAGGATATCGACCAGCTGGCGGATCTCTTCGTCACGGCCGACGATAGGGTCGAGCTTGCCGCTTCGGGCCTGTTCGGTAAGGTCGACGGTAAAGCGCTTGAGCGCCTCCTGCTTGCCCATCGCCGCAGGCGCCACGGCGCCGCTGGCCTCGCCAGGCTGCGCAGCGCTGAAACCGTCGGTGGCGGCCAGGTGGTTCTCTGGTGAGTCTCCCACGTACTCGTCGAAGCGTTCGCTCAACGCCTCGACCTTCAGCTTGGCGAACTCGCTCGACAGCCCCAGCAGGGCATGGCGCAGGCCAGGTGTCTTGAGGATGCCGACCAGCAGGTAGCCGCTGCGCACCTGGCTCTCGCCGAACATCAGGCTGCCGTATACCCAGCCGCGCTCGACGGCTTCTTCCACCTGCGAGGAAAGGTCGGTGATCGAGGTCGAACCGCGCGGCAGCCGGTCCAGCGCATCGGTCAGGTCGCGGGCCAGGCGCGCCGGCTCGATATCGAACTGGCGCACGATACGGTGCAGGTCGCTGTCCTGCAGTTGCAGCAACTGGTGCAGCCAGTGCACCAGTTCGACATAGGGGTTGCCCCGCAGCTTGCAGAACACCGTTGCGGCCTCGATGGCCTTGTAGGCGATGCTGTTGAGTTTGCCGAACAGCGCGGCGCGGCTGATTTCACCCATGGTCCTGGTTCCTTGTATGGTGGGCGGCGGCCGGCTGGTCGGCGTAATACCGGGCCAGCTTCAGGTCGCGTGCATCGTGCGGAGGGCGGCCAAGCCAGGTATCGAAGCCCAGGCGTTGGCCGGCATTGAGTTGCAGCGCAGGCACCTGGTCCTGCGCGAGGATCAGGTTGAGGTCCCAGTCCAGTTCCTGGCCCAGGTATTCGGCGACCCATGCCGCCAGTTCGACGAAGGCCTGCCCGCCGGGCAGCAGGGCGTGGTACTGGTCGAGGCTGAGCGGGCCGAGGCACAACCGGAACTTGTGCTGGCGGTCCCAGGCGTAGCGGCCCAGGCACAGGTCCACGCCCAGGCGGTTGGCGCGCACGCCGAGCTGGCTGCGTTCGGGCAGCTCAAGCCACTGGCCGACGTATTCTTCCAGCGTCACAGGCACGCCGAAATAGCCGCTCAGTATGCTGCACAGGCCGTCCGGGTAGCGTGTTTGCGCGCTCAGGTGGCCGGACCAGTGCAGTTTGGCGGTGTCGGCCAGTGCGCCCTGGCCTTGTAGTTCGGGTTGGCCACGGCCACTGAGCGCCGCCAGGCGCGCGGCCCAGTAGTCATCCCCCGGGCGATCGTGGCTGACGGTCGGCCGGGCTTCGGCCCAGGCACGGTAGAACAGGCTCAGCAGGCGGTGATGGAAGACGTCCAGAAACGCCTTGCTGGTCGAATCGGCATGGTTGCGCTGGCGCTCGCGCATGTATTCGGTCAGGTGCAGTGGCAGCGGCCCGTTGGGGCCACCGAGGCCGAAGAAGAACTGCTCCAGGCGCGCCGGCTGGTTGCCGTCGGCGCTGACCGAGGCCAGGGTCGACGGGGCGAACCCGCAGTCCAGGCGCTGGCCCAGGCGCACAGGCTCGTCGGCCAGGCGCAGGGAATGACCGAAGCGTGGCAGCTCGGGGTATTGCGCTTCGAGGCGGCGCAGCGCCTGGAAGAAATCGTACGCCCAGGGCTCGTCCTGCATGGCCTGCAAGGTGTTCATAGGGTCGGCCTGCGCCCCGGTTTGGCCGACCAGCGCATGATCTCGCCGCGTTCGCTGGTGCGCAGTACCGTTTCGGTGAAGCTGTTGATCGACACGTAGCGGGTCAGGAAACGCTCGAACACCGCGCCGAGCAGGAATACGCCGGTGCCGCGGAAGGCGTTTTCGTCGAAGGTCAGGGTTATCTCCAGGCCACGCCCGAAAACGATCGGCCCGGGCATCGGCAGGCGTCGGGTGCAGGGCTTGCTGCTGACGTCGCGCAGGCCGTCGATCTGCAGGTTCAGGGCGCTGTCCTGCGGGTCGCCATACAGGCGCAGCAATTCGCGCAGGGCGGCGGCGCCCTGGCCGTGCTCGGCCAGCGACAGGTAGTTCAGCGACAGCTGGCTGATCAGGCGCCAGGCGCGGTTGTCATGGGCATGGCTGGCCTTCGGCCGGCTTGGGCCGGCCAGGCAACGCACGCCGGCGACCGGTGCGCTGTCGGCCAGGCTGAAGTCGCTGCGCCCGTCGCCAACACTCATGAACAGAGGCAGGTCGCGGTTGCTGCACAGGGCGCTGATACCCAGCTGGCGCAGGTCGTGGCGGTAGGGGGCCTGCTGGCCGTCGACCAGGCTGATGAACGTTTCGCTGCCCATGTAGCTGGAGCGGGTGCCATTGCGACGCTGGTCGCTGGACAACACCCGCGGCTCCCGGCGCACTATGTAGTAGGCTTGGTCGCGGCCATAGCGCGACGGGTCGCGCACCGCGTAGAACGGCAGGAATTCCTGATCCGGCCCGGTGCCGTGGCCGGTGACCCGCTGCAGGGAATGGATCTCGAAATCGGTGGGCCGGGTGCGGTCGGCGATCACGTGGTGTTCATGCACCCGATCGGAAAGGTGCAGGCGGTCGACACGGCGCGGGAACAGGTTGATCGCCGGGGTGCAGAACGGCACGAACTGGCTCGCGCCGACGCTGCTCTCCAGGCTCTGGTCGAAGCGTTCGAACAATACCAGCACTTCCAGCGTCTGGCCGGTGCAGCGCTGTACGGCCTGCTCCAGCCCGGCAAAATCGACGAACAGGAAGCGCTGCGGCAGGGCGAAGTACTCCTGCAGCAGGCGGTAGCCCTGGAAGGCCTGGGGCACCACCGGCAACGCCGCTTCACGGTCATCGAAGCCACACGGGCGCAGGGCCTGTTCGACCGGAATACGTTCCACCCAATCGGCGCCGGGTTGGCGCACGAACACCGCACAGGCACTGCCCAGCAGTTGCTCGTAGAGACGGAACGGGGTCTCGTCGGCGCCGTTGAGGTACAACGGCAGATGGCTGAGCGGCAAGCTGGCGAACGGCAACTCGGCGCCACTGCGCAGGGTCAGGCGCAGGCCGGCGCGGGCTTGCGGCACGCTGCTGGCCAGGCGCCCGAGCACCGCGCCGGGGTTGCCGAAGTACTCGGCGCGGGCTACCTGCAAGGGCCACAGGGTGACGTCCTGGGTACTGCGGAACTCGCACGGGGTCTGCGAGTTGCGCCCCAGGTTGGCGCGCAGCACGCTGTCGCGCGGCAGGCGGAACCCGGCGGCCAGGGACCCCTCGTCGGGGTCGGTCTGCAGTTGCACCACGGTCATCGACGGGGTCGGCGCCAGGTAGTGCGGGTAGGCGATCTCCAGCAGGTTGTGGGTGAAGGTCGGGTACTCGGCATCCAGCTTCAGCTGCACCCGCGCGGTGAGGTAGGCGAAGCCTTCGAGCAGGCGCTCGACATAGGGGTCGGCACACTCGATGCCGGACAGCGTCAGGCGCCCGGCGATCTTCGGGTATTCCCGGGCGAACTCCGCCGCACTCTCGCGGATGTGCTGCAGCTCCTGGTTGTACAGCTCGAGCAGGCGTGGGTTCATGCACGCCTCCGGCGTTCGGCAGGGGCCACGCGCACATGGCCGGACTCAAGGTCCACCTCGGTCTGCAGCAGCAACGGCAAGGCCGCTGGCTGGGCCCACAGGTCGCCTTCGATTTCGAAACTCAGGGCGTTGGCATTCATCTCGCCGGGTGCAGCCTGGGCACGCACCTTCAGGGTATGGGCGAGGATACGTGGCTCGTAGGTGGCGATGGCCTGGTGGATGATGCGCTCCAGGGCGGCCAGGTCGATGTTCGAGGCGCTGTTGCCGGCCAGGGCCGGCAGGCCGTAGTTGATCACCGAAGCCCCGGCGGGGGTGCCCAGGGTGGCGGCGCTGTCGAGCAGCGAAGTGGTGTTGAGCAACCAGGCGAGGTCGCGCAGTACCGAGGCCTTGAGCTGGTGCAGGCTGAGCACGCGCTTGTCCGGTGCTTCCTGCGGGTTGCCCGGGTCGTCGTCGGTCAGGCGGTCCAGCAGCGAGGGCTGCAGACGGTCGCGGGCGGCGATTTCGGCTACCACTCGAACAGCCCCACGAAGTTCTTCTGGTCTACAGGGCCGTTCGAACAGCTGGCACCACGTGCCAGGATGGAAGGCTCCAGGCGTTCGCCCAGCTGGCGAACAGCCTGGTACTGGCTCTCGCAACGGCCGGTTTGTGACGGGTCTGGCTGCACATGGCTGACAATGATGATCTGCGCGCCATTGAACTGCTCCACGCGAGGCTTGCCGCCATCTCGCTCCGGGCTGAGCTGGCAGGGCCAGGGCATCTCCAGCTGCAACAGCGAGGCATCGGCCTTGCGCAACGCGCAGCGGCCTTCGTGGTTCACCAGTACAAGCTTTTTCCCGGCAAGGTAGACCTCCGGCGCCGCGTTCGAGGAAGGAGCGGGTGGCTGTGCACAGGCATTCAGGGCGAACGCGACCAGCAGGGCGGGCATGGCTTTGGGCGCACGTTTCATTTCAGCTCCCAGAACCAGACGGCCTTGGAACGATGGGCCTGGTCGGCGAAATAGCCTGTGACCCGGCCTCTGTCCCACAGGTCGATGTGATCGCCGGTACGGTTTTCGAATGCCTGCCCGGCACGGGCGAAGCAGTCCTTGAAGAAGATGATGCCGCGCTTTTCGCCGAGCTTGAGGCGGTCGCTTGCGCTGCCGCTCAGTTGCAGCGGGGCGCCGAGATGGTGCTTCCACAGCCAGTTGGCCAGCGACTCGGCACCCCGCGCATGGCCATGGGCACAACGTGGTTCGCTGTAGGTACCGGCGTTCACCTTGATGGTGTGCTCGCCGTTGAGCGCGATGCTCATGCGAATGGCGCACTGGTTGTCCCAGCCGCCGTCGCAAGGCGAGGAGTCGGTCGGGTAGGCATTCCAGAGGTTGATGAAAGAAGGCTTGGCCATGGGGTTCACCGTGAGCGGGTGAGGTGGGGGAAGGCGCCCGCGCCAGCCAAGGCGGCGCGGGCGCGGTCGGTCAGATCTTGACGTTGGAGCGGATGTTCCAGCCGTACTTGATCGGGCCGCCTTCCTTGGTGCCGTCGGCTTTCTGCGGCTGATAGTCGACGGTGACCTTGGCGAAGTTCAGGGTCACGTGCTCGGTCAGGCGGTCGTCGCTGCCCGAACCACCGGTGCTCAGCGAGCTGATGATGACTTCTTCGAGGTTGATGATCAGGTACTCGACCTGGCTCTCGCCCCCGGCCTTGCGCACGGTCAACTTGACCTTGTCGATGTGCTTGCCGCTGGAGCAGTGGGCCATCAGGTTAGGGCTGGACTTGTCGATGTACTTGGTGATCGACAGGTCCTGGATGTTGACCTTGCCCGAGCCGCCGCCGCTGCCCATGTGCATGTTGCCGGACTGGGACATGCCCCAGCTCCAGTTGAGCACGTCGATTTCGTCCTTGTGGGCCTTGTCGTGGGACTCGCCCTTGATGTCGCCGATCTTGATGAAAATATCTACAGCCATGGTGTCCTCGGTATTACATGTCAGGTTGGCGGTTGGGTGCAGTTGGGGCTGTCAGGCAGCCCCCGGGGCTGTCAGGCCCCTTTGGCCGAAGGCAGCTTCGATACCAGGCGCAGCGACACGGTCAGCCCTTCGAGCTGATAGTGCGGGCGCAGGTAGAAGCGCGAGTTGTAGTAACCCGGGTTGCCTTCGACGTCCTCGACCACAACCTCGGCCGCTGCCAGCGGGTGCTGGGCCTTGGTGGTCTCGGTGGAGTGCGCCGGGTCGCCGTCGACGTAGTTGAGGATCCAGTCCTGCAGCCAGCGCTGCATCTCGTCCTTCTCCTTGAACGAGCCGATCTTGTCGCGAACGATGCACTTGAGGTAGTGAGCGAAGCGGCAGGTGGCGAACAGGTACGGCAGGCGCGCGGCCAGGTTGGCGTTGGCGGTGGCGTCCGGGTCGTCGTACTCGGCCGGCTTCTGCAGCGACTGGGCACCAATGAAGGCAGCGAAGTCGGTGTTCTTCTTGTGCAACAGCGGCATGAACCCGTTCTTGGCCAGTTCCGCTTCGCGGCGGTCGGAAATGGCGATTTCGGTCGGGCACTTCATGTCCACGCCACCGTCGTCGGTGGGGAAAGTGTGCGCCGGCAGGCCCTGTACTTCGCCACCCGACTCAACGCCACGAATGCGCGAGCACCAGCCGTAGTACTTGAACGAGCGGTTGATGTTCACGGCCATGGCATAGGCGGCGTTGGCCCAGGTGTAATTGCTGCTGTCGGCGCCGTCGGTGTCTTCTTCGAAGGCAAACGCCTCGACCGGGTCGGTCTTTGCGCCATAAGGCAGACGCGCCAGGAAGCGCGGCATGGTCAGGCCGATGTAGCGCGAGTCTTCGGACTCACGCAGCGAGCGCCAGCCAGCGTATTCCGGGGTGGTGAAAATCTTGGTCAGGTCGCGCGGGTTGCTCAGTTCCTGCCAGGAGCCCATGCCCATCACGGTCGGCGAAGCGGCGGCAATGAACGGCGCGTGCATCGAGGCGCAGATCTTCGACATCTCGCCCAGCAGCTCGACGTCGGGTGGCGACTGGTCGAAGTAGTAGTCGCCGACCAGGCAGCCATAAGGTTCGCCGCCGAACTGGCCGTACTCTTCTTCGTACAGCTTCTTGAACACCGGGCTCTGGTCCCAGGCGGTGCCCTTGAATTTCTTCAAGGTCTTGTGCAGCTCGGTCTTCGAGACGTTGAGCACGCGGATCTTCAGCTGCTCGTCGCTCTCGGTGTTGTTGACCAGGTAGTGCAGGCCACGCCAGGCGCTTTCCAGCTGCTGGAAGTCGTTGTGATGGATGATCTGGTTGACCTGTGCGGTCAGCTTGGCGTCGATGGCGGCAATGATCTGCTCGATCGAGCCAATGGCATCGTTGGACACCAGGCTGGTCTGCGCCAGGGCCTGCTCGGCCAAGGTACGCACGGCGCTTTCCACCGCTTCCTTGGCACGTTCGGTCTTGGGCTTGAATTCCTGCAGCAGCAGGGCGGCGAACTCGCTCGGGTCCTGGGTGGCAGCTTCCGGCTGGGCCTGGGCGTCGCGCAATGGATCGTTCATGGGCTGTCTCCTCAGGCCTTGGGCTCGTTGTCGACGGGTTTCGGTGCGCTGGCCAGGGCTTGCAGCAGGGCCGGGTCCTTGATGGCCTTGAGGATGATGTCCTCGGCACCGGTCTTGCCGTCCATGTAGGTCAGCAGGTTGGCCAGTTGGGTGCGGGCCTCGAGCAGCTGGTTGAGGGCGTCGACCTTGCGTGCCACGGCGGCCGGGCTGAAGTCGTCCATGCTCTCGAAGGTGATGTCCAGGCTCAGGTTGCCTTCGCCGGTCAGTTCGTTGGGCACGTTGAAGGCCACGCGTGGCTTCATCGCCTTCAGGCGCGAGTCGAAGTTGTCGACGTCGATTTCCAGGAACTTGCGCTCGGCCACCGCTGGCAGCGGCTCGGCCGGCTTGCCGGCAAGGTCCGACAGCACGCCCATGACGAACGGCAACTGGACTTTCTTCTCGGCGCCGTAGAGCTCGACGTCATATTCGATCTGCACCCGCGGCGCACGGTTGCGCGCGATGAATTTCTGGGAGCTGTCTTTCGCCACGTTGTTCCTCCTGGTCGCCGGTACGGCGGCGCTGTTCGTTGCGGGCGTCGGTGTTGATGCGGGCCGAGGACGTCAGTTGTCCTCGGGGCCGCGCAGGTTCTCGAATTGCGACCAGCCATCGGGGATCAGGTCGCGCACAATGGTTGCGAAATCGGCATGGACCAGCTTCTTCGCCCGGTGTAGCAGTACCGGCAGTGGGCTTGATGGTTCGTGGCGGGCGTAGTACTGCAACAGGCGGTCAAGGCTCTGCTGCACGTCTTCGCGGCTGTTGACTTCGCCGGGGCGGGCAGCCGGCCGTGTGCCGTGGGCGGCGCTGGCGGTCGCCTGCTGTTCGTCATCGCGCTCCGCAGCCGGTGTGTCACCGGCTTGCGGGGCAGGGCCCGCACCGTCGGGGCAGTAGTCAGCCAGTACCTGCTGCACCAGGCGCAGCGGCTGGCGCAAGGCTGACAAGTCGATACCGCTGGCCGACCCGACCTGGTCGTTGACTCGGCTCTCGATGGCGTCCACGGCCTCGCGGGCCAGCTGTAGCGCTTCTTGGCATTGCTGCAGCTGCTCGGGGTCGGCATCACGCAGGGCGGCGGCCAGTTCCTCGGCGCTGAGCTGTTCGCTGGCGAAATGCTGAACACCTGCGGCGTGCAGCGCCGCGCGCAGGGTAACCGGGCCGAAGGCACGCGAGCGCACCAGTACCGCGTCACGCAGCAGCGCGATGTTGGTGTCGCAGGCCAGGCCGGCCAGGGCGTTGACCCGTACCGTGGGGTCATTGTCGTCGGCGGCGTCCAGTTGCGGGTGCAGGTGCAGCCAGTACTCGCCGAGCAGATCGCGGATCAGTTCCAGGCTGGCGGCAAGCCCTGGGAGGCCGTGCAGGGCCAGGTTGGCCTGAAGCAGGAAATGGGTGATGCGCAGGTCCTTGCTGCGTTGCAGCAAGGCCGTGCTTGCCTGCTCGATATCGCGCCACTGCGGTGGCTCGGCAGGCTGGACGGCGTCGCCCATGACGCGCTCGGGGCGGCCCTGGGCGTCACGTTCCAGTTGCAGAAACTCGGCGTCATATTCCAGGTCATCGCCGCAGGGGAAGTCAGCGGAAACAGCGGCGAGCAGCGGCGATGCATTCACCAGAATTCGATCTCCATATCGGCCCTTGGTGAGGGCGTGTTGTTGTGCGAAGTTGCAAATGTGAACTGGCGCACAAACTTTCCAAAGAGTGCCGGGGTGATATCATGGTGATATTATTTTGGCACTTCGAAGTTGCGCATTTATGGTTTATTTATTCGCGCGTGTCAAGGTAAGCTACGCGCCCTCGAGTGCCAGCTGTGAATTCGTTGGCAGTAACCGGGCACCGCTCGTCCGATTCCATTCAGTTAACCTCGGCGTTAGCGTTGAATAGCCGTCGTATGTTCGGTTGCAGGCGTGAAGCCCCGTAAATCAAGGGGTTCAGCCATATTTGAGTGGCTGTTGAAAAATAACTCAAATGGATGGATCGGTGTTTTAAATGGATGCATGGAGGCGTGATGGCACTTTGCCTAACTATCACTAGTTACCACAAGATTACTCCCGGGCAATGCCCGGAGATGCGGCTGGAAACCGGTGCCATCACGCTTGGCCGTGCGGCGGATAATGACTGGGTACTTCCGGACCCCGAGCGGTTGGTATCGGCCCGGCATTGTGTGATCCAGTTCAAGGACGGGCGATATTTTTTGACCGATGACAGTACGAACGGTGTGGAATTAGTTCGTGCTGGTATTCGCTTGCGTCGCGGTAACAGTGAGCCGTTGCTGGATGGCGAAGTTATCCGTATTGGGGAATACGAGATACAGGCGCGCATCGACGCGAACCTGCCCGGCACCCTGGATGGCGAACCCCAGGCACACAGTTTCGAGGCGCTGATGGCCAACCAGGTGGCGGCCCCGGCCATTCCCGCCCCGCCGATTTCCGGTGCGCCGGCTGCGTTCCTGCAAGGCGCTTCGAACCACGACACGCTGCCTGACCTGTTCGACTTCCTTGGCCCCTCGAGTGTGCCGCCGGTCAGCCAGCCCGACCATGTGCCGGCTCAGCAGCACGACTTTCGCCCGCCAACCCCCGTGGCGGTGCCTGCCCCGACCGTCGAACCGGCTGCGCCGGGGATGATCCCGGAAGACTGGAACCTGTTCGGCTCGGCACCGGCACCGGCACCGGCACCCGCACCCGCACCCGCACCCGCACCCGCACCCGCACCCGCACCCGCACAGACACAGACCCCGACTGCGCCGCCTGCGCCAGCCATTCCGGCAGTGCCTGCACAGCCGGCTGCGAGCGCTCCGGTCGCAGCACCCACCGCTGCGCCTGCGCCTGCGCCAGCTGCAAGCAGCGATGCGTTGCTGCAGGCGTTCCTGCGCGGCGCCGGTGTCGAGCACCTGCGCATCGACGCCGCCGACGCCGCCGCGCAGATGGAGGCCATCGGCCAAAGCTACCGCTTGATGGTGGAGGGCCTGATCGACGTGTTGCGTGCACGCAGCAGCCTGAAGGGCGAGTTCCGCATGCAGCAGACCACCATCGCCCCGGTGCAGAACAACCCGCTGAAGTTCGCCCCAAATGCCGACGAGGCGTTGCTGCTGTTGCTGCGTCACGGCAACCAGGCGTTCATGGCGCCGGACCAGGCCGTGCGTGAAAGCTTCGATGATGTGCGCGCCCACCAGCTGGCGGTGATGGCGGGCGTGCAGGCCGCCATCAAACACCTGCTTGCGTGTTTCCAGCCGGCGCGCCTGGAGCAGCGCCTGGCACCTGCGGCTGGGCTGGCCAAGTTGTTCGGTGGCTCGCGCCAGGCCCACTGCTGGCAGCAGTTCACCGAGCTTTACGGGCAGATCTCCCGTGAAGCCGAAGACGATTTCCAGGAACTGTTCGGCCGCGAATTCAGCCGCGCCTACGAGGCCCACAGCAACCGTTTGCAACGTAGTTGAGCGCACCCAGGAAGACCACGGTACGTCAAGAGGACAAGGATGAAAGCAATAAGACTGGTCGCAGCCCTGAGCCTGGTGCTGCTGGCCGCCTGCAGCAAGGACACGCCGGTTGCCCCCGCTGCCGACAGTGCACCGGACAGCGCAGCCGTGACCCTGTATTTCAGTGCCGCCGAGGGGCTGAACCCAGGCCCTGGCGGCACGCCTGCGCCGGTACGGGTGCGCCTGTACGAGTTGAAGAACAGCGCGGCATTTGCCCGCGCCGACTACTTCGCCCTGGCCGAGCGCGCCCAGGCCACCCTCGGCGCCGACCTGATCGACCAGGACGAAGTGCTGTTGCAACCCGGCGGGCAGTTGCGCGTGGAGCGTCCGCTCGACCCTGCCACTCGCCACATCGGCCTGGTGGTCGGTTACCGCGAGATCGACCAGGCCCAGTGGCGCAGCGTGCTGCCGGTGCCGCCGCGGGACTATCAGATCAGCCTCGATGTGCGTGCCGTGCGCAGCGCCGTGGCCACCCCACAACCTGAACCTGCCCGCTAGGCAATCGGAGTCCCCATGTCCTGGAACAATCGCGTGGTGTGGTCGGAAGGCATGTTCATCACGACCCAGCATTTCCAACAGCATGATCGCTACCTCGAACACTTGGTCGACGCCCGCAACCGGCCGCTGAACGCGGCCGCCTGGGGGTTCTCCGAGCTGCTGCTCGATCAGGGCCTGCTTGCCCAGGGCAAGGTGGCGATTATCAGCGCCCGCGGCTTGCTGCCCGATGGCACGCCGTTCGACATTCCCCGCGACGACCTGCCACCCGCGCCGCTGGAAGTGCCCGACGATCTGCGCCATGGCGTTGTCCACCTGGGGCTGCCACTCAAGCGAGCAGGGGCCCGCGACACCGTCGACGAGGGCGAAGCCCTCGCTGGCGCCCGTTACATCAGCCGAGTCAGCGAAGTGCGTGACGACAACGCGCCGTTCGAGAACCGTGCCCCGCTGGCCCTCGGCAGCCGCGCCCTGCGCCTGCTGCGCAGCGAGGACGGCCTGAGCGACTACGCCGCCCTCGGCATGCTGCGCATCCGCGAAAAGCGCGCCGACCGCGCGCTGGTGGTGGATGACAGCTACATCCCGCCGGTACTCGACGTGGCGGCCAGCCAACAACTGTCCGGTTTCTGCGGCGAGCTGCTGGGCCTGTTGCACCAGCGTGGCGAAGCGCTGGCGGGCAGGGTGGTCGCCTCGGCCAATGGCGGGGCGTCGGAGATTGCCGACTTCATGCTGCTGCAACTGGTCAACCGCGCCCAGCCGCTGGTCGAGCACCTCAACCAGCTGAGCCCGCTGCACCCCGAGCGGCTGTACAGCGAGCTGGTGGCCCTGGCTGGCGAGTTCGCCACCTTCACCCGCGATGGCCGCCGACCGCACAGCTTCCCGGTCTATCAGCACGACGACCTGGCGGCGACCTTCGCACCAGTGATGGCCGCCTTGCGCGAGGCCTTGTCGACGCTGATCGACAGCAAGGCGGTGGCCATCCCCATCGTCGAAAAGGCTTACGGCATCCACGTTGGCATGCTTGCCGACCGCAGTTTGCTCGACAGCGCCAGTTTCGTCCTGGTGGTGCGTGCGGATGTGCCCAGCGAGACGCTGCGCAGCCGCTTTGGCCAGCAGAGCAAGATCGGCTCGGTGGAGCACATCCGCGACCTGGTCAACCTGCAACTGCCGGGCATCGGCCTGTTGCCGTTGCCGGTGGCGCCCCGCCAGATCCCGTTCCATGCCGGTTCCACCTACTTCGAGCTCGACCGCGGCAGCGAGCATTGGAAGCAGTTGCAACACTCCGGTGGCTTTGCCTTCTACGTCGCCGGCGAGTTCCCCGGCCTGAGCCTGGCCTTCTGGGCCATTCGAGGATAACCCGTGATGCACCCGGACGATCCGCAGGCCAACGACCGTACCCAGTTCATGCCGCGCCCCGGTGGCCGTGCTGCCCCGCAACCCGCCGCGCCAGCGCCGCAGCCGCCACCGTTGCAGGTACCGGCCGAGCCCCTGGCGCCTGGCCAGGGCGTGGGTCTCAACCCACTCGAGCAGGCGGCCGGGCCTTTGCTGGCCTTGCTTACCCGCCTGCGCAACACCATCGCTCATTCGGCGCCGGCCAGCCTGCGAGCGCAGTTGCTGGCCTATCTGCGCCAGTTCGAGACCCGTGCCGAAGCCGCCGGGGTGGTGCGCAACGAAGTGCTGCTGGCGCGCTATGCGCTGTGCACCGCGCTGGACGAGGCGGTGCTCAGCACGCCGTGGGGCAGTGCCAGCGACTGGAGCCGCCAGAGCTTGCTGATCACGGTGCACAACGAGGCCTGGGGCGGTGAGAAGGTGTTCCAGCTGATGGAGCATTGCCTGCAGAGCCCGCGCGAACGCCTCAACCTGCTGGAGCTGTTGTACCTGTGCACCAGCCTAGGCTTCGAGGGCCGCTACCGGGTCATGAACGATGGCCGCGCCCAGCTCGAAGCGCTGCGCGAGCGCACCGCTGCGGCAATTCGCAGCGCCCGTGGCGAGCGTGAGCGCGAACTCTCGCCACACTGGCGTGGGGTGGCCGTCAGCCGTGACCGCCTGGCCCAGTTCGTGCCGCCATGGGTGGGCCTGGCGGTGGCCGTGGCATTGCTGTTGCTGCTGCTGTTCGGCCTGCGCCTGAAGCTGGCCGCCGATGCCGAGCCGGTGTTCCGGGGTATCCACGCACTGGGCGAAATCCCGGTACAAGCCATGGACCGCCCGGTGCTGCAGCCCAAGCCAGTTGAGCGCCCGCGCCTGGCCGGGTTCCTCGCCGATGACATCAAGGCCGGCCGGGTTTCCGTCGAAGACGCGGTCGACCGTTCGGTGGTGACCATTCGCGGCGACGAGCTGTTCGCCAGCGCCAGCGCCAGCATCAAGGGCGATTTCCAGCCGCTGATGCTGCGCATCGCCGAGGCTGTGGCCAAGGTCAAGGGCAATGTTCGGGTCACCGGGCACAGCGACAACCAGCGCATCGCGACGTTGCGCTTCCCATCCAACTGGGCGTTGTCCCAGGCGCGCGCCGAAGAGGTCAAGGGCATCCTCGCCGCGCGCACCGGGCAACCCGAGCGCTTCAGCGCGCAAGGGCTGAGCGACACCGAACCCCTGGCGTCGAACGACACCGCGCAGGGCCGGGCGAAGAATCGCCGGGTTGAAATCACCGTTCTGGCGGAGGGCGTCGAGTGAAGGCGTTTTTCAGTTTTGTCATTCGCTGGGTAATCCCGCTGCTGGGCCTGATCGCCCTGAGCCTGATCATCTGGTTCGTCGGGCCGTTGCTGGACATGCTGGCGTCGCCCACGCCACGCTGGCTGCTGATCGTCCTGTTGTTCGCCCTGTGGGGCGGCTATCGCGCCTGGCGCATCGTGCAGGCGCGCCGGCAGGCGGCCAAGGTCATGCAGAGCCTGGCCGCAGAAACCGCCCCGGACCCTGCCAGCGTGGCCACCACCGAAGAGCTGGCGGCGCTGCGCCAGCGCATGGACGAGGCCCTGGCCCTGTTGAAGAAGGCCCGCCTGGGCGGTGACGAGCGTCGCAACCTTTACGAGCTGCCGTGGTACGTGATCATCGGCCCGCCCGGCTCGGGCAAGACCACCGCGCTGGTCAACTCCGGCCTGCACTTCCCGCTGGCGGCGCAACTGGGTGAGGGCGCCATCCGCGGTGTGGGCGGCACGCGCAACTGCGACTGGTGGTTCACCGACCAGGCGGTGCTGCTCGACACTGCCGGCCGCTACACCACCCAGGACAGCCACGCCCAGGTCGACAAGGCGGCCTGGCTGGGTTTTCTCGACCTGCTCAAGACCCAGCGCTCGCGCCGCCCTATCGACGGTGCATTCATCGCCATCAGCCTGTCCGACCTGCTGCTGGGCAGCGACGCCGAGCGCGCCGCCCACGCCGTGGCGATCCGTGCGCGCATCCAGGAGCTGTACAGCCAGCTGGGCGTGCGCTTCCCGGTGTACCTGATGCTGACCAAGCTCGACCTGGTGCCGGGCTTCATGGAGTTCTTCGACAACCTGGGCAAGGACGAGCGCGCCCAGGTATGGGGCATGACCTTCCCGCTGGATACCCTCGAGCAGGGCGCTGACGGCCCGTTGGCGCAGTTCGACAACGAGTTCGCATTGCTCGAACGGCGGCTCGGCGAGCGCCTGGTCGAGCGCCTGCAACAGGAACGCGACCCGGCCCGACGCGACCTTATCTACGGTTTCGTGCAACAGTTCGCCGCCTTGCGTGGCAACCTCCACGCTTTCCTCGACGGCATCTTCAAGCCCAACGCCTTCGAGGCACGGGCGTTGCTGCGCGGTGTGTATTTCACCAGCGGTACCCAGGAAGGCAGCCCCATCGACCGACTGATCGGCAGCATGGCCCAGAGCATGGGCCTTGACCGTGCGCACCTGGCACGCCAGAGCGGTAGCGGGCGCAGCTATTTCATCGAGCGGCTGTTCACTGCCGTGGCCTTCGCCGAGCGCGGCCTGGTCGGCAGCAACCCCAAGGTGGAGCGGCGGCGCCGTTGGATCGCCCGTGGTGCGCTGGCCCTGAGCGTAGCCCTGGTGCTGCTGGTCGGGACCTTGTGGGCCCTCAGTTACCGGGCCAACCAGCAATACATCGCCGAGGTCGACAGCCGCCTTCAGCCACTGGGCAAGAGCGTGCAAGGCCTGAGCCCTGCGCAGCGCAACGTGGTCGACGTGCTGCCGCTGCTCAACGCCGTCCGCCACTTGGCCGACAACCCTCCCAGCTGGGCCGAGGGTCTGGGCCTGTATCAGGGCGACATGCTCGAAAGCGAATCGCTGAGCCTTTACCGCAAGCTGCTGATCGCCATTTTCGCCCCTCGCCTGGTCACCCGCATCGAGGAACAGCTGTATGCCGGGGGGCCGTCCGACTACCTCTACGAAGGGCTCAAGGCCTACCTGATGCTGGCCGATGCCGAGCATTACGACCCAGACTTCATCAAGGCCTGGATCACCCTCGACTGGGAGCGCCAGTTACCCCGCGACCTTGCGCCTGACCTGCGTCAAGCCCTGGGGCAGCACCTGGCGGCGCTGTTCGAGAAACGTCCGCCGAACGCACGCCTGGACCAGCGCCTGATCGACGACACCCGTCGCCAGCTGCAGCAGTTGCCGGTGGCCCAGCGTGTTTACGACCGGGTCAAGCGCCAGAAGCTGCCAGGCGGGGTCGAAGACTTCCGCGTCAGCGACGCCGCCGGGCGCGATGCAGCCCTGGTGTTTCGCTTCAAGAGCGGCAAGCCGCTGAGCGAGCCGCTGCCGGGGCTGTTCACCGTTCAGGGCTACCGGCAGGCATTTCTCGCCGCCAGCCTGGCGCAGAGCACCACGCTGGCCGAGGAGCGCTGGGTGCTGGGCCGCACGCCGGGCGAAGCGGGCGATGCCAAACGCCTGGCCGATGATGTGCAACAACTCTACTACCAGGATTACATCCGTCACTGGGATGCCCTGCTCGACGACCTGGACGTCGTGCCTGTCACCAGCGTTGGCCAAGCCGCCGATGTGTTGCGGGTGCTGTCCGGGCCGACCTCGCCGCTGAAGCAGCTGCTGCAGGCGGTGGCCCGTGAAACCAACCTGGCGCAGCCGACCACGCTCGACAAGGCCCAGGACAAGGCCGAGCAGGCCGGTGTCGACCAGTTGCGCCAGCGCCTTGGCGGGCTGCTCGGCGACGCGCCGCTACCCGTTGACAGCCCAGCAGCCCGTACGCAGGACCCGGTGACCGCGCACTTCGCCGAACTGGCCGCGCTGGTTGGCAGCGGCGAAGGCCAGCCCGCCGCCATCGACGGCTTGCTCACCGACCTCAATGCGCTGTACGTGCAGGTCAGCGCCATGGTCGGTGCCAGCGGCGATGCCTTGCTCGGCGAAGCCAAGAACCAGGCCCAGGCTGCGGCGCAACGGGTAGCCCTGGGTGCGGCGCGCCAGCCCAGGGTGGTGCAGAACCTGGTCAGTTCGGTACTCGGCTCGACCCATGGCATCGTCATGGGCGGGGTGCGTAACCAGCTCAATGCCGCCTGGGCCAGCGAAGTGCTGAATGTCTACCGCCAGTCGCTCAGCGGCCGCTACCCGCTGGTGGCCGGCAGTTCGCGTGACGCCACCCTGGAAGACTTCGGCCAGTTCTTCGGGGTCGGCGGGGTGATGGACAACTACTTCCGCAAGTACCTGCAGCCCTACGTCAATACTTCCAGCACGCCCTGGAGCTGGCAGCCGGGCGCTGCGCAGAAACTCGGGATCAGCGGCAATGTGCTGTACACCTTCCAGCGCGCGGCGACCATCCGCGATGCGTTCTTCCGCAGCGGTAACGGCCTGCAGCCAAGCGTGCGTTTCGAGCTCAAGCCGGTGGCGATGGACGCCAGCATCACCCAGTTCCTGCTCGATCTGGACGGTCAGCAGGTCAGCTACGACCACGGCCCGAGCCGCCCGGTGGCGTTGCAGTGGCCCAACCCGAACAGCATCGGCGTGGTTCGCCTGTCGATCGCGCCGCCATCGGCCAGTGGCCGTTCGGGGCTGACCGTGGAGGGCCCATGGGCGTGGTTCCGCCTGCTCGACCAGGCCGACCTGGTGGCTGGCAGCTCGCCGGAGCGTTTCAACCTGCGTTTGCGCGTGGATGGCGCCAGCGTGTCGTACGAGCTGCGTGCCAGCAGCGCTTTCAACCCGTTCCGCAGCCGAGTGGTCAGCGGTTTCAGCCTGCCGGAGCATCTGTGAACGACGTGGGTTTCTACGGAAAACTGGCCTGCCGCGGCGACTTCGTCAGCCGTGGCTTGCCGCAGACCTTCATCCAGCCCTGGGACCAGTGGCTGGCCGCCGGTATCCAGGCCAGCCAGCAGGCGCTTGGCGAGGCCTGGCTGCAGGCCTACCTGGTCAGCCCGTTGTGGCGCTTTGCCCTGGCGCCTGGTGTGTGTGGCCCGGATGCGGTGGTTGGCGTGCTGATGCCGAGCATTGACCGGGTGGGGCGGTATTTTCCGCTGAGCGTGGCGCAGGTGCTGGAGCCCGGGGTGGCGATCGCAGGCATCGTTGGCGGGGCCGATGAGTGGTTCGAAGGTGTCGAGGCGGCGTTGCTGGGCACGCTTGAAGCGGATGCAGCCTTCGAGCACTTCGAGGCAGCCTTGCAGCCTTTCGACCAACCCCGGCCGCTGCTGCAGGGGGCACGTGTGGCCGTGGGCGGGTTGCAGCGGCTGGACGGCATCACACCGCAGGGCAGGGCGTTGGCACTGGCCGAATGCGCCTGCGAAGGCATGAGCCTGTGGTGGGGGCTGGGCAGCGAGCGGATCGCACCTGGCCTGCTGCGTAGCCAGGGCCTGCCGCGCAGCGACCAGTTCGCCGCGTTCCTGCTGGGCAGCGAGGCAATACCAGCATGAGCCGGGTGCACTACAGCGCGGCCAGTTACAGCCATGTAGGCATGGTCCGCAAGATCAACGAAGACGCCTGCCTGGAGCTGACCTGGGATGGCCTGTGGGCCGTTGCCGACGGCATGGGTGGGCATGCCGCCGGTGACTATGTGAGCAGCCTGGCCGTGGACAGCCTGCGCCAGTTGCCGCTCGTCGATGGGCTGGAGGATTTCACCCAGGCCCTGCGTGACACCCTGGCACGGGTAAACCGCGCCGTGCGCGAGGAGACCTTGCGCCGGGGCGTGGCGATGATGGGCAGCACGGTGGTGGTCCTGGCGGCCCGTGGGGACCGCGCCGTAGGCCTGTGGGCCGGGGACAGCCGGCTGTATCGGCTGCGCGATGGCTGCATCGAGCGCCTGTCGCATGACCACAGCTACGTCCAGGAACTGCAGGACAGCGGCCTGCTCAACGAGGCCGAAGCCCGCGTGCACCCGCGCGGCAACATCGTCACCCGCGCCATCGGCGTCGAGGACCAGCTTGAGCTGCAGGCGGTGGATGTGCAGGTAAAGCCCGGCGACACCTATCTGCTGTGCAGCGACGGCTTGAACAAGACCGCCGAAGACCACGAGATCGCCGACGTGCTCGGCCACGCCGACCCCTATCAAGTGGTTCGCAGCCTGGTGCACCTGGGGCTGACCCGTGGCGCCCCTGACAACATCACCGCCGTGGTGGTGAAGGCGAATTGAAGAGCACACCGAACATGCAGATTCCCGGATTCGACATCGACAGCGAGATTGGCCAGGGCGCCATGGCCAGTGTCTATCTGGCCACCCAGCGCTCGCTGCAGCGCAAGGTGGCGCTGAAGGTGATGGCCGCGAGCCTTGCCGCCGACCCCACCTTCTGCGAGCGCTTCCTGCGCGAAGGGCGCACCTTGGCGCGGCTGGCGCACCCGCACATCGCCACCATCCATGACATCGGCAACGTCGGCGAGCTGTACTACATGGCCATGGAGTACCTGCCCAGCGGGACCCTCAAGGAGCGCATCGCCGCCGGGCTTGCCCCCGAGCAGGGCTTGCTGTACGTGCGGCAGATCGCCCAGGCGCTGGGTTATGCCCACGGCCAGGGGTTGGTGCACCGCGACGTGAAACCGGCCAACATCCTGTTCCGCGCCGACGGCACGGCAGTGCTCTCGGACTTCGGCATCGCCAAGTCGCTGGATGACCGCACCCAGTTCACCCAGGCTGGCTTCGCCGTCGGCACCCCGAGCTACATGAGCCCGGAGCAGGCGCGGGGCATGGACATCGATGGCCGCGCCGACCTGTATGCGCTTGGGGTGGTGCTGTACGAGATCCTTGTCGGCGAGCTGCCCTACCGTGGCACCGATGCGTTGTCGACCGCACTGGCCCACCTGACCGAGCCCCTGCCGGAGCTGCCCATCGAGCACGGGCGCTACCAGGACATCCTGCGCAAGCTGCTGGCCAAGGACCCTGATCACCGCTTTGCCGATGCCGACGCGTTGCTGGCTGCACTCGACCGCTTGCCTGCCGATGACCAGGACACCACGGTGATCCGGCCTTTGCCGGTCGCGATGCCGGGCAAGGCCGACCTTGGCGGGCTGACGCCGGTATCCATCGATATTCCGCAGGTCGCGGCCGAGCCGGTCGCCTCACCCGCGCCTGCAACGCAGCCGTCGCGGTCCGGGCCTGCTGCGCCGCCGAAACCAGCCTCGGGCATGCCGGCCAAGGCCTTGCTGGCCGTGGCCATCGCCGCGGCGCTGGGCCTGGGCGCGACCTTCTTCTGGTTGCGTAGTGGCAGCGACCAACCGGCTGCGCAGCCACCGGTGGTGCAAACCGCGAGCGATCCGCTTACGGCAACCACTCCGCCGCCAGCTGCCAGCGAAGACGGCCGGCCTTTGCTGATGCCGGGCAAGAAAACCCTGTTCCAACGCGTGCTGACCAAGCCCGAAGCGCAATTGCGGGCACGGCCCGGTGACAGCGCGGGTGAGCCATTGCCGGCGTTCTCGGTACTGTACGTGTACCAGCGCAAGGACATCGATGGCCAGCCATGGCTGGAAGTGGGCGCCTCCAGCAGCGGCCAGCGCGACGGCTGGTTGCCGGCTGCACAGACCAGCGACTGGAAGCAAAGCCTGGTACTGAAGTTCACCGAGCGTTCCGGCCGTTCACCGGTGATGTTCATGCGCCAGGCCGACGACCTGCAGCAGCTGCTCGATGACACCGGCAAGGCCCGTGCCGACCTGCTCAAGGCGCAGAACGAGCCCGATCAGGTGCCTCAGGTGCTGGCCCTGGAGCCGGCCGCCAGCGCGGTGCCGCAGAACCAGTTCTACCTGATGCCGATCTTCGACTACCGCGAAAGCTTCGGCGCCGACGGCCAGCCGGTGCAGTTGCTCAACGTCGCCTCCATCGACCCCGGCAGCAGCGTTCGCGGCCAGGCGGCCACGGCTGCTGGTGCGGCCGTGGCGACGGACAACCGCTTCCGTACCGGCATCGTCCTGGTGGTCGACACGTCCGTGTCGATGCAACCCTACATCGACCGCGTGCGCCAGGTGGTCAGCGAACTGCAGGCGCAACTGGCTGCGCAGGGCGAGCTGGACAACGTCAGCTTCGGCCTGGTGGGCTTTCGCAACAGCGTCAAGCGCACCCCGGGCCTGGACTACCTGAGCAAGACCCTGGTCAGCCTGGAGGAGGGCCGCGATCCGGCGCGCTTCCTCAAGGCTGCCGCGCAGGTCAAAGCCACCAGCGTCTCCAGCCATTCGTTCAACGAAGATGCCTTTGCCGGCGTGATGCAGGCCGTGGAGGGCATGGACTGGTCGGGCTATGGCGGGCGCATCGTCCTGCTGGTCAGCGATGCCGGTGCCCTGCGCAAGAACGACCCTTACAGCAGCACACAGATGAACGAGGCCGAGGTTCGCCAGGCTGCGTTGAGCAAGCAGATCAGGATCTACGCCCTGCACCTGCGTACCCCGGCCGGCGCGAAAAACCATGGTGCTGCGGAAAGCCAGTACCGCGTACTCACTGCCGACAGCAACCCACAGATCGGTGACCTGTACGTGGGGGTGCCGGGCGGCGATGTGGGCGCCTTTGGCGAGCGCGTGCGCGAGATCGGCTCGACGTTCGCCGAACTGGTGCACCAGGTGCGTGAACAACAGCCACAGCCGTTGCCCCAGTTGGGTTCGGGCGCGAGCCTGGCGGCGAAGTCCCAGGCAATCGGTTATGCCATGCACATGGACTTCCTCGGCCGTAACGGCGCCAGCCAGGCGCCGCAACTGGTCAGCGCCTGGGCCGCCGACCATGACCTGGCCAACCCGGCGTTGCCGAGCCTGCAGGTGTGCGTGATGCTGACCAAGCTGCAACTCAATGACCTGCAGCAGTCGCTGAAGCTGATCGTCGACGCCGCGCGCAAGACCCGCAGTTCGCCGGGTGATTTCTTCAACGAGATCGCCAGCGCGAGCGCCTACATGAGCCGCGACCCGGGCGCTCTGCGCAAGGGCGCAAACCTGGCCCAGGGCGGGGTACTGGGCGAATACCTCGAAGGCCTGCCGTACCGCAGCAAGTCCCTGAGCATGACCGAGGACCTGTGGCTGTCGTTGTCGGTGGCCGAACAGGAGGATTTCATCGACGAACTGGACTCGAAGATCCGTCTGTACGAAACCTTCCACAACGACATGGCCAACTGGGTGCGCTTCGGCAAGGCCGAGCCGGGCGATGCCCTGTACCGTGTACCGCTGTCGACGTTGCCGTGATGATCAGCCTGCACGCGGTGCGCAAGACGCGCGGCCAGGGGGCCCAGCGCTACAGCCTGCAGATCGACCGGCTGCAGCTGGCTGCAGGGGCACGGGTGGCGCTGGTCGGCCCCAGCGGCTGCGGCAAGAGTACCTTGCTCGACCTGCTGGCGCTGGTGCTGGCGCCGGATGCCGCCGAGGGCTTCGTCTTCGCCGGCACCGATGTGGCTGGCCTGTGGCGCCAGCGCCGCCTCGATCAGTTGGCGGCGCTGCGCAGCCGCCAGCTGGGCTATGTGCTGCAGGCCGGTGGGTTGCTCGGTTTCCTCGATGTGCGTGGCAATATCCGCCTGCCACGGCAGCTGTTGGGGCTGGGCGAGGACGGCAGCGTCGAACGCCTGGCCGAGGCGCTGGATGTGCATGACCAGCTGGCCAAGAAGCCCGCCGCGTTGTCGCTGGGGCAACGTCAGCGGGTCAGCTGCGCCCGGGCCCTGGCGCATGCGCCGGCCTTGTTGCTGGCCGACGAGCCTACCGCTGCGCTGGACCCGGTGAACGCCGAGCGGGTCATGCAGTTGCTGCTGCGCGAAGCACAGGCGCGCCAGGTGACCTGCGTGCTCGCCACCCATGACGAAGCGCTGGCACGCCGGGCCGGGTTGAGCGTGCTGCGCATGGCCTGCCGGCGCGATGCCGACGGCGGCGTCACCGCCACCTTGGCGCAGGCCGTCTGATGCGCCCGTGGCTGATCGCCGGCCTGGCCTGGCAGGACTACCGCAACGATGCGCGGCTGTCGGCGTGCAGCGTGCTGGCGCTGGTCGCGGTGATCGCGCCGTTGCTGGTGCTGTTCGGGCTCAAGTTCGGCCTGGTCGGCAGCCTGACCGAGCGCCTGCAACGCGACCCGAGCGTACGCGAGATCATTCCCTTGGGCGGTGGCCGTTTCCGTGCCGATTTCATCGATGCCCTGGGGCAGCGCCCGGACGTCGCTTTCGCCATCGCGCGGACCCGGCAGATCGCCGCCACTGCAGAGCTGCTGCTGCCTGCCAAGGGGCGTGCGGTAACCGTCGAGATGCTGCCGACCGCTGCCGGTGACCCCTTGTTGCAACAGGTGCCACCGCCGCAGGGCTTGCAGCAGGTGGTACTGAGCTTTACCGCTGCCGAGAAGCTCGGTGCCGCTGCCGGTGATGAGCTGCAGGCCAGCTTCAGCCGGCAGCAGGCCGGCCAGGTGCAATGGCGCCAGACGCGCCTGCAGGTAGCCGCCGTGCTGCCGTTGACGGCGTTCGAGCGCGATGGCCTGTTTGCTTCCCTGGCCCTGCTCGAAGCGGTCGAAGACTACCGCGACGGGCGCGGCGTGCCGGCGCTGGGCTGGCCGGGCGAGGGCGCAGGCACTGATGCGCAGCGGATATACCCGGCGTTTCGCCTGTATGCCCGTGGGCTGGCTGATGTCGAGACGCTGCGCACCTACTTTGCCGAACGCAGGTGGCTGGTATCGACCCAGGCTGCGCAGATCGCCCAGGTGCAGGCCCTGAGCCGCAACCTGGACCTGCTGTTCTGGATCATCACCAGCCTGGCCGTGGCCGGTGCCGTGGCAGCCGTCGCCGCTGGCGCGGTGGCGGCGGTACAGCGCAAGCAGCGTGAGCTGGCGGTGCTGCGCCTGCTGGGGTTCGGCACGGCCGCGCTGCTGCTGTTCGTGGTGCTGCAGGCGCTGTACAGCGGCGTGCTGGCGGCCGCAGTTGCCGCCGCTCTGTACCTGCTGGCCGAGCAGGGCCTTAACCGGATCTTCACGCAGGTGCCAGGCGAATACGCCAGCCATCTGTTGCCCATGCATTACTTCGTTGCGTTGTCTGCGGTGCTGCTGGCCAGCACAGCCGCTGCTGCCCTGGGCGGCTGGCGGGTGACGCGCATCGATGCCAGTCAAGGAATCCGTGATGTCTGAACTTCGCTTGGGGGCTGCGGCCCTGCTTCTGACAACGCTGGGCCTGGCGGCCTGTTCGCCGGGTACCGACGAGCCGCCTGCCAAGTCGGCCAAGCCGGCCAACGCCGCTGCCGCCAGCGCCCCGGCACAGCCGGTCGACACCAGCAAGCTGGACAACCCCAAGCCTTTGCCAGGCGACGTCAGCCTGCCGCTGCCATGCGGCGGCGAACTGGTGCTGCGTAGCGTCTATGTGCTGGCCCAGGGCAGCCTGGACGACCGCGAGGTCAACCTCGGCTACCCGTTCAGCGAGGGTGAGGCCGGCTACCAGCAGTCGTTCATTTCCGGTTATCGGCGTGACTTCATCAATGGCCAGTTCAGCCTCCAGGACCTTTCGCCCGCCTGGCAGAAGGCCGTCGCCCCCAACCTGCCCGAACTCGACCAGGCTGGCCCGCTCAAGCCGATGATGTATTTCATTGGCAAGTACGAGGTCAGCGCCCGGCAGTACGCCCAGGTGATGGCTCAGGCCCAGTCGCTGGCCAGCGGCGAGGCGCCGCCGGCCTGCCAGCCCGATACCACGGCGGCCGGGCGCCTGCCCAAGGTCAAGCTGTCGCGCTTCGAGGCCGAGCGCTTTGCCGCGGTGTATAGCGCCTGGTTGCTCAAGCATCACCGCGACCTGCTGCCGGTCAGTGGCCGGGGCAGCAAGGCCGAGGACGGCGGGGTCGGTTTCGTGCGCCTGCCCACTGAAGTGGAGTGGGAGTTCGCTGCCCGTGGTGGCTCTGCGGTCAGCCGACAGGAGCTGGAAGGGCGACTGTTCCCGCGCAAGGTCCAGGGCAGTGACAGCGACGGGCCGCTCGGCGACTGGGCGGTGTTCAACCAGGTGGCTGGCGGCACCGGGCAGGCCGCACGCCTGATGCCGATCGGTACCCGGCTGCCGAACCCGCTGGGGCTGTTCGATGTGATCGGCAATGCCGCCGAAATGGTTCAGGAGTCGTTCCAGCTGGTGCATGCCGGCCGCTTGCAAGGCGCCTATGGCGGCTTTGTGGTCAAGGGCGGCAACTACCTGGAAGGCGAGGGCACGCTGTTTACCGGCATGCGCCGCGAGTACCCGCTGTTCGGCGCTGACGGTACCGAGCAGCGCAACGAGACCACGGGCTTCCGGGTGGCCATCGGCGCCTTGTCGGCACCCCGTTCGCGTTACCAGGAACTGTTCGAGCAGTGGCAGAAGGAAGGGCGCCTGGCCAGCCTGACCGACGATATCGATGCCGTACAGGACCCGACCAAGCGCCTGGACAGCATCATCGCCGCCACCGCCGACCCGCGCCAGCAGGCCGAGCTGGGGCTGGTCAACGAAGAACTCAAGCGCAGCGTTTCGCTGATCGGCCGCCAGCGCGAAGAAGCTGCCGGCAACCTTATCCAGTCCGCCGCGCTGGTGGCCGAGACCATCAACAACTACAACATTCGCCTGACCAACCTGCGCAACACCCAGGCCGAGGCGAAGGCGCGTGGCGACCAGACCACCGTGAGCATGTATGCCGCAGCCATCGCCAACGGCCGCGCCGCCCTCGATGGCGCCGTGGCGATCTACATCGACAACCTGGCCAGTGGTACGCGCTACACCGACGCGGTGATCCAGGCGCAGTTCCAGCGGGTAAAGGAAGAACTCAACCGCAAGCCGGTCCTGGGCAAGAGCCTGGTAAGCCGCGCGACCCTGTTCGTTCGCCACGTTGGGGAGTACCGCCAGAACCGGCGGGCCGACCCGGCGACGATCCTCAAGGAGCTCCTGGCATCGGCCGCCGCGCGGCCTTCGTAGTGGCTTCTGCCTGACGCAACCGCGGGGCGGCATGAAGCCCCCCGTTTTAACCACCCCACGTGAGAAAGTGACATGTCCAAGACCATCTTCACGGCTACCCATGCCCGTTCCGCCCTGCTGCTCGCTGCCGGTTTCAGCACCGTGCTGCTGGCGGGCTGCTCCAGCTCCCCGGTATCCAAGGTTGGTGCCACGACCAAGGTCGAGTACTACCCGAGCTGCTACGAGCCTGTGCAGCACCTGCGCTCCACCGACGGTGACATGACCCGCTCGGTTGCCACAGGCGCCGTCATCGGGGCCCTCGGCGGTGCCTTGACCGGCGCCCTGGTCGACGGCGACAACCGCGGCCGCAACGCCGCCATCGGTGCGGCGGGTGGTGCCCTGGTGGGCGGTGCGGCCGGTTACTACACCGAGCGCCAGAAGCAGATCAGTGACGACAAGCAGCGCATTGCCTCGTACGCCACCGACATCGACAAGAGCGCTGCCGACCTGGACCGCACCACGGCCTATGCCAAGGCTTCGCAGAGCTGCTACCAGCGTGAGTTCACCAGCCTGATCGACGGCCGCAAGGCCAACCGCATCAACGACACCGAAGGGCGCAAGCGCCTGGCCGAGATCGTCTCGGGCCTGCAGGAGTCGAACAAGCTGTTGGCCACCGTCAATGGCCGTGTTGCGGAAAACCTCGACAATTACACCCAGGCCTACGAGCAGGACCTCAAGCAGGTCGGTGTGGCTCGTACCGATGTGGCAACCGTGGCTGAGCCGCCGAAGACCACCACTGGCAAGAAGAAGACCCAGGCCGTCAAGGTGAACAAGAACGTGCCGCAAGAGGCTGTCGCCACCGAGAAGACCCTGCAGAAGGCTACTACCAAGAAAGCCGAGGCCCAACAGGTGGCCAATGCCGGCGTCGACCAGGTCAACAAGATGTGCCGCAGCCCCGACATGGGTGACTGGGCGCCGGTGCCTTGCCCGAACGTGTAATCCACGCACCGTTGCGCTCGCGCTGGTGCACGTGCAGCCCTCGCGCAGGTCGCCTGACCTGCCTGGGCCGTGCGTGAGCCGGCGCAGCGGCTTTACGATTCAAGGAGAGTTGTCGTGACTGATCTGATGTCCGGCGCCCTGGGCGGCTATCGGCAGCAAATGGCCCGTCAGCGGCTGTTGTTGACCGTCGACCAGCAGAAGCTGTTCAGGGCCATCGATGCCGACCCGGGTATCGTGGGTGCTGGTGTTGTCTATATCGATGCCGAGTACAACGTGATCGTCCTGCGCGAATTCAAGCCTATCTGCAGCATTGCGCCCAAGCGTGTGATTCTGCAGGAGGCAGCACCTTACAAGTCGCCTGAACAGTTCATGACCCAGCTGCAAACCGGCGCGCGTGAGCGCAAGGTGATGGCAGAGGCCGTGAACGCCAGTTTGGGTTGCCTCTCGGCCTACCTTGGTTGGGTCGTCATGTTCAGTGGCACCATTGCCGTACCGTTCACTGGCGGCGCCAGCATGGTGTTGACGGCGGTCGGTTATGCCGCCGCGGCTGCGGGTACCGGGCAGTGCATGATGGGCGGGTACCGAGTGTTCAACGAAGTGTTCGACCCAGGGCAGAACGACTGGCTCGACAGTAACGACACGGTCCAGACCGTGATGAGCATACTGGACGGCGTCGCGCTGGCAGGTGTGGGCGCATCGAGCCTGAACACCGTGCGGTTCCTGCAGGCTCGCAAAGCGGCGACCGGCAAGGGCTGGAGGGAGCTGTTCCATAGCCTGTCGCGGCAGCAACGCAAGGCGCTGGCCGAGGAGCTTCTGCTCATCAAGCATCCGTCGCTCACCGCCAAGCAGCTCAAGTTGAAGCAAGCGGCGGGTACTGCGATCAAACGCTTTACCCCTACCGAAATTCAGCATGCCACGCGTACCTTGATCAAAGACTCGATAGGCGGCTTGTCGGGCTTTGGCAGCAGTAGCTTCGTGCAATCGGTTGCCGTGGGGCTTTACGAGGAAATTGACGAATGACCCATGGCCAGGAGCTGCAAGCATTTCTTTCCCGCTATTTCGGCATATTCATCGCCGAGTTCATGCTGTCCTGCTTTGCCATTGGCGGCTGTGTTTCGCTGGTGTTCTCCACTTATCTGCGCAGCCCGGACCGGTCGCTGTCGGTACTGGCGTTGGCGCTGGCAGGGATGGTGAGCGCTGCTTCGCATATCGCCCTGGTGCGTGGCTACGCTTGGGGCCTGTGGGGGCTGATCGGGCTGAACGGGCTGGCGGTATTGGCCGCGTTGCCCAGCTACGGCTACCGGCCGCACATGGGCGGTTACGTCTCGGTTCTGCTGTTCGGGCTGCTGGCCTTGCTGGTCATCAATACCCAGCGCTACCGGGAAATGCGCGCGCGCCTGCTCGGCTACCGGGAGACGCGCAGGGCCAACCGCCAGGCGGCGAAAGCTGCCAAGTAATGTGTTTTCGCTGATGTGACGAGGCTTCTGGATGAATTTGCGCTGCATGCGTATCGGGTTCGCTGGTTTGCTGTTGCCATTGCTTGCTGCGTGCAACGGGCACAAGGTCGAGCGCGTGGTGGTTTATGAGAACAATGTCCATCACTGGCGCATCGAGCACGTGGTGGCGCACAACTGGCCGGTGGGGCCACGTCAGTACTATGAAGTGTTTCTCAAGGACCGCTTGCTGATCCTGCCTGCCAATGTCTTCGACGACGAGCGCGACATTAGTGAGTTCGTTGCTGCGGGCGGTTTCGACATCAGCAACTGGCGCAACGACACGATCATCGTGGCGTTCGAGAACGTGCAAAAGCGCGAGGGCGGCAACGAGCATTTTATCCGCTCGCTGATGATCACCCCGGAGTACAAGGAGGGGGAAGTGATACTGACTGACATGGCGACCCATATGCAGATCGTGGTGCAGCGGGTGGAGCCGGTTGGGGAGGGGAAGTAGCAGGGCAGTGGTGGTTGTAGCAAGCAAATGAACTAGCTGTGGATGTCACCGGCATTTGTGGGGAGCGGGCAACGCGGTGTATGGCACCGGCTGCGCCGGTGTTCGCGGCTAAAGCCGCTCCCACAGGTATAGCGTGATCCCGAAGCCAGCGCAGTACCTGTGGGAGCGGGCAAGCCCGCGAAGCAGGCGACGCGGTGCATGGCACCGGCTGCGCCGGTGTTCGCGGCCATGGCCGCTCCCACAGGTGCAGCGTTAACCCGAAGCCAGCACAGTACCTGTGGGAGCGGGCAAGCCCGCGAAGCAGGCGACGCGGTGCATGGCACCGGCTGCGCCGGTGTTCGCGGCCATGGCCGCTCCCACAGGTGCAGCGTTAACCCGAAGCCAGCGCAGTACCTGTGGGAGCGGGTTCACCCGCGAAGAGGCCCGCCCAGGCAAAACCGCCGCTTAAACCCCATGCGACCGCAGCGCCCGCTGCGCACACTCCCGCCAACTCAACTTCGGCTTCTCTACCGGAGGCAGCTGTTGCATTTCCCCTGCCAGCACCACCGGCATATCCCGTATCCTCACCCAAGGCTCACTCTGCCAATACAACAACGTCGTGCTCCGCCCCCCAGGCCAGCACATCTGCCCCAGTCGCGGAACATCCTCCACCCCGTCCTCCTGCCGATCACGCAGCACCGCCACCACCTCATGCGTCAGCCACCAGCGCAAATGCCGGTTCTCCGGTACATGGTGATGCGCCAACAAGGTATAGGCCCCGGATTCGCTGACCATCGTGGTTTCCTGGTACTTGCCATAGCGCAGCAACTGCACGGAGCGGTACTGATCCGGGTCGAGCTTGCGCATGCAGTGTTCGTCATAGAAGTGACCACTCAGCCGGCCAAGTTCGTGGGCGCAGAACCAGGCTTGGGATTCGAGCCAGAGGGTGTGGAGGGGGCGGTTGTGGCGGGTGAAGAGGGTAGGTGTATTGAAACTGTCCATCTTGGCCATCCTGATTTGGAGAGCCGCTGCTAACGGGAACGGAATACCGCTGCGTGAGCGTTCTTAAGCGCCGAGAGACATTATCGCGACGATACAAAAGTCACAATGAGAACCTTGTAGGAAGCTTCCTCTTCGGCTTTTTTCCTGCCAATAAAAAAGGCTGCCAATCGGCAGCCTTCTCTATGCTCGCTCGGATATCAATCCCAGCTCAACGCCCCACCAGTCTGATACTCGATCACGCGGGTCTCGAAGAAGTTCTTCTCTTTCTTCAAGTCCATGATCTCGCTCATCCACGGGAATGGGTTGGTAGTCCCTGGGTACTCTTCCTTCAGGCCAATCTGGGTCAGGCGACGGTTGGCGATGAACTTGAGGTAGTCTTCCATCATCGCTGCGTTCATGCCCAGCACGCCGCGTGGCATGGTGTCACGGGCGTATTCGATCTCCAGCTGGGTCCCTTGCAGGATCATCTGGGTCGCTTCTTCCTTCATCGCCGCGTCCCACAGGTGCGGGTTCTCGATCTTGATCTGGTTGATCACGTCGATACCGAAGTTCAGGTGCATCGACTCGTCACGCAGGATGTACTGGAACTGCTCGGCCACGCCGGTCATCTTGTTGCGGCGGCCCATGGACAGGATCTGGGTGAAGCCGCAGTAGAAGAAGATGCCTTCCAGTACGCAGTAGTAGGCGATCAGGTTGCGCAGCAGTTCTTTGTCGGTTTCGACGGTGCCGGTGTTGAATTCCGGGTCGGAGATGGCGCGGGTGTACTTCAGGCCCCAGGCGGCTTTCTTCGCTACCGACGGGATCTCGTGGTACATGTTGAAGATCTCGCCTTCATCCATGCCCAGCGACTCGATGCAGTACTGGTAGGCGTGGGTGTGGATCGCCTCTTCGAAGGCCTGGCGCAGGATGTACTGGCGGCACTCCGGGTTGGTGATCAGGCGGTACACGGCCAGGGCCAGGTTGTTGGCTACCAGCGAGTCGGCAGTGGAGAAGAAGCCGAGGTTGCGCATGACGATACGGCGCTCGTCTTCGGTCAGGCCGTCCATGCTCTTCCACAGGGCGATGTCGGCGGTCATGTTGACCTCTTGCGGCATCCAGTGGTTGGCGCAGCCGTCCAGATACTTCTGCCAGGCCCAATCGTACTTGAACGGTACCAGCTGGTTGAGGTCGGCGCGGCAGTTGATCATGCGCTTTTCGTCAACACGCACGCGGGCGCTGGAGCCTTCCAGCTCGGCCAGGCCTTCGGCGATGTCGAGGTCGTTCAGGGCAGCCTTGGCGCGCTTGACGGCGTCGGAGTCGTCGGCGGTGGCGGCACGGGCTTCCAGGGCGGCGGCACCACCGGCGCTGTCGAGCTTGTCGAGGGTGGCGGCGGCAGCGGCCTGCGCAGGGGTGTTGCCTTTGGCGGCTACTTCGCCGTCTTCCTTGTCGAATTCGTCCCAGCTCAGCATGGTTTGGCTCCTGCTTGAGGGTCGCCCTAAGGCAACCGGTTGGATTTTAAGAATGTGATGCCTGACGCAAGGCCCGTAACGGCGAATGGACAGCTCGAGAGGCTGACTCTCGTTTACATCTGGTGTGTTCTGGCTTGTACCTGGCCAGGCCTTCGTGAGGGGCCAGGGACAATTGATAGGTGCCCTTTTCAGAGGGGGCGAAGTATACCGGAATTCGCCTTCGATCGGGGCGCGTGTCTGGCGGGCGAGGGTAACTTTTTCGACCGGTCTGGCGTGCGTCCGTTCACGAAATCTTGTGTAGTTTTCTACGGGGGAAGAGTTTAGCGCTAACCTATATGTTG
>NZ_JBNRIJ010000033.1:0-3880 GCF_053557675.1 Pseudomonas sp. XP1 | reverse complement strand
AGCCAGCTCCCACAGATTCAGCGTCAGGCCGGGGGGGCGATGCAGTACCTGTGGGAGCTGGCTTGCCGGCGATGAGGCCAAGCCAGGCAACCACTAGCTGCGTGGGTGGTGCAGCGTTTCGACAATGTGTGTCTTGGGATGCCTGCGTGCTTCTTCGACCGAGGTGAAGCGGCCGGTTTCCGCGTTGCGACCAATCTTGCGAGTTGCCAGTTTTTTCCGCGCCATGGGCTTAGTCCTTTTTGAGAGGTCCTGTCCTTTTACCGAGCTGCGCGAGCAGTGGGCAAAGGGCAAGGTTTCTCCGTGGCGCAGATACAAAAATGCCGCGCAGGGCGCCCATGGGCACTCTGCGCGGCACTCAGGCCTTACTGGCAGGCTTCGCAGTCAGGCTCGTCGATCGCGCAGGCCTTCGGCACTGGCGCTGGGCCCGCTGCCTGGACCGGGGCGCTGTCGCCACCGCTGGAAACGGCGTTGAGCTTGCCGGTGTTGATGGTCGACTTCTCGGTGCTGGTCGCAGCCAGGGCACGGAGGTAGTAGGTGGTCTTCAGACCACGGTACCAGGCCATGCGGTAGGTGACGTCCAGCTTCTTGCCCGAGGCGCCGGCGATGTACAGGTTCAGCGACTGGGCCTGGTCGATCCACTTCTGGCGACGCGAGGCGGCATCGACGATCCACTTGGTCTCGACTTCGAACGCGGTGGCGTACAGGTCCTTCAGCTCTTGCGGGATACGCTCGATCTGCTGCACCGAACCATCGTAGTACTTCAGGTCGTTGATCATTACCGAGTCCCACAGGCCACGGGCCTTCAGGTCGCGGACCAGGTACGGGTTGATCACGGTGAACTCGCCCGACAGGTTCGATTTCACGTACAGGTTCTGGTAGGTCGGCTCGATGGACTGCGACACGCCGGTGATGTTGGCAATGGTCGCGGTCGGCGCGATGGCCATGATGTTCGAGTTACGAATACCTTTCTTGACGCGTTCGCGCACCGGGGCCCAGTCCAGGGACTCTTCCAGGTTGACGTCGATGTACTTGGCGCCACGGGCCTCGATCAGGATCTGTTGCGAATCCAGCGGCAGGATGCCCTTGGACCACAGCGAACCCTGGAAGGTCTCGTACGCACCGCGCTCGTCGGCCAGGTCGCAGGACGCCTGGATGGCGTAGAAGCTGACCGCTTCCATCGACTTGTCGGCGAACTCGACGGCAGCATCGGAGCCGTACGGAATGTGCTGCAGGTACAGCGCATCCTGGAAGCCCATGATGCCCAGGCCGACCGGGCGGTGCTTGAAGTTCGAGTTACGCGCTTGCGGCACCGAGTAGTAGTTGATGTCGATCACGTTGTCGAGCATGCGCACGGCGGTGTTCACGGTGCGTTGCAGCTTGGCGGTGTCCAGCTTGCCGTCGACGATGTGGTTCGGCAGGTTGATCGAGCCCAGGTTGCAGACCGCGATCTCGTCCTTGTTGGTGTTCAGGGTGATCTCGGTGCACAGGTTCGAGCTGTGGACCACGCCCACGTGCTGCTGCGGCGAACGCAGGTTGCACGGGTCCTTGAAGGTCAGCCACGGGTGGCCGGTCTCGAACAGCATCGACAGCATCTTGCGCCACAGGTCTTTGGCCTGGATGGTCTTGAACACCTTGATCTTGTTGTACTCGGTCAGGGCTTCGTAGTACTCGTAGCGCTCTTCGAAGGCCTTGCCGGTCAGGTCGTGCAGGTCTGGCACTTCCGAAGGCGAGAACAGGGTCCACTTGCCGTCATCGAAGACACGCTTCATGAACAGGTCAGGGATCCAGTTGGCGGTGTTCATGTCGTGGGTACGACGACGGTCATCACCGGTGTTCTTGCGCAGCTCGATGAATTCTTCGATGTCCAGGTGCCAGGTTTCCAGGTAGGCACACACGGCGCCCTTGCGCTTGCCACCCTGGTTGACGGCAACGGCGGTGTCGTTGACCACTTTCAGGAACGGAACCACGCCCTGCGACTTGCCGTTGGTGCCCTTGATGTAGGAGCCCAGTGCACGCACAGGGGTCCAGTCGTTGCCCAGGCCACCGGCGAATTTCGACAGCATGGCGTTGTCGTGGATCGCGTGGTAGATGCCCGACAGGTCGTCTGGCACGGTGGTCAGGTAGCAGCTGGACAGCTGTGGGCGCAGGGTGCCGGCGTTGAACAGGGTCGGGGTCGAGGCCATGTAGTCGAAGGACGACAACAGGTTGTAGAACTCGATCGCGCGGGCTTCCTTGTCTTTTTCTGCCAGTGCCAGGCCCATGGCCACACGCATGAAGAACACCTGTGGCAGCTCGAAGCGCACGCCATCCTTGTGGATGAAGTAGCGGTCGTACAGGGTCTGCAGGCCCAGGTAGGTGAATTGCTGGTCACGCTCGTGGTCGATGGCCTTGCCCAGGCGGTCCAGGTCGTAGCCTTTCAGGGCCGGGTCCAGCAGCTCGAACTCGACGCCTTTGTCGATGTAGGCCGGCAGGGCCTTGGCGTAAAGGTCGGCCATTTCGTGGTGGGTGGCGCTCTCGGCCACGTTCAGGAAGCCCAGGCCTTCGGCGCGCAGGGTGTCCATCAGCAGGCGGGCGGTCACGAACGAGTAGTTCGGCTCGCGCTCGACCAGGGTACGGGCGGTCATCACCAGGGCGGTGTTGACGTCCTTGATGGCCACGCCGTCGTACAGGTTCTTCAGGGTGTCGCGCTGGATCAGGTCGCCATCGACCTCGGCCAGGCCTTCGCAGGCTTCGCTGATGATGGTGTTCAGGCGGGCCATGTCGAGCGGCGCCAGGCTGCCGTCGGCCAGGGTGATGCGGATGCTTGGGTGCGGCTCGACCACGGACTCGGTGTTGACGCGGGTGGCACGCTCCTTGGCGCGCTGCTCGCGGTAGATCACGTAGTCACGGGCGACCTTCTGCTCGCCGGCGCGCATCAGGGCCAGTTCGACCTGGTCCTGGATTTCTTCGATGTGGATGGTGCCACCCGATGGCATGCGACGCTTGAACGTGGCGGTGACCTGCTCGGTCAGGCGCGCGACGGTGTCGTGGATGCGCGACGAAGCGGCGGCGGTGCCGCCTTCAACTGCGAGGAACGCCTTGGTGATGGCCACGGTGATCTTGTCGTCGGTGTAGGGGACGACAGTGCCGTTACGCTTGATCACACGCAGTTGGCCGGGAGCGGTGGCGGCCAGATCCTGGTTGGAATCGGCGGCCTGCGGCACCTTGGCCTGCGGGTTCTCGCGAGTTGTGTCGGTTTGCATGAGTGGGTGTCTCCACAGTTTCTATATTGTTCAGGCGCCTTTTGGGCGCCCACCGTTCCGTCCACTTGCTCGATGGCCTGGCGGGGATGGGCAATGCATGCGCATCCGCCCGCGCGGGCGTACCAACTTCGGGACAGACTCAGGAATAAGGGCAATTGGCTCGCCGCTCCCTGGCCGAAGTCAAAGGTTCTGGGCCGGGCCCAAAAACTGTTGCTGATGGGTACCAGGCCTGGCCTGTAACACCCATACCCGAACAAGGCCCTGCAAGGGCTTGCCTCGGTCGCCTCCGCAGGAGCGGTTTGGCTGCTGGAATCACTTGAAGTTCACCCGAAAAAATCGCTTGATTTTGCGGGTTGACTTTTATGTGTGATTTTGCACGAAACCCTATATCTAGTGGTTCGCTGCGATCGGGATACAAGATAATGCGGTATCGGGGGCTTTGCAAGGCGAGCGCCTGTGGATAACTTGTGCGTACTTTGTGAGTGAATGGTGGGTATTCGCTGTAGGCCTTGTGCCAAGTGGTTTGCAGTATTTTTCTGCGCCTTGTTGCCCCGGGGGCAGAATTTTTCGGGCGCGAACCCTATCACAAAAAACGGTTCAGTCGAGGGGCTGCTGGCAGGTTGGCAGTGCCGGATAGC
>NZ_JBNRIJ010000032.1:19090-56976 GCF_053557675.1 Pseudomonas sp. XP1 | reverse complement strand
ATTCGCCTTGATGAAGACTCAAGGCGAATACATGAGCAAAGGGGGCAAAAAGCATTGCCCACAACCATAGAATCTCCCACAGGGTACGCGTACCGCTTGCATTTGCCTTTGTGTGGCCTTTTCGCCTCAGCAGGCAATACTTCTCTGTATTGCAGGCGTGTTCCTGGTGGCGCGCGCCGCTGGGAGGTGTCACGTGAACAAACTGACAATCGTGGGTGCCGGCATGGTCGGCGAGGCGGCGGCGCAGATCATCGCTCGGGAAGAGTTGTGCCGTGAGCTGGTGTTGATGGATGTGCAGGGCGAGATGGCACAAGGCAAGGCGCTGGACGTGTGGCAGGCGGCAGTCGAGTCGGGGTCCGATACCCGGGTTTACGGCGGGGCCAAGGCTGAAATGCTGCAGGGCTCCGAGCTGGTGGTCATCACCGCCGGCGTGCCGCGCAAGCCTGGGCAGTCGCGGCAGGATGTACTGAGTATCAACCTGCCCATCCTCGACGGCATCATGGCCGACATCAAGCAGCATGCACCCACCGCGACCGTGCTGGTGGTGTCCAACCCGGTCGACGTGCTCACCTATCGCGCCTGGAGCCTGAGCGGGCAGGGGCGCAACAAGGTTTTCGGCCAGGCGGGCGTGCTGGATACCGCACGCATGAAGTGCTTCATCGCCGAGCAGACCGGGTTTTCCGCCCGGGATATCACGGCGCTGGTACTGGGCGGGCATGGCGACAGCATGGTGCCGCTGATGCGCTACTGCCAGATCGGTTCGGTGCCGCTGTCACACTTCCTGTCCAGTGAGCAGATCGAGCAGATCGTGGAGCGCACGCGCAAGGGTGGTGGCGAGATATTGGGGCTGAAGAAACTGGGCAGCGCCTGCGATGCGCCGGGGGTGGCGATTGCGCAGATGGTCGATGCGATCGCCAACGGGCGAAACCGCATCTTGCCGGCGGTGGCGATTCTGCAGGGCGAATACGGGCGCACGGATATTGCCATGGGTGTGCCCTGCGTCCTGGCCGAGGAGGGGCTGGCGCGGGTGATCGAGTTGCCGCTGGATGCGCAGGAGCAGGCAATGTTCGACCAATCGGCTGATCAGGTGGCCCGGGATATTGCTGAAATGAAGGCGCTGTAACACTGTGGGATTGGCTTTAGCCGCGAAGAGCTCAACGCGGTGCATGGCACCGGCTGCGCCGGTGTTCGCGGCTAAAGCCGCCCCCACAGTGTCCCAGCCAACCCAGCCTGGCCCCTAGCGCTGATAAGCCTTGCCAAAATGCCGCTCCAGCCGCGCCTGCACCAGCTCCAGCAAGATCGACAGCACCCAGTAGATCACCGCCGCCGTGGTCAGCATCTCCAGGTACCGATAGCTCGACCGCCCGTACGACTGCGCCAGGAACATCACCTCCCACACCCCCATCACCGATATCAGCGATGAGTCCTTCAGCATCGAGATGAACTGGTTGGCGGTAGGCGGAATGATCACCCGCATGGCCTGCGGCAGGACGATATGCCAGAAAATCTGCGGCGTGCGCATGCCCAGCGCCAGCGCTGCTTCACGCTGCCCGCGCGCGACGCCGAGAATGCCGGCCCGGAAGATTTCGCTCAGGTAGGCCCCATAGTTCAGCGACAAGGCGATGATACCGGCGCTGATGGCGCCCGGTACCAGGCCCAGCTGCGGCAGCCCCAGGTAGATCAGCAGAATCTGGATCAGCAGCGGCGTGCCGCGGAAGAACGAGGTGTAGAAGCTGGCGACACCCACCAGCACCGCGCTGTTCGACAACCGCGCCAGGGCGGCGGCAAAGCCGAACAGCACCGATACCAGCATCGAGCACAGGCACAGGAACAGGGTCAGCGCCGCGCCTTGCAGAAAGCCGTTGGGCCCCAGCTTGAAACCGGCGAGGTTGGGAAACTTCTCCAGAATGATCGAGAACTTCAGGTCGAAGCTGAGGAAAAACGCGACGAACAGGCCGAACAGCGCCAGCCAGGTCAGCAGCAGCCGGGTGCGAAAGCCGAACACGCCGGCGCCCGTGGGCTTGACCACGGGCTTGGGGGACGATGGGAAGGTGCTCATTTGCTGATATCGGCGCCAATCCATTTCTGCGACAGCTTGGCCAGGGTGCCATCGGCCTTCAACTCGGCAAACACCTGGCGCACCTTGGCATCCCACTCAGGGTCGCCTTTCTCGATGGCCACCGAGTTCGGCTCTTCATACAGCGGGGCGCCGGCCAGCTTGAAGCGTTTGTCCCGGTCCAGGCGCGGCTGCGCTGTCACCAGGTTGGTAAGGATGGCATCCAGGCGTACGCCGGCGCCCAGGCCCAGGTCCTGGAAGGCAACGTTGTCGGTGTCGTAAGGCGCGATCTGCACGAAGTCGAAGGGGTATTCGAGCTTCTTGTCTTCGTTGCCTTCGATCACCAGGTTCTTGTTCAGGTAGCTCTCGTAGCTCGAGGCACTGGTCAAACCCACCTTGCGGCCTTCCAGGTCCTTGGCGCCATGGATGCGTTCATCCTTGGCGTTGACCACGATCACCGCAGGCGATGCGTAGTACTCCACCGGGAAGTCGAACACTTCGGCGCGGGCCTTGCTCGGGGTCATCGAGCAGATGCAGATGTCGTAGCGGCCGCTCCAGCGGCCAGCGGCGATCACGTCCCACGAAGGGGTTTCCAGGCGCAGCTTGACGCCCAGCTTGTCCGCCACGGCCTTGGCCACATCCACGTCGAAACCGTCCAGCTGGTTCTGGTCATTGAGGAAGGAAAACGGCGGGTAGCTTTCCATCAGGACGTTGACCAGTTCCTTGCGCGATTCAACCCGCTCCAGCGTGGCACCGGCAAAGGCCTGGGAAGCAGTTGCGAGCAGCACAAGGCCCGCACCGAGCACAGTAGAAAATCGCATGGACATACCTGAAATGTTGGCCAATTATAGAAAGCTGTATTTAATAGTTATAAGTGTCACCCACATAATGAATTTTATTCATAAGTACCTTTAGAGTAGTTATATGAAACAGCGAGCGATGGTAATTCTCGACGGTGGCATGGGCCGTGAGCTGCAGCGCAGCGGGGCGCCGTTTCGTCAGCCCGAGTGGTCGGCGCTGGCGCTGAGCGAGGCGCCGGAAGCGGTGGTTGGCGTGCACGCAGCGTTTATCGCTGCCGGTGCCCAGGTCATTACCAGCAACAGCTATGCGGTAGTGCCGTTCCACATCGGCGAAGAGCGTTTTGCCAAGGAAGGGCGACAACTGGCCAATATCGCCGGCCAGCTGGCGCGGCATGCCGCCGATGCCGGTGCGCACCCGGTCAGGGTGGCAGGCTCGCTGCCGCCGCTGTTCGGCTCGTATCGTCCGGACCTGTTCCAGCCCGAGCGCGTCGAGGAGGTGCTGACCCCGTTGCTGCAGGGCCTGGCCCCGCATGTTGACCTGTGGCTGGCGGAAACCCAGAGCTCGGTTGCCGAGGTGCGGGCCATCCACGGCCACTTGCCGGCAGATGGCAGGCCGTTCTGGGTGTCGTTCACCTTGCAGGACGAAGAGGTCGACGAGGTGCCACGCCTGCGTTCCGGCGAGCCGGTGGCCGATGCCATCGAAGCCGTGGTGGGTCTGGGGGCGGCGGCCGTGCTGTTCAACTGCAGCCAGCCCGAGGTCATTGGCGCTGCACTGGAGGTAGCGCGCTCGTTCATCGAGCGACATAACGCCGACATCGCCATCGGCGCCTATGCCAACGCCTTCCCGCCGCAACCGAAGGAAGCCACCGCCAACGACGGCCTGGATGAGTTGCGCGAAGACCTGGACCCGCCGGGTTACCTGGCATGGGCCAACGACTGGCGCGCGCGGGGTGCCAGCATGATCGGCGGCTGCTGTGGCATCGGCCCGGAGCATATTGCCGAGCTGAAACGCAACCTGGCGTGAAGCCGGCAGGGTGCCGGGCGGCTTCCGCGCCCGCTCGGCATCCAGCCATTAAAAAAAACGTTACTCAGACCCGGATTCCATCGTTTTTCAGTCCCCCCGCCATGCCCCTATAGTCCGCTGAAAGCCGATGCCGAATCGGTGTACACAACTCAGCGGTGCGGGAACCGGATATGAACAACAACGAAAAAATCGAGGGCAATGCAGCGGCCGGTATCGGTACGCGAGTGGTGTGGAGCGGGGAACAGGTCCAGCACCCGTACAACGCTACCCAGACCCCGATCGTGGTCAGTGCCGCCTACGGCTACAACGACATCGATGCCTGGTACGACGTGGCGCTGGGCAAGTTGCCGGGCTACATCTACAGCCGCATGAGCAACCCGACAGTCGCCACGCTGGAAGCGAAGCTGTGCGAGCTGGAGCAGTCCGAGTCGGCGGTGGCATTCAGCAGCGGCATGGCTGCCATCAGTGCCGTGCTGCACACGTTCCTCTCAAGCGGCAAGCGAGTGGTATCGACCCGCGACAGTTACGGCGGCACCAACAAGATTTTCGAAGAGTTCCTGCCGCGCATGGGCGTGCAGGTCTGCCTGTGTGACACCCTCGACACCGAGGCGCTGGAGCGCGAGATCGCCGCAGGTTGCGACCTGCTGTATCTGGAAACCCCAACCAACCCCACCCTTAAGGTACTGGACATCCAGCGCCTGAGCGCTGCCGCCCGGCAGGCCGGCGCCGTGGTAGTGGCCGACAACACCTTCGCTACCCCGCTGAACCAGAACCCGCTGGCTCTGGGCGTGGACGTGGTAGTGCACAGCGCGACCAAGTTCCTGTCCGGGCACGGTGACGTGCTGGGCGGGGTGGTGTGCGGTGCCGAGCCGTTGATGGCGCAGGTACGCCACTACCGCGAGATCAACGGTGCGGCGCTGGACCCGTTTTCCGCCTACCTGATCATCCGCGGTATCAAGACCCTGGCCCTGCGTGTGCGTCAGCAGCAGGCCAGCGCCCAGGCCCTGGCGCATTACCTGACCACCGAACCGCTGGTCGAAGCGGTCAACTACCCCGGGTTGCCCCAGCACGCCGGCCATGCGATCGCCAAGGCGCAGATGCGTGGCTTCGGCGCCATCGTCAGCTTCGTGCTCAAGGGCGGCATGCCCACCGTGGCGCGACTGCTGCCGCGCCTGAAGTACGCCCATCGGGCGGGCAACCTGGGCGCGGTAGAAACCATCTACGGCCCGGCGCGCACCACCAGCCATGTGGAAAACACCCTCGAAGAACGGCTGGCCCTTGGCATTTCCGAAGGGCTGGTGCGCATTTCGGTGGGCATCGAGGACACCGAGGACCTGCTGGCAGACCTGGCACAGGCCTGTGCATCGGTGCGTCAGGAGATGGCCGCAGCAAAGGAACTGCACGGTGACGAAGACGCCTGCCTGGCCGAAGCACAGGCCTGAGGCCGGCGCGTAGCACCCGCTCCTTGCAGTGGGTGCCACTTCATGAAGTCGAACAAAAACAATATGCAAGGCAATTCGCTTCGCTCTGCCAAGACGAGGTCGTTGCAACGTCCTTGCCCGCCAACTTTCATGAGTAAACCACAATGTCCCTGCAGACAACGACAACGAGAAATGCTTCGGCGCACAGCTTCAAGCAGGATATGCAAACCCGCCATATCGTCATGCTGGCGCTGGGCGGTGTCATCGGTACCGGCCTGTTCCTGACGTCGGGCTACACCGTCAACCAGGCGGGCCCGCTGGGGGCGGTCATCGCCTATGTGCTCGGCGCCATCATGGTCTATCTGGTGATGATGTGCCTGGGCGAACTGGCGGTACACATGCCGGAAGTCGGCTCGTTCAGCAGTTACGCCACGCGGTACCTCGGGCCGGGTACAGGCTACATGGTGGCCTGGATGTACTGGCTGACCTGGACCGTGGCCATCGGCTCGGAATTCACCGCCGCCGGCATCCTGATGGTGCGCTGGTTCCCCGATACACCGGTGTGGATATGGAGTGCGCTGTTCGGGTTTGCGGTGTTCATCAGCAATATCATTTCGGTGCGGTCGTTTGCCGAAACCGAATTCTGGCTGTCACTGATCAAGGTGCTGGCGGTGATCGCCTTCCTGGTGGTGGGCGGCGGTGCGATCCTGGGCGTTTTCGAAATTACCCAGGCGCACAGTGTCGGGCTGGGCAACTTCACCCGCGAAGGGCTGTTCCCTACGGGCTTCTGGTCGATCGCCATGACCCTGCTGGCGGTGGCCTTCGCGTTCTCGGGCACCGAGTTGATCGGCATCGCCGCCGGCGAAACCCGTGACCCGGAAAAGAACGTACCCAAGGCCATCCGCACCACGGTCCTGCGCCTGGCGCTGTTCTTCGTCGGCACCATCTTTGTATTGGCTACCTTGTTGCCGCGTGAACAGGCCGGTGTGGTTGAAAGCCCGTTCGTGATGGTCTTTGCCATGATCGGTATCCCCTATGCGGCAGACATCATGAACTTCGTCATCATCACTGCGCTGCTGTCGGCGGCCAACTCCGGGCTTTATGCTGCGGCGCGCATGCTGTGGACGCTCAGCGACCAAGGCAACATGCCCCGCCGGTATGCGGCACTGTCGCGTCGTGGCACGCCGTTCAATGCCATCGTCCTGAGCATGGCGGGTGGCATGGCTTCGCTGCTCAGCAGTGTGTTTGCCCCCGACACCATCTACCTGGCGCTGGTGTCCATTTCCGGATTGGCGGTGGTGGTGGTGTGGATCAGCATCGCGGCCAGCCAGATGGCTTTCCGTCGCCATTACCTCGCCAATGGCGGCAAGCTCGAAGAGCTGAAGTTCAGGGTGCGCGGCTACCCGTTCGTCCCGCTGGCCGCCATCTTCTGCTGCGTGCTGGCCTGCGTCGGCATTGCCTTCGACCCCGCCCAGCGCGTTGCCCTGTACTTCGGCTTGCCCTTCATTGCCTGGTGCTACCTGGCCTATTGGCTGACGTGCAAGTTCCGCCGCCACCAAGCAGGCCCGCTGGAAGTCGTCGCGCCAGGTTCCGAGGCCGCCAGAGCAGGGTGATACTAGGCCTCCGGAACGTTGCCACGAGAAACCGCCGATGACCCAGAAAACCCTGCCCCCCTTGAACTGGCTCAGAGCCTTCGAAGTGTCGGCGCGTTACCTGAACTTCACCCATGCAGCCGAGGAACTGCACCTCACCCAGGGGGCCGTGAGCCAGCAGATCCGCCACCTGGAGAGCCAGTTGGGGGTGGCGCTGTTCAAGCGCCTGCCCCGGGGGCTGGGGTTGACTGAAGAGGGCCAGTCCTACCTGCCGGTGGTGCAGGATGCGATAAGCCGGCTGGCGGTAGGCACCAATGAAATTTTCGGGCAACGCCAGCGTCGGCCCCTGAAAGTGCGCGGCAGCCTGTCGTTCCTGCACTTCTGGCTGGCACCCCGACTGGCCGATTTTCGCCGTTCGCACCCGCAGGTGGACATCCGCTACATCAGCAACCTGTGGGTCAAGGAACTGGATGCCGAGGATGACCTGGAAATCCGCTGGGGCAGCGGCCAGTGGGCGGGAGTGGAAGCGCAGCGCCTGACCCGCGACGTGCTGGTGCCGGTCTGCTCGCCTGCGCTGATTGCCGGCTCCCCGCTACGCGAGCCGCGCGACCTGGCCCGCGTCCCGTTGCTGCATGTGCTGGGTTACGAGGAGGGGTGGGGTTATTGGCTGGAGCGGGTTGGCGCCGATCAGGTCGACTCCTCCAGCGGCCTGCAGTTCGACACCTTGGTGGCGACCTTGCGCATGGCGGAACTGGGGCTTGGGGTGGCGCTGGCGCGCTCGTCGCTGGTGGAGGACTTGCTGCAGGAGGGGCGGCTGGTGGCGCCTTTTGCCCAGCGCATCGAGGCGAGCGAGTCGTTTTACCTGGTACGTGGCCTGGGTGAGGCATTGTCCACGGATGCCCAGGCCTTCAGCCACTGGTTGGTGGCTATGGCCCACCGTTAATCAAATAGTTACCTGGAGCACCGATGCAGTACACATCCACGCGCGGCAACGAGATACGGGTTGATTTTCGCACGGCGCTGCTTTCCGGGCTGGCCGACGATGGCGGGCTATACGTGCCTGCCGCGGTGCCGACCTTCAGCCAGCAAGAGATTGCCAGCTGGTCGTGGTTGCCGTTCGACGAACTGGCCTGGCGGGTGATGGCACCGTTTGTCGGCGACACGCTCGACGAGCCGACCCTGAGGGCGCTGGTCAGCGACAGCTATCGCGGCTTCAAGCACCGTGGCATCGCGCCGTTGCAGCAGATTGGCCACAACGAATGGATCCTGCAGCTGTTTCACGGGCCCACCCGGTCCTCCAAGGATTTCGCCGCGCAGTTGCAGGCGCGGCTCATCCGCCATTTCCTGGGGGCCGATTGCGAACGGGTCATGCTGGTCGGTGCCAGCAACGGCGATACGGCGGTGGCCGCTATCGAAGCCTTGCGGCATTGCCCTACGGCACGCTTGCTGGCGCTGTACCCCAGTGCAGGGACACCGGCCGACCGGGCGGCGGTGATGCGCAGTGCCGCTTCCGACAGCGTCAGCTGCGTGGCCGTGGACGGCAGCTTCGATGACTGCCAGTCGCTGGTGTCGGCGTTGCTACGTGCATGGCCATGCCCCGGGCTGATACCCGTGAGCTTCAACTCGACCAACTGGGTCGGCGTGCTGGCGCAGATCGTGTTCTATTTCCACGCGGCGCTTCAGCTGGGTGGGGGCAATCGGCCGGTGGGTTTCAGCATCCCCACGGCCAGTTTTGCCGAGATCTACGCAGGGTTCATTGCCCAGAAAATGGGCCTGCCGATCAACCAGATCATTGTCTCCACCAACCGCAACGATGCCTTGCACCGGTTCATTCACTGCAATCGCTACAGTCGTGGCTCAACCAGCCAGACCTTGTCGCCGGTCATGGACTTCTCGCTGTTCTCCAACCTGGAGCGCTTCGTCTGGGAGCTGTATGACCGCGATGGCGAAGCGACCCGGGCGCTGATGGAGCACTTCGAGGATTGTGGCGAGTTGAGCATCGGCAACCGCCAGTGGTTGCATGCGCGCATGCTGTTCGACTCCTATGCCGTGGATGACGCGCTGATCCGCGAAGAAATCGTCACTTTGTTCCACGAAACCGGCAGCGCAGTAGACCCACACGCTGCCACCGGGGCATTCGCCGGGCGTCTGCACCGGCGCAACATTGGCGCGCCCATCGTCACGCTGGGGCAGTTTGCCCCGGAAAAGTCCGCCGGGTTGCTGGCGGAGCTGGGGGCCTGGCATGGCGAAGTACCGGCCAGTGTCGTGGATGCTGCAGGCGGCGGGCCGCTGCTGGCACCCGACGACCTGGCGGGGGTTCATGAATTACTGGCCAGGTTGCAGGCAGGACGATGAAGCGCATCCTCGACCCCCTGGACGAGCGTATCCTCGCCGAGCTCACCGCCAATGCACGCATTGCCCATGCCGAGCTGGGGCTGAAGGTGAACCTGTCGCGTAATGCGGTACGCCAGCGCATCGAGCGCCTGGAGCGTGACGGGGCCATCCAGGGCTACACCTTGCGCATCGGTGAGGGGCGACGACCGACCTCGTTGATCAACGCGGTCATCTTCGTCTACCGCTATGACCGCATGCGCGGAGAAGCTGTGCTCGAGGCGTTGCGCCAGATCCCCGAGGTGATCCAGTGTGAAGTGCTCAGCGGCGAGTTCGACCTGCTGCTGCGCGTCGAGGCTTCCAGCCCGGAACGGGTGCACCATGTATGGAAGGAGATTGCCGCCATGCCAGGGGTCGAGAACACCGTGACATCGTTCGTTTTGGCCTCGGTGATCTGAGCCGCGCACTCGCGTTTGGCAACCCTCGCTACAACAACGCCGCCCGGGCTTGCGCCCTGGCGGCGTTGTGCATTCTGGCGTCGCTCGGGCGTGCATCGGGCACTGGTCAGATTGGCCAGTAAATACAGCGGATTGCCATATTCAACTGGCATTGCCCGGCTCTTAGGCTTGTCCTCATCGACCAATCGCCTGGAAAGGACAGCAAACCATGACCGAATACAAGATCGCACTCGTTGGCTTTGGCGGCGTGAACCGCGCCCTGGCCCAACTGATCGCTGAACGCAATGCGCGCTGGCAGAAAGAGCTGGGCTTTGGCCTGAAGATCGTTGGCGTCACCGACCTGTTCCTGGGTTCGGCAATCGACCGCAATGGCCTGGACGCGGCCACGCTGGCTGCTCTGCCCGCTCAGAAGGGCGCGCTGGCGCAGATCCCTCAGGGTTCGGCAGAGGCGTTCAACGAGTCGGTGATCAAGCAGTCCGGTGCCGACATCATCGCCGAGGCCACCTTCACCAACCCCAAGGACGGTGAACCGGCGGCAACCTTCTGCCGCTGGGCGCTGGAAGCGGGCAAGCATGTGGTCACTACCAACAAGGGGCCGATCGCCTTGCATGCCCAGGCGCTGAAGGCCTTGGCCAAGGCCAATGGCGTGTCGTTCGAATACGAAGGCGCTGTGATGAGCGGTACACCGGTGCTGCGCATGGCGCGCCAGACGCTGGCCGGCGCAGGCCTGGTGGGGTTCGAGGGCATCCTCAACGGCACTTCGAACTATGTGCTGACGCGTATGGAAGAGGGGCTTGGCTTTGCCGATGCGGTGGCCCAGGCGCAAGCACTTGGCTACGCCGAGGCAGACCCGAGCGCCGATGTGGAGGGGCATGACGTGCGCCTGAAAGTGGTGATTCTCGCCAACGAGCTGCTCGGTGCTTGCTTGCAGGTGAACGATGTCACCTGCAGCGGCATCAGCAGCCTCGACAGCGCGGCTATCCAGCAGGCGCAGGCGGCGGGCAAGCGCTGGAAACTGATCGGCAGTGCCAGCCGTGAACCCGATGGCTCGGTGCGTGCCAGTGTCGAAGCGCGCCTGCTGCCCGGCAACCACCCTCTGGCGGGTATTTCCGGTGCCACCAATGCGGTTGCGTTCAACACCGAATTGCTGGGCGCTGTGACCGTGTCTGGCCCGGGTGCGGGGCGTGTCGAAACGGCATTCGCCCTGCTGTCGGATATCGTCGCCATCCACAACGCTGGCCGCTCGGCCTGAGGAGCAACCTTCATGAGCCTGACTTCCGTGTCCCGGGTAGCCGCCCAGCAACCCGCCTTGATCGATGTATACAGCCCCTTCGACGGTAGCCTGGTCGGCAGCGTCGCCAACCTTGCTGCCGATGCGGTGCCAGGTCTGCTTGTCCGTGCCCGCCAGGGCGTGCGCGAAAGTGCAGCGCTGCCCCGGCACCGTCGCGCCAGCATTCTGGAGCAGGCCGCCCGGCTGATCGAACGTGACGCCGCGGATTTTGCCGGCCTGATTGTCGACGAAGCGGGCAAGACCCTGCGTCAGGCCGAGAAGGAGGTGAAACGCTGCATCAACACGCTCAAGCTGTCTGCCGAGGAAGCGCGGCGCAACGCCGGCGAGGTGGTGCCTTTCGATGCCTATGAAGGCTCCGAGTCACGCCAGGGCTGGTTCACCCGCGAGCCGTTGGGGCTGATCCTGGCCATCACCCCCTACAACGACCCGCTCAACCTGGTGGCGCACAAGCTGGGGCCAGCGATTGCCGGAGGCAATGCGGTCATTCTGAAGCCTTCGGAGCTGGCCCCGCTGTCTGCCTTGAAGCTGGTGCAGTACCTGGTTGATGCAGGGCTGCCGGAGGCTGTCGTCACCGTGGCCACTGGCGGTGCCGAACTGGGCAGGGCTCTGGTGGCCGTGCGTGAAGTGCGGATGATTTCCTTCACGGGCGGCTTCGCCACGGGTGAACAGATTGCCCGCGGGGCGGGCCTGAAAAAACTTGCCATGGACCTGGGCGGTAACGCCCCGGTGCTGGTACTGAAGGACTGCGACCTCGAGGCCACTGTCGAGTCTTGTGTGTCAGGCGCATTCTGGGCGGCCGGGCAGAACTGCATCGGCACCCAGCGCATCCTGGTGCACGCTTCGATATATGAGGCGTTCCGCCAGCGCTTCGTTGCTTTGACCCAGGCGATGGTGGTGGGTGATCCTGGCCTGCGCGAAACCGACATGGGGCCGATGATCACCGAAGGCTCGGCCCGGCAGATTGAAGAGCGCGTGAACCAGGCCCTTCAGGACGGTGCTCGCCTGCTCTGCGGCCATGAGCGGCAAGGGGCTACCTATGTGCCGACGGTGCTGGAAGGCGTTGACCATGGCAGCCGGCTGTGGCGTGAAGAGGTATTCGCACCGGTGGTGATGCTGGCGCCTTTCGAGGATATCGAGCAGGCGATTGCGTTGGCCAACGCCCCGGAGTACAGCTTGCACGCCGGTGTGTTTACCCGCGATCTGTCCTTGGCGTTGAGCCTGGCGCGGCGTATCGAGGCGGGCGGCGTGATGATCAACGACTCGTCCGACTACCGCTTCGATGCCATGCCATTCGGTGGCTCCAAATATGGGAGCCTTGGGCGCGAGGGAGTGCGGTTCGCCTACGAGGACATGACCCAGCCCAAAGTCGTCTGCCTCAACCAGATGGACTAAGAGGAGGAATCTTGATGATCGAACGGTATGGCCAAGGCGAACGGATGTCGCTGGCGGTGAGCTACAGGGGCCTGTTCGAAACGGCAGGCGTGGTCGCGGACGACCTGCGGCAGGATGTGCAGGGGCAGTTGCGCCAGGCGTTGAGTACGATCGATGGGCTGATGGCTGAGGCCAACGTCGGCAAGGAACATTTGACCCGGGTTCAGTTATGGATTGCCGACTACAGCCACTTCGACCTGGTCAATGAAGTGTACGACGCCTGGTTGCAGGGTTGTCCGAAACCAGTACGGGCTTGCGTAGGCGCAGACCTGGGAGAGGGTTACCTGGTCGAGGTACAGGTGTTTGCCGTGTGCCCTGAGCGCTCCTGACCGTGAGTGACCGAGGCCCCGGGTCAGCGCACGACTCGGGGTACCGCCCTGATATAGACCAGGCCACCTGCCAGCTCCACCAATGTTTGTGTAATCACAGCTGCCGCCGCCAAACCGCGCATGTCCTCCGGTAACGCCAGCGCCAGCGGCAGTACGACCAGCGAGTTGCGCGTGGCGGCGCTGAAGGTTACCGAGCGTGCTTCGGTGGCCGGCAAGCGCAGCAGCCTCGCCGATAATAAGCCCAGCGCGGGCGCCAGCAGCATGAAGCCGATGTACACCGGAATCACCGGCAGCAAGCGGTCGAAATCACGCAGCACCACGCCGATCTGCGAGGCGATCACTACCACCAGCACCAAGGCCATGGCCGGTACCGGCATCCACGCCCAGGCGTCGTTCCAGGTCGAGACCGTGCGCAAGCGACGGGCGCCGGCGCTGGTGAGCACGGCAAGGACCATCGGCAGCACGATCAGCAGCACGAAGGCTTCCACGAACGGGGTGACGGAAATGGCCACGTTACTGCTGTCACCCAGCATCAGGGCCAGGTAAAGCGGCAGCAGTGCCAGTTGCACCAACAGCAGCACGGGGGTGGCGGCCAGAGTCAGGCGGGCGTCGCCTTTGCCGATGTGAGTGAACACCACCACATAGTCGATGCACGGCGTCAGCAGCACCAGCAGCGCACCCATGAGGATTGCCGGGTGTTCGACCAACCCGCGGGTGACGGCCCAGACCAGTAGCGGCACGAGGACGAAGTTGGCCAGCAGCAGGGCAGCGATGAAGCGCCGGTTGCTCAGGCCTTGGCGCAGGTCGAGGAAAGGGATCTGCAGGAACATCGCGTACATCAGCACGGCGATGGCGGGGGTGACCAGGACTTCCAGATGGCGCGCAGTATCGCTGGTCAGCACGCCGAAGGCGACGGCGGCCAGCACGGCGGCAAAGTAGATCGGGATCTGCTGGGTTTCGAGCTGTTCTCTTGTCAAGGTAGGCCCTGTGTCCGTTGGTGGAAAGGGACACAGGTTAATACGCTTCGCCCCTTGAGGGCGCGCCTTCAATTACTTGCCCAGGCCTCTCAACCTGCGCTCAACCAGTCCACCTCCCGCTCCTGAATGATCAAGGTCACATCCCCTTGATGAGCGGCAGGATAAGAAGCCAGGAAGGCGCCGACGGGATAAAGGAAATGGGCCTCGACTGGGTGCCCTTCGGCGCTTGCCATCTGGACATCGAACTCAGAACCCTCGCACCGTGCAAGGTCGAATGGCCGACCACTTTGGATATCGATCAACTTCCACAGGCCAGGATCACGGTCTTTTATGGGCTGAGTCGTTATCAAGCCGTTGGCGTTGCTGAAAATGCCTTCACCAAAATGTTTGCCGCTGCGCACATAAAGCCTGTAGCCGTTATCGAAATGGCGAAAATACAGTAGCAGCGGTAATGCGTCGGGGCCTTTGTCAAAAGTGATCAGCCCAGTCTCTTTGCCCAGTTCCCAGTCTTCATCCGTGCAATCAAGCATGCCCAGAGCGCGGCTACCATCGAGGCCGGGGCCAAGGCCATTGGTGGGGCTTGTGAGGATAATGGGGCCTTTGCAGATACTGTCGAGTGTATTGAGTGGGCAGCCGGCGATCTGCAGGAATGCGGTGAATGACAGTGATTTATGATCGGTCATGGCGTATCTCCGAAGGAGGACAAGAAGCGGCAAGTTATCCCTGTCGTGGTAATGCACCCATTCGGAACCGGTTCCGCGCAGCGGCGGTAAACGAAAAAGCCCGGCACTAGGCCGGGCTTTTTCCTGTCAGGCAATCGCCAATCAGTTGCCGTAAACCGGCAGCTTCTTGCAGATCGCCTTGACCTTCTCACGCACGGAATCGATCACCGCTTCGTTGTTCAGGTCAGCCAGGATGTCGCAGATCCAGCCAGCCAGCTCGCGGCACTCGGCTTCCTTGAAACCACGGGTGGTAACGGCTGGGGTGCCGAAACGCAGGCCCGAGGTGACGAACGGGGAACGTGGGTCGTTCGGTACCGAGTTCTTGTTGACGGTGATGAAGGCTTTGCCCAGGGCGGCGTCAGCGTCTTTACCGGAGATTTCCTGCTTGATCAGCGACAGCAGGAACAGGTGGTTCTGGGTGCCACCGGAAACCACGTCGAAACCACGCTCGATGAACACGCTGGCCATGGCCTGGGCGTTTTTAACTACCTGCTGCTGGTAAGCCTTGAACTCAGGCTGCAGGGCTTCCTTGAAGCAGATGGCCTTGGCAGCGATGACGTGCTCCAGCGGGCCACCCTGGGCGCCAGGGAAGACGGCGGAGTTCAGCTTCTTCTCGATCTCTTCGTTCTTGCGAGCGAGGATCAGGCCGCCGCGCGGGCCGCGCAGGGTCTTGTGAGTGGTGGTGGTGACCACGTCGGCGAACGGAACAGGGTTCGGGTACACGCCAGCGGCAACCAGGCCGGCAACGTGGGCCATGTCGACGAACAGGTAGGCACCGACCTTGTCGGTGATGGCGCGGAAGCGGGCGAAGTCCAGCACCTGCGAGTAGGCCGAGAAGCCGGCAACGATCATCTTCGGCTTGTGCTCTACAGCCAGGCGCTCGACTTCGTCGTAGTCGATCAGGCCGTTGCTGTCGATGCCGTACTGGATGGCGTTGTACAGCTTGCCCGAGGAGCTTACCGAAGCACCGTGGGTCAGGTGGCCGCCGTGGGCCAGGCTCATGCCCAGGATGGTGTCACCGGCCGACAGCAGGGCCAGGTAGACGGCGGCGTTGGCCTGGGAGCCGGCGTGCGGCTGAACGTTGGCGTAGTCGGCGCCGAACAGTTCCTTGGCACGGTCGATGGCCAGCTGTTCGACGACGTCGACGTACTCGCAACCACCGTAGTAGCGCTTGCCCGGGTAGCCTTCGGCGTACTTGTTGGTCAGGACCGAGCCCTGGGCCTCCATGACTGCCGGGCTGGTGTAGTTTTCCGAAGCGATCAGCTCGATATGCTCTTCCTGGCGCAGAGCTTCTTGCTGCATGGCTTCGAAGAGCTCGGCGTCGTACTTGGCAATGGTCAAATCACGGCTGAACATGGCGGTCCTCAAGGATCGGGGTGAATTGGGGGGGCATTCTAACCGATTGATTCGCGGCTGGCATATGAAGTGGCATCAAGTCGCGGACCAATGGGCTTCATGTTGCATCCCGCGCCGTGTCTGGGCTGGGCGGGGGTTGGAGTTGACTCGCAGGTCCGTTTTTGAGGGCGCTTTGCGCCCCATCGCCGGCAAGCCAGCTCCCACAGATACTGCACAGGGCTTGAGGGTCCATGCGGTCGAGGTGGCAGCTGGCTTGCCGGCGATAGGGCCAGTGCAGGCAACTGCTCAATGGAACATGAAGAGCTTCTCGTTGGCGAACTGCGCCTCGAACTGGTTCGCCGGCATCGGCCGCCCGAACAGGTAGCCCTGCACCTCGTCGCAACCATGCTCGCGCAGGAACTCCAGCTGTTCGTGGGTTTCCACCCCTTCGGCAATTACCGCCAGGTTGAGGCTGTGGGCCATGGCGATGATCGCCCGGGCAATCTGCGCATCCTGCTCGCCTTCAGGCAGGCCGTCGACGAAGGTGCGGTCGATCTTCAACACGTCGATCGGGAACTGCTTGAGGTAGTTCAGCGACGAGTAGCCGGTGCCGAAGTCGTCCACCGCGATGCTCAGGCCGAGGTTTTTCAGGCTGGCGAGAATCTGCATGGCTTCGTTCACTTCGCGCATCAGGATGCTTTCGGTCAGCTCCAGCTCCAGGCACGCGGGTGGCAGGCCGGTTTCTTCCAGAATGGTTGCGATGCGCGTACCCAGCTGGCCGTCGGAGAACTGCCGCGCCGAGATGTTCACCGACACTTTGGGTACGCGCACCTTGGCCTTGTGCCAGGCCTTGAGCTGGCGGCTGGCCTCGCGCAGCACCCAGTCGCCCACGTCCACCACCAGGCCCAGCTCTTCGATCACCGGGATGAAATCGCCCGGCGGCACCAGGCCGCGGGTCGGGTGGCGCCAGCGCAGCAGGGCTTCGGCACCGGTCAGGCGCTTGCCGTCGCCGCTGAACTGCGGCTGGTAGTAGAGGATGAACTCGTTCTGCTCCATGGCATGGCGCAGGTCGCTCTCCAGCTCCAGGCGCTCCAGGGCACTGGCGTTCATCTCCGCCTGGTAGAACTGGAAGTTGTTCTTGCCACGCTCCTTGGCGTGGTACATGGCGGTGTCGGCGTTTTTCATCAGCTGGCTCAGTTCGCTGCCATCCTGCGGGCTGAGGGCGATGCCGATACTGGCGGTAACGAAGAACTCGCGGTTTTCCAGCACGAACGGCCGCACCAGGCTGCCGAGGATGTTCTCGGCCACGTGGATGGCGCGGTTGAGTGCCATCTCACGGGTAGCGCGCGGTTGCAGCAGCAGGGTGAACTCGTCGCCGCCCATGCGCGCCACGGTGTCGTCGTTGTCCACGCAGGCCAGCAGGCGCTGGGCCATGTCCTTTAGCATGCGGTCGCCGGCAGCATGGCCGAGGGAATCGTTGATCGGCTTGAAACGGTCCAGGTCCAGGAACATCAGCACCACCCAGGCCTTTTGCCGCTCGGCCTGCTGCAGGGCGTTGTACAGGCGGTCCTGGAACAACGTGCGGTTGGGCAGGTGGGTGAGGGCGTCGTAGTAGGCCAGGCGATGGATGCGCTGTTCGCTGGCCTTGCGTTCGCTGATGTCGGTGAAGAAGCACACGTAGCTGGCCAGGTCGCCTTCATCGTCCAGCACCGCGGTAATGCCGACCCAGGCCGGGTAGTGATCGCCGTCGCGGCGCTTGAGCCAAACCTCGCCCTCCCAGCTGCCGCGCTGGTAAAGCTGCTTGACCACGTAGCGCAGGTGGCCCTCCTGCTGTTCGTCGACGGTAAGCATGCCCGGCAACTGGTCGAGCACCTCGCTGACGGCGTAGCCACTGACGCGGCTGAACGCTTCGTTGGCCTGGACGATATAGCCGGCCGGGTCGGTGATGAGGATGGCCGAGGTGGAGTGCTCGAATACCGTCGCGGCCATGCGCAGGTCTTTTTCGGCGCGGCGTTGCTGGCTGATGTCGCGGCCTACCCCGAGCACGCCTTCGAAGCGCTCTTCATCGTCCCATACCAGCACCAGGCGCAGTTCGATGGGGATCTTGCGGCCATCGGCGCGCAGGCAGTCGAACAGGAACAGCTGGGTGGGCAGCTGGCTGCGCAGCTGGGCCAGCTGGGCCGGGTCGCCCATGGCCTTGCTGACGCGCTCCATCAGGCTGTAGATACCGGTGAGCTGCGACGGGTTGGCGACGATCGACTGCCAGCCATTGGCAAAGATCCAGTCGGCCTGGTAGCCCAGCACGCCCTTCACCGAGGGGCTGACGTAGTTGAGCTGGAGCAGCCTGTCGGTAGAGAAGATCACGTCGCTTATGCTTTCGGCGAGCATGCGGTAGCGCTGTTCGCTGTCGCGCAGCGACTGGCTGGCCTCGATCTGCACCGTCACGTCCTTGCCCACGCCGATGATGCGCGTCACCAGGCCATCGGCGTCACGGGTCAGCACTTGCTCGCGGATGTCATAGCAGCGCCAGCCGCCATCTCGGTGGCGGAAGCGCAGCTGGCAGTGCAAGGGCTGGTCATGGCCGCTGTCGCGCTGTTGCTGGCGCAGTGCCTGGTAGTGCGCGGCGTCCTCGGGGTGCAGCAGCAGCTCCCAGAAGCGGTCGCCCATCTGCGCCAGCTCGGTACGGTCGTAGCCCAGCGTCTGGCCGAGGTGGCGGTTGCTGAAGATCATGCGCTGGCTGAGCACGTCCTGCACGTACAGCTGGTCGGGCACGGTGCGCACCACGTCCGACCAGAAGCTTTCGCGCTCCAGCAGCGACAGCTCCACCTGCTTGCGGCTGGTGATGTCGCTGATGCTGAGGATTACCGCCTGGTAGTCACGGCGCTGCTGCGGCAGGCGGGCCATCAGCCACAGGTGCAGCTCACCCCCCAGCGGCGCCGGCAGGCGCGCTTCCAGCTCCAGCAGCGGGCGCTGCTCGATCAGCGCGTCGATCAGTTGCATGCCGATGCTGTCGCGGCCATCGCCAGTGCCGTCGATCAGGCGCTGCCAGGCACCTTCGTGGCAGTCGATGTTCAACAACTGGCGGGCCACCTGGTTGATCTCGGTGATCTTCAGCTCCAGCAGCAGCGAGCGGCGCAGGTTGGGGTCCAGGGCCAGGCTTTGCTTGAGCGCGGCACGGTTGCGCAGGTGGTACCGGTCGAGTTGGCCGGGCAGGCTGGACAGGTCGAGCACGCACAAGGCCACGCCGGTGCCTTCGAAGATTTCCTGGTAGCGCCGGCGGTCCTCCTGCAGCGCCCGTTGGCGGCGACGCATGTTGATCAGGGCCAGCACTGGCAGCAGGGCGCAGAACAGCACCAGCAGGCATTTGCCGAGCAGCGCCGGCAGCAGCTTCTGCTGGGCCAGCTTGGCGTCGAACAGGCCGCGCAACTGCCAGGTACTGTTGTCGATGAAGGCCAGCATTACGCTTTGCAGCGGCTCGTTGCTGGTATCGGCTGGGGCATGGCTTTGCACTACCTCGCCGTTGCGGCTGTTTTCCAGCAACCAAAGCGGGTGGCCGGCACCATCCAGGTGGAAGGTGAGGGTGCGGTAGTAGTCTGGCGACAGGCGCAGCAGCCAGTAGCCGCGGCCTTGCTCGGTGGCCTGGCGTAGCAGCAGGTAGAGGGTGCTGTTGTCTGCCGAATTGGTGAAGAAGTACGGGCTGCCCTGGTTCAGCCTGAGCAGCTCGTCAAGCAAATGGCGGTCGGGGCTGCCGGCCAGGCTGTCGGCCTGCACCTGCCCGGTAGCGTCCAGCCAGGCCATGCTTTGCAGGGCCGGCAGGCGCTCGCGCAGGGTACCCAGCAGGCTGGGCAGGGCCGAGGGCGTCGGCGCCTTGACGTAGGGCTGCACCACATTCATGGCCTGCTGGGCCTTGAAGGCCATGTTCAGGCTCAGGTGGTCTGCCAGTTCGGCGGTGGCATCCAGGCTCTGTTTGCGCAGGTCGGCCTGGGTATGGTTGAACTGGGCGAACAGCTGCCACAGCAGCAGGCCCAGCAGTATCAGGGCCAGCAGCGCCAGCGCACCCTTTATCGACCCGCGCAGCGACGCGACGGGCGCCTGTGGCGCGGAACGCAATGACGACGGATGAGTAAGATTGGTCAAGCGTTGATCCTGCGATTGAGCTGGCGATGGCAGGTATGGATCATGCACGGTGTGTACCGGTGTCTGGTTGCCAGACCGCGGTGGCGCACTATAAGGCCGGACACCCCAAACGAGCTAGCATGCCTAGGATTATGGCAAAGTGCCAGCCAATATGACCGGTGGTGCCTGCCCGGTGGTTCGGCAAGCCCCTGCAACCTGTGCGAGAATAGCGCCCGCTTCAAATGACAACGCATCGGAGATGTTCGGTTTTGGTTACTCACTTTTCCTCCAATGGCCTCGATTCCGCCTGCGGGCGCAGCAGTCAGACCCTTGTCAGCACTGCCGTGACCGAGGACGTATCCTGCAAGTCCTGCCAGCGTTCGCTGAGCAAACCCGAGGCGGCAGCTGTCGCCAAGAGCAAGAGCCCATCGCTGGCTGAACTGCGCAAGACCGCCAAGGCGGCAGCAGAGCCGGCAGTTACCGTGGCCGAGGTCAAGCCGGCGGCCAAGGTCGTCAGCAGTGTGCCTGCGGCAGCCAAACCGGCCAAAGCTGCCGAGCAGCAGCCGGCTCGTAGCGGTGGCTTCAGCGTGAAGTCCGCCTGGGCCGCGCGCCTGGCCGAGCAGGGCGAGCGCTGCCGGTTGCCGCGCGGCAAGGCCAGGCAGCGTCACGTCTGAGCCATCTCAAGACCTGTGCGGTCCCTGTGTGGGGCTTCAGCCGCGAAGAGGCCGGCACAGGTCATGAGTTTCCCAATCATTCAATCGATCCTGCCTCCACCTTCAACCCTTGCTTATCCGGGTACAAGGCAGTCTACTCAAGGCCGGCAATGACCTGCTGTTGTCCGCCGAACGCGACATCCAGCTTGAGGCTGCTGCCAATACGCAAAAGCTCGATGGCAGGAACAGCAGCAGTGGCGGCGCCATCGGCGCCAGCATTGGTGTAGGTTCCGAAGGTGCCGGTCTCAGCATCTTCGCCAATGCCAACAAGGGTGCCGGCAACGAGAAAGGCAACGGCACGACCTGGACCGAAACCACACTGGACGCCGGCAATGAGGCGACCCTGCTCAGCGGGCGGGACACGGCGCTCAAAGGGGCGCAGGTCAACGCCGCGAAAATCACCGTCGACGTAGGGCGCGACCTGAAGCTGCAAAGCCTGCAGGACACCGACAACTACAAGTCCAAACAGGCCAATGTCAGCGGTGGGTTGAGCGTCACCATCATCGGCGCTGTCGACGCTAGCGGCCGGGCTTTCGGGCGGTCTGGTGGAAGGTAATAGCGCTGGGGCTGTCGCGGGTGCCGGTGCGGGCCGTAACGCGGTTGAAAACAACCTGCTGGCGAACAAATAGGGCGTTGAACGGCTGGATGCCGCCAGCCGTGCGTTGTATGAGAAGCTCAAGGCCGCCGGTATTGGCAGTATTGATGAGTTGCACGAGCGGTATAAAGCCTATGGTGGAAATGGCGGCTGCGAGGTTGGTATTCGTGATGAGTACCGGCAGCAGGAGAAACAGGCTGGGGAAAAGCTGGTTGAGCTGTACCAGAGCGGCAGGCTGAGCAAAGCGGAATATGACCTTCTGGTAACGGATTACGCCCTTGCGATGATGAGGGGGGTAGTGGACGCGCAGAAGAGCGACGCGGACGCGAGCTTCCTTGATGTCTACGCGCTGTCGGGCAGCGATTGGTCGCCAATGGGCTTTGTTGCGAATCCGTATGTGAACGCGATCAGAGCGAGCGAGCTGATTGCGGAATGGAGACGGCAAGGGTTAACTGAAGAGGCAATCAATGAACGGGCACGTCAGGACGGCTTGCTCGGCTCGACCTTGGCGCCGGTGGATGTGCCAGGGATCATTAGCCTTGTCGATAAAGGTGCTACGCGGGATGATGTAGTAAAATTAGCGGCGGTAGTGATACTAGGCAAAGCTACCAGTGCTCCAAAAGCAACAGGACAAGCTTTACGGGAAGTCGAAATTAGTTCTGGTAGTAAAGGTGCGTGGAATAAAGAACTGAATAGGCCTGTACCAAATACCGTATATAAAGTCGATGGGAATAAAACTTTCCAAACAGATGGCTTGGGTCGCGTTGAGAAAGTGGAGTCAAATCTTTCATTGACTAAAAATGATCGGAACACGTATCAACAATGTGTGGCAGGAAAGTGCGGCATCAATGGGGACGAGGGTGGGCACTTGATTGCTAGTATATTCAACGGGCCTGGGGAGAGGTTGAACCTCCTTCCCATGAATGGGAGCTTGAATAAAGGTACTTGGAAATCTAGAGAATACATGGGCGTCCGCACTTAAGGAGGGAAAGCAAGTTAACGTAAAGATTGAGCCTATTTATTCTGGCAATAGTGCTCGGCCAGAAAGCTTTTATGTGAAGTATTCAATAGGCAGTGCTCGTCCAAAAGAAGTTGTATTAAAAAACTCGCCGGGTGGAAATTGATGCGTAGTGATGATGATATCTACAATGACATTGGGAATATTCTATTTGAGATTGCTCCCGATGGAGCCTGTAAAGTTATTATGCGTGCACAACTATCCCAGGAGCTAGATAGCTGTGAGTATGAGTATGACTACATTGATGCACAAGGTAACGTTGCCTGGTTTACGGCAGGCGGGCGAGTAAATACAGATATTTTAGATCTTTTAATAGAGTTGCGTAGTTGGTATGTTGAGAATAAGCTGACGGGAGGGCTGCCAGCGTGGAGTGGTTGTGAGGTGGCCTTGGACTTGATTAAATTTAAAATTAGCATCGACTTTATTTATCCTTGAGAATTAAGTGGCAAGTTTAGATGTAGAGGCTTAGGCTGAACATGGTGTGCTTTTGGGAAGTGTCAGATTTTTTGTGTACGGGCCGGTAACGGCCTGCCGTCTGGCAGGCCCTGATTTTCACTGGGTCGGCCTGATGAACCGATCTCCGTACAAATCGCGAATTTGATTCATCGCACTTTTCCAATCCTGCGCCGCTGAGCCCCAGTTCGCCGTCATGTTTCGCAGGCCCAGCCAGATCAGCAGAGGCAATCAATGAACGGGCACGTCAGGACGGCTTGCTCGGCTCGATCTTGGCGCCCGTGGATGTGCCAGGAATCATTAACCTTGTCGATAAAGGTGCTACGCGGGATGATGTAGTAAAGTTAGCGGCGGTGGTGATACTAGGCAAAGCTACCAGCGGTGCAAAAGGTACTGCAACAGATCCGAAGGTCACCATCAAAGATCACTATGATCATCACTTGAATATGGTGGATGACATAAAGGATTAACTTTCGTCTCAAGGGTTCAGAGTCAGCGAAAAGGAAATGTCATTCGGTAGCTCCTGCGGAACTGGTCGTTGTAGGCCAGATATCGTGGCCGAAGCACCTGATGGGACCTTGAGAATTATTGAGGTTAAGACAGGGGGCGCGGACTTGAGTATTCGTCAGTCAGAATTTTTCCCTCAAATAAAAGATGGGGCTTCAATTCCAAGAGGGAAAGTTTCCGAAAGTTTTGGCCTCACGCCAGGCGTACCACTAAAGGATCAATGTTATCCTAACGGTATCCCTATTGAGATAATGAATTTTCCTGGTGCTAAGTGATGAAGGAAAAAGATGTTGCTTCAATTTTGACGGAGCAGGGCTGGGTTTGTAGCAAGGATGAAGTCGGGGATTATTTTTGCGTGACAGATGTTGATGGGGTTAAAGTTCAAGTAATCCCGTCTGTGAAGAAGCGCTCGGATCATTTTCGGGTGTCACTTATGCCATCGGTTTCGACCAAAGAATTCTCGGAAACTGTTGCGTTTGTGTGGGGAGAGGGGAGCGGATATTCGCCGGTAATAGTTAGTAATGAGCCTCCGGAGAAGTTGCCTGAATTTTCTAGTGATGATGTTCTCAGGATGTCTGAGAAAGCCATGTCTTGGGCACGCTCTCAAAATATTGAGTCCGGCCTGATGGTTTATAGAAGTCTGCCGACTGACAGTAAAGGCGCGATGCCCCTTCGGCACTTGGCTGCATTGGCAATAGCTGGTGACGTTGAACGATTGAACGGTTACAAGAAGAGCTTTGAGATGGGAGACAGGCTTGGTTTTGTACCCTGCATTACTGATGGCATGATTGATCGGGCAGTCTTGAAAGCCAAACTTGCAAAATAGATTTTTTCTTGAGCGCTACACGCTGAAGCGTCGCGGCTGATCAATGAGGTAAATTTTATGTTTGCAGATCGTATTATTGAATTCGGGAAGAAATTCGACGGCCGATTGGAAGCTGGCCTGCTCCAAGGGGCTTTGGACTATGTCGCGTACAATGAGGAAGGCCTAGCCTTTGAGATACTATGCGATCACATTTGTGAATTTGATATTTCTATTACGGACGACGAGTACCAGGAGGCAGTTAGACTTATCACAGATCTAGGGTTTGATTTAGATGAGGGGCCATTTAAGCACTTGGTGGGATTGAAGAAATAAAAACCTAGGGGTCGGTTGGTGCAAAAGGCGCAGGTGAGGTTGCCTCTATTGGCGGAAAGACCTGTGTTTATAACTGCGTTGTTGATGGCGTGACGAGATTAATTTAATTGGTCATGAAATGAAGTTTGGTATTGAATTTGTATATAGTAATTAGATTAAGTTCATATTCATCCAGGCATCGGCCTCGACCAAAGCCAGCAGCGAAGGAAGGGAGGCCTGGCTTGAGCGATCAGGGCATCGAGCATCTGCGCAACAGAGTGTGGGTGATGCCGTGTTCTTTGCGCAGGCGGGCAATTCGCTCGCCCACGGCAATGAAAAATTCACGTTTTTCGCTGGTGATGCTCAGTCCGCAGGCCAAGCGCCGTCTTGGTCTATACCAGAGGGGCGTACTCCGCTTTGCTCAGCCTCCCTTTGTCCAATGATGAACATGACTACCTTTCTGCCACCCAGCAGGCGAACAGTTGAGCGTGTCGCACGTAGTTGAGATGATAGCCAGCTTGGCAGCGGCGACGACTGGCGCAGGCGCCACAGGAGCGAGCAGCCTGCCGCCTCTGAGCGTCATGGCGAGGTCGATTTTTTGAAGCGAGAACATGAGGTAGGGCGGAAAAGGCTGCTTCACTGCGTTGCACCACCCAGCGACGGCATCCAGACCCCCGGCCAATCCTCGCCAGCTGCGCAACGGATCATTTTCATGGCGAGAAGGCTGTTTACGCGTTTTTGCAGCCCAAATTAACAGCGCGACGCCAGACAACGAATTTTTTGGCAATGGCAGCCCGGTCAAATTCACGTGGGCTGCCCGGTATTTCTTAACCTTTAGACTGGGGTATCCAGAATGGCTCAATACGTCTACACCATGCATCGGCTGAGCAAGGTCGTGCCGCCGAAGCGGGAAATTCTCAAGAACATTTCCCTGTCGTTCTTCCCGGGCGCCAAGATCGGCGTGCTCGGCCTGAACGGCGCCGGTAAATCGACCTTGCTGCGGATCATGGCGGGCGTCGACAAGGAATTCGACGGCGAAGCCCGTCCGATGCCCGACATCAACGTTGGCTACCTGCCGCAGGAACCGCAACTGGACCCGAACAAGTCGGTGCGCGAAGTGGTCGAGGAAGCGGTCAGCGTGATCAAGGACGCCCAGGCACGCCTGGACGAGGTCTACGCCGCCTACGCCGAACCGGATGCCGACTTCGACAAGCTGGCCGCCGAGCAGGCCAAGCTGGAAGCCATCCTGCAGGCCGCTGACGGCCACAACCTTGAGCGCCAGCTGGACGTTGCCGCCGACGCCCTGCGCCTGCCGGCCTGGGACGCACGCATCGAGCACCTGTCCGGTGGTGAGAAGCGCCGCGTGGCCCTGTGCCGCCTGCTGCTGTCGGCCCCCGACATGCTGCTGCTGGACGAACCGACCAACCACCTGGACGCCGACTCGGTGGCCTGGCTGGAGCGCTTCCTGCACGACTTCCCGGGCACCGTGGTAGCCATTACCCACGACCGTTACTTCCTCGACAACGTCGCCGGCTGGATCCTGGAACTGGACCGCGGCGCTGGCATCCCGTACGAAGGCAACTACTCGGGCTGGCTTGAAGCCAAGTCCGAGCGCCTGGCGCAGGAATCCAAGCAGCAGAGCGCCCACGAGAAGGCCATGAAAGAGGAACTGGAATGGGTGCGCAAAGGCGCCAAGGCCCGCCAGTCCAAGTCCAAGGCCCGTCTGCAGCGCTTTGAAGAAATGCAGTCGCAGGAATTCCAGAAGCGCAGCGAAACCAACGAGATCTACATCCCGGCCGGCCCGCGCCTGGGCGACAAGGTCATCGAGTTCAAGAACGTCACCAAGGGCTACGGCGACCGCGTGCTGATCGACAACCTGTCGTTCTCCATGCCTAAAGGCGCCATCGTCGGTGTGATCGGTGGTAACGGTGCCGGTAAGTCGACCCTGTTCCGCATGCTGATGGGCAAGGAACAGCCGGACTCGGGCAGCATCGAGATCGGTGAAACCGTGCAGCTGGCCTGCGTCGACCAGAGCCGCGAGGACCTGGACGGCGGCAAGACCGTGTTCCAGCAGGTTTCCGACGGCTCCGACATGATCCGCATCGGCAACTACGAGATCCCGTCGCGTACTTATGTAGGCCGCTTCAACTTCAAGGGTGGCGACCAGCAGAAGTTCGTCAAGGACCTGTCCGGTGGTGAGCGTGGCCGCCTGCACCTGGCCCTGACCCTGAAGGAGGGCGGTAACGTCCTGCTGCTCGACGAACCGTCCAACGACCTCGACGTCGAAACCCTGCGTTCGCTGGAAGAAGCCCTGCTGGACTTCCCGGGCGCGGCGATCGTGATCTCCCACGACCGTTGGTTCCTGGACCGTGTGGCTACCCACATCCTGGCGTACGAAGACGACTCGAACGTGGTGTTCTTCGAGGGTAACTACACCGAGTACGAGGCAGACCGCAAGAAGCGCCTGGGTGATGCTGCTGCCCAGCCGCACCGTGTACGGCACAAGAAGCTGGCCCAGTAAGCCGGTGTTCTGATGCACAAGAATGGGGCCATTTGAGGCCCCATTTTTGTGCCTGGCTGGAAAGTGGTGCTGGCTTCATTCGCGGGCATGCCCGCTCCCACAGGAGCCCTTGGAACCCAAGGCCTGTGATGTACCTGTGGGAGCGGGCGAGCCCGCGAATGAAGCCGCCGCCAACCCCGGTTTTGTATACACTTATAGAAAACGCACCAAATAATTTCAAAAAAACGACATCTCGCCCTATTCCGGTGCGATTGCTTCTTGGTACATTCGTGAAAAAAACCAATAAGTCCAATCCTCTTGGTGAGATGTCTACCATGATCGAATCTGTCGACAATTTCCTCGCGCGCCTGAAGCAACGCGACCCGGCCCAACCTGAATTCCACCAGGCGGTGGAAGAAGTGCTGCGCAGCCTGTGGCCATTCCTCGAGGCCAACCCGCATTACCTGCGGGCCGGCATTCTGGAGCGCATGGTCGAGCCAGAGCGCGCCGTGCTGTTCCGCGTGTCCTGGGTCGATGACCAGGGCAAGGTGCAGGTCAACCGCGGCTACCGCATCCAGATGAGCAGCGCCATCGGCCCGTACAAGGGCGGCCTGCGCTTCCACCCGTCGGTCAACCTGGGCGTGCTGAAGTTCCTGGCCTTCGAGCAGGTGTTCAAGAACTCCCTCACCTCGCTGCCCATGGGCGGCGGCAAAGGCGGTTCGGACTTCGACCCCAAAGGCAAGAGCGATGCCGAAGTCATGCGCTTCTGCCAGGCTTTCATGAGCGAGCTGTACCGCCACATTGGTGCTGACCTGGACGTCCCTGCCGGCGACATCGGCGTGGGTGCCCGCGAAATCGGCTTCATGTTCGGCCAGTACAAGCGCCTGGCCAACCAGTTCACTTCGGTGCTGACCGGCAAAGGCATGACTTACGGCGGCAGCCTGATCCGCCCGGAAGCCACCGGCTACGGCTGCGTGTACTTCGCCGAGGAAATGCTCAAGCGCCAGGACAAACGTATCGATGGCTGCCGCGTGGCGATTTCTGGTTCGGGTAACGTGGCCCAGTATGCTGCGCGCAAGGTCATGGACCTGGGCGGCAAGGTGATTTCGCTGTCCGACTCCGAAGGCACCCTGTACGCCGAAGCCGGGCTGACCGATGCCCAGTGGGATGCGGTGATGGAACTGAAGAACGTCAAGCGTGGCCGCATCAGCGAACTGGCCGCGCAGTTCGGCCTGGAGTTCCGCAAGGGCCAGACCCCGTGGAGCCTGCCGTGCGACATCGCCCTGCCGTGTGCTACGCAGAACGAGCTGGACGCCGAAGACGCCCGCACCTTGCTGCGCAATGGCTGCATCTGCGTGGCCGAAGGCGCCAACATGCCGACCACCCTGGAGGCTGTGGATATCTTCCTGGAAGCGGGCATCCTGTACGCCCCGGGCAAGGCCTCCAACGCCGGCGGCGTGGCCGTGTCGGGCCTGGAGATGTCGCAGAACGCCATGCGCCTGCTGTGGACTGCCGGTGAGGTGGACAGCAAGCTGCACAACATCATGCAGTCGATTCACCATGCTTGCGTGCATTACGGTGAAGAGGCGGATGGCAGCATCAACTACGTCAAAGGTGCGAACATCGCAGGCTTCGTGAAAGTGGCTGATGCGATGCTGGCGCAGGGCGTCGTTTGATCTGAGGCCGTTGGGGCCGCTTTGCGGCCCTTTCGCGACACAAGGCCGCTCCCACAGGGAACCGCGTACTCCTGTGGGAGCGGCCTTGTGTCGCGATGGGCTGCAAAGCAGCCCCCAGGGCCCTCAACCTTCACCCAAAATCTCAACTACTTCGATCACCTGCTCCCCCACCGGCCGCCGCCAGACCACCTCATCCCCAGGCCCCGCCCCGAGCAAAGCCCGCCCCAACGGCGAACCCCAGTTGATCAACCCCCGCCCGGCATCCGCTTCATCCTCACCCACCAGCCTTACTACTTGCTCCTGGTCCTGCCCATCGACAAACCGCACCCGGCTACCAATCTGCACCTTGCTGTGCGACGTCGCCGCCGGCACCACCTGGGCACTCTGCACTCGCGCGCTGAAGTAGCGCAGGTCCCGTTCGGTATCCGCCAGGCGCTGCTTGTCGCCACGTTCGCCCTGTGCCTGCAGTTCGCTGCGCAGGGCGTTCAGTTCAGCCACGCGCTCCTGCAGCTGGCGCAGGCCGCTGGCGGTCACGTAGTTGGGTTGTTCGCTGACCCGTCGCTCGACTGGCTGATCAGCCTGGGCGGCGGCCTGGTCTTCGTTGACGAATGCTCGGCTCATGCGTGGCCTCCTTGTGCAGGAGACCATCATCGCAGGCCGCCGGTTTCAAGGGATGTCCGTTTGCGACTCAGTTGTGGCGATAGGCGCGTGCGGCGTCGCGGTCCTTTTCCTGCTCCCAGTCGCGCTCGCGCTGGTCCCAGAAGCGCTCGTGGTACTGGCGCTGTTCTTCGCTGTCCTGCATGGCGTGGCACTGGCGAAAGCCGTCGTCCCAGCCGCTTTCGTACTGGCGCTCGTGCAGGTAGCGCGGCACGTCCTTGCGAAAGCCGCCGACCATCAGCCCTGCCGCCTGGCGGCCGCTGCTGCAGCCGTCCTGAAAGCCATCGGCATAGGCGGGGGGATAGCCCTGGTTGACCATCTGCTCGTGGGTGGTTTCGCAACCAGACAGCATCAACGCCATGCACACGCCAAACCAGTACCGCGACATAACCACAAAACCCTCCGGTTGATACTGGAAAGTCTAGGTGGCGGTTTGTCGGGGGGCCGTCAAAACAGTGTCAAAGACTCGGTTGGTTCACACTGCTCTGCTGACCTCACAGGCCCATTCGCGGGCACGCCCGCGAAAGGCCGCAAGGCGGCCTCAGTAGTGATACCACTTCAACTCCAGCATCACCTCGTTCTGCGCCGTGGCCAGGTGGCTGAACTCCCGCGAAGCACTCAACCGCAGGCCCAGATTCTGGCTGATCTCCCACTGCTGGTTCAGGCTCACACTGCGCCGCACCTCGCCATTGGTGAAGTAGTCGCCCTTGGCCTCCAGCGTCATGTTGCCCAGCCCGTTGCGCCACAGCAGCCCGCCATTGAAGCCCGCCGCCGGGGCGATGAACTGGGCAAAATCATTGTGGTGCTCGACCCGCACCGTGCCCAAGGCGAAGCCCAGCAACCCGTCGGCCAGTTGCCAGGTGCCGCCGGCCCCGCCATTCACATGGCTCACCAGCACTTCGTCATCATGCTTGCCCGGCACCCGCTCCAGCCCGCCGGCCACCTGCCACGACCAAGGCTTGAGCAGCTCGTTGCGCGGCGTCAGCGAGCGGATGGTGGCCAGGTCCAGGCGCTGCACCTGCCAGTCATTGCCTTCGTACTGGCGCAGCTTCAGCTGCAGGATCTCGATCTGCGCCCCCAGCGGGAAGCCATAGGCGTTGTCATTCAGGTCGTGGTAGGCCATGCGCAGGCCGTATTCGGCGTAGGCGCGGTCTTCGCGGGTGCCCACGCCCAACTGCCAGGTGCGCGAGTCGTGGCCGTCCTCGGGCAGGCCCGGGCGCTCGATCTGCAGGGGCGGTGGCGGGTTGCTGTTGATCGCCCGCAGCAGTTCGAAACTGCGCTTGGCCTGCCCAGGGTCGCGCTCCTGGCCATTGGCGCGGTAACGCTCCAGGCGGTACGCGGCATCCTGCACCAGCGCCTGGCGCTGGCGGGGCAGGGCCTTGAACTCGGGGCTCTGCAGGTGCGAGGTATCGGCGCTTGCAGCCAGCACCTGGCGCTTTTCGTCGTGATCGAGCGGCTCGGCCCGGGCCAGCAGTTCGCGTTCGCGAGAGGGGCGGTACGTCTCGCTGGCGACCAGGCCGGACTGCTTCACGGCCTTCACCGTGTCGGTCGGGATGGCGGTCAGCGGGAACTGCGAGGTCAGGTCCAGGCTTGGTCGGGCCACCTGCAGCAGTTCCAGCAGGCGGTACGAGCAGTTTTCGTCGAAGAAGAAATAGTCGAACTGGATCTGCTTCAACTCCCACACATGCTCGACCATGCGCCCGGTTTCTTCCGGGGTCAGGTCCAACTGGTACTCCCAGAGGTCGCGGTTTTCCAGGCTGCGGTATTCGGACAGTTTTTCCTGGTAGGGCATCAGCGCGAACAGGCCAGGGTAGCCGCCCATCAGGCCCTTCCAGGCGTACAGGATACTGTTGTCGCTGCCTTCGATATAGGCGCCGAAGTTAATCGCGTAGCTCAGCAGCGTGGTGTCGTCGCTGCGGGTGTTGGACTGGTCGATGCGCAGCAAGGTGTGGCCGAACATCGATGACGGGCTGTTCAGGTAGGCCGCCGGGAAGATCAGCGCCGCACTGTGCGGGTCGATCGATTGGTACCAGGTGGTGAATTCCTTACAGTCCGGTTGCGGCAGGTTCTGAAGGTCGAGCTGTTCGCGCAGCCAGCGGGTGCGTGCCGGGAACACGCACTGGGCATGCTTGTCGCCGAGGCTGGCCGGGGCGTACAGCGCTTCGACCGTGGCTTGCAGCTCCTGGTCGGGGTGGTGCGCGCCATCCTCGGCAAGGAAGAACGCATCATCGTCCACATAGCTGCGCCAGCCACCCAGCTTGGCGGTTTCGTAATGGCCCAGGGCAATCCAGTAAGGGGTGTTGGCCAGTTGCTGGACACGGCCTTGGTCCAGCACGGGCGCGGCATGAACAGGGGCGCAGGCACACAGCGCCAGGGATACGAAGCGTTTGAGCATGTCGGGCAACTACTTCTTAACGATGCCGAAAAAAGGCGAAACCCGCCCCGGGGTCGGGGCGGGAGCAGCTGCACTCAGGCCTCGGTTGCGTATTTGGCCAGGCGTGGGTCGTTCTTCAGAACAGCCAGGGTGTTGCTGTGGACGGTTTCGGCAGTGACGTCGGCGCTGCTGAAGATCTGGTTGAAGTGCTGGTGGGTGACCGATGCGAAGTAGCCACGGTCTTCCGGAGCCACGCCCAGAACCACGGCATAGGTGGTCAGCGCTTCGCCCTGGCCCATGGCCATGTCTTCGGACAGTTCGTTCATCATGCCGTTCATGGCGAACCAGGACTTGCCGCCGTAGGTCAGCGACGCTTTGGTCGAGCAGCCGTTGGTGCCGGAGGTCATGCCGAAGGTGGCGTTACCGGAGGTGCCATTGGTGGTAGAAGCCAGGAAGTGTGCCGGAGTGCCGCGCTGGCCTTCGAACAGCATGTTGCCCCAGCCGCAGTTCGGGCCGCCTGGCGCTTCGGCCATGGCATTGATCGAGACCACGGTGAACAGAGTACCCAGAAGAATCCGTTTCATAGCATTTGTTCTCTATTTGACTTAACCAAGGGTCAGGGTTTCTGGCAACTCGGTTGCCAGGTCGGGAAAGCTTTTAACCCACCCGCGCAGCTTGGAGTTTAGGCACGATCTAAGAGTTGCGTTGTTGATTGCGAAAAATTTGCTGTTACATGACCCGCATCGGCTGCGACATAAAGTCCCGTGGAGCCTTGCAAGGCGCGCGCGGGCAGCGCCAGAATGCTGCGTATCTGCCCCGCCGAAGTAAGGAAACCCAATGCCCGATCCTGTCGCTGCGCGCCTGCGTCTCGCGCCTGAAGCCCTGACCCGGCGTTTCTCCCCCGAGCAGTTTGCCTTTACCAATACCGACGATCTGGAGCCGTTTCGCGGAGTCCTGGGCCAGGAGCGTGCTGTCGAGGCCCTGCAGTTCGGCGTGGCCATGCCGCGCCCTGGTTACAATGTGTACGTGATGGGCGAGCCTGGTACCGGCCGCTTCTCGTTCGTCAAGCGCTACCTCAAGGCCGAGGGCAAGCGCCAGCAGACCCCGGCCGACTGGGTTTACGTCAACCACTTCGATGACACCCGTGAACCCCGCGCGCTGGAATTGCCGTCCGGCAGCGCCGGGGCGTTCATCGCGGACATGAACGGGCTGATCGACAACCTGTTGTCGACCTTCCCGGCGGTGTTCGAGCACCCGTCGTACCAGCAGAAGAAGGGCGCCATCGACCGCGCCTTCAACCAGCGTTACGACCGCGCCCTGGATGTGATCGAGCGCGCCTCGCTGGAAAAGGACGTGGCCTTGTACCGTGACGCCAGCAACGTCGCCTTCACGCCGATGGCCGACGGCAAGGCGTTGGACGAAGCCGAATTCGCCCAGTTGCCAGAGGAGGTGCGCGAGCAGTTCCACGAGGATATCGCCCTGCTCGAGGAGCGCCTGAACGAAGAGCTGGCCAGCCTGCCGCAATGGAAACGCGAGTCGAACAACCAACTGCGCCAGCTCAACGAAGAAACCATCACCCTGGCCCTGCAACCGTTGCTGGCGCCGCTGTCGGAGAAGTACGCCGAGAACGCCGCGGTTTGCGCCTACCTGCAGTCGGTGCAGTTGAACCTGCTGCGTACCGTGGTCGAGCAACTGGTCGATGACAGCAAGACCGACGCGGCCGCGCGCAAGCTGCTGGAAGAGCAGTACGCCCCGAGCCTGGTGGTCGGCCACCACGCCGACGGCGGTGCGCCGGTGGTGTTCGAGCCGCACCCGACATACGACAACCTGTTTGGCCGTATCGAATACAGCACCGACCAGGGTGCGCTGTACACCTCGTACCGCCAGCTGCGCCCGGGTGCGCTGCACCGCGCCAACGGCGGCTTCCTGATTCTGGAAGCCGAGAAGATGCTGGGCGAGCCGTTCGTCTGGGACGCGCTCAAGCGTGCGCTGCAGTCGCGCAAGTTGAAGATGGAGTCGCCACTGGGCGAGCTGGGCCGGGTGGCTACCGTCAGCCTGACGCCGCAGATGATCCCGCTGAACATCAAGCTGGTCATCATCGGCTCGCGTCAGCTGTATTACGCGCTGCAGGACCACGACCCGGACTTCCAGGAGATGTTCCGGGTGCTGGTGGACTTCGACGAAGACATGCCCATGGTCGACGAGAACCTGGAGCAGTTCGCCCAGCTGTTGCGCACCCGCACCAACGAAGAAGGCATGGCGCCACTGACCAGTGACGCGGTGGCGCGTCTGGCTACCTACAGCGCCCGCCTGGCGGAAAACCAGTCGCGCCTGTCGGCGCGTATCGGCGACCTGTTCCAGTTGGTCAGCGAAGCCGATTTCATCCGCCAGCTGGCCAGTGACGAAATGACCGACGCCGGGCACATCGAGCGTGCGCTCAAGGCCAAGGCCACCCGCACCGGGCGTGTTTCGCAGCGGGTGCTGGACGACATGCTCGCCGGCATCATCCTGATCGACACCGAAGGCGCGGCCATCGGCAAGTGCAACGGCCTGACCGTGCTCGAAGTGGGCGATTCGGCCTTCGGCATGCCGGCGCGTATCTCCGCCACCGTGTACCCGGGTGGCAGCGGTATCGTCGACATCGAGCGTGAGGTCAACCTAGGCCAGCCGATCCACTCCAAGGGGGTGATGATCCTCACCGGCTACCTGGGCAGCCGCTATGCCCAGGAGTTCCCGCTGGCGATTTCGGCGAGCATCGCCCTGGAACAGTCCTACGGCTATGTGGACGGTGACAGCGCCTCGCTGGGTGAAGCCTGCACGCTGATTTCGGCATTGTCGCGCACGCCGCTCAAGCAGTGCTTCGCCATCACTGGCTCGATCAACCAGTTTGGTGAAGTGCAGGCAGTGGGTGGGGTCAACGAGAAGATCGAGGGCTTCTTCCGCCTGTGCGAGGCGCGTGGCCTGACCGGTGAGCAGGGGGTGATCATCCCGCGTGCCAACGTTGCCACGCTGATGCTCGACGAGCGCGTGCTTCAGGCGGTGGAGAATGGCATGTTCCACGTGTACGCGGTCAGCCAGGCCGACGAGGCGTTGAGCCTGCTGGTGGGCGAGGAGGCCGGTGTGCTGGATGACAAGGGTCAGTTCACCGAAGGCAGCGTCAACGCCCGGGTGGTGGAGCGCCTGCGCGAGATCGCCGAGATGATTGGCGAGGAAGAAATCGAGAAGGCGGAGAAAGAACGCCTGGAAGAGGTGATTGCCCAGGCCAAGCCTGCCTGAGTCAATAAACCGGCGCTAGCGGCGATGTGCTACCGTTCAGCGCCGGTTTTCCATCTTTCTTTACCGTTCTTCTATGCTGGAACTTAAGGACGGTATCAGCGTTCAGGATGGAGACAGCCTGAATTTCAGGCTGAACAAGGCTTATTGGAGGGGGCGCGGCCATGCGCAATCTCAGCCTCACTCGCCAGTGCCTGGGCCTGGTGACCCGCATCGAATGCAGCATTCGTCCGCTGGCCGGGGACAACGGCATGTGGACGCTGCTGTTTGCCGCCGGCATGGCCGGCGAACAACCGTCCGCGATCAAGGCACAAGGGCCGTTCCATGGGCCGCTGGTGGCCGAATCGGTGCTCAATGCCATTGTCGACAGCCTGACCTTGCATGGGTACCAGGTGGCCGAGGATCCGCAGATCTGGTGTTTGCATTTGCAGGCGCAGTTGCGGCGGATCAACGGTGAGCGGTGTCGGAATCTGGGGGATTACCAGTTTCATCCTGAGACCTGATTGATGCAGGGGGCCGCTTCGCGGCCCATTCGCGGCACAAGGCTGCTCCTACAAGCGAATGGGCTGCATGGCAGCCCTGGGCTTTTGCTGTAACAGGTGGCTGGCTATACTCGCCGTCGCTTTTTTAGTCACCTGATGAGTCCCGACACTCCATGGAACGTATCCTCGAAAACGCGATGTATGCCTCGCGCTGGCTGCTCGCCCCCATCTACTTCGGCCTGTCCCTCGGCCTGCTGGCCCTGGCGCTGAAATTCTTCCAGGAAGTGGTCCACGTCCTGCCCAACGTCTTCGCCCTCAGCGAAGCCGACCTGATCCTGGTGATCCTGTCGCTGATCGACATGTCGCTGGTGGGTGGCCTGCTGGTGATGGTGATGATCTCCGGCTACGAGAACTTCGTTTCGCAACTGGACATCGACGAGAGCAAGGAAAAGCTCAACTGGCTGGGCAAGATGGACTCTTCGTCGCTGAAGATGAAGGTTGCCGCGTCGATCGTGGCCATTTCGTCCATCCACCTGCTGCGGGTGTTCATGGACGCACAGAACATCTCCACCGATTACCTGATGTGGTATGTGATCATCCACATGACCTTCGTGGTCTCGGCATTCTGCATGGGCTACCTGGACAAGCTGACCAAGCACTGAGCCTTTCAGGCCTCTTCGCAATCCCTGTGGAAGCGGGCAAGCCCGCGAAGAGGTCGGCACGGTCCACCTGACGAGCGGCGTCGGTCATGCCTTGTGCATTCGCCCTTTCTGTACAAAAAATGAGCTCTCATGCGTGGTTCCCATCGCGAGGTGCTCTCATGAACCTGCATCAGCTCAACACCGAGGCCAGGGCTGGCCATGTCGACGAACTGAACCTGATCGCCATCGAAGGCGGGGACTACCTGCTAGAGGCCCGGATCAAAGGCCACCCCCACCCCCTGTCCGATGCCCGTGGTGAACGCTTGCGCGTGCATTCGGTGGAGGATGCGCGCAAGTTGCTGCAAACCATCCCCATGGTCTCGATGAACCTGGTGCACTGGTCGGTACAGGACGAAATGTGCGGCATGGGCACGCACCCGGAAGAAGACTTGAAGGTGCCGATTTCCCAGCGCTCGGCCTGGTAGCTGCTCGCAGCGCCCCAGTGTGCTAGGCTGCTCGCCCTTTTCATCAAGGGCGCGGCTTCACTGCGCCCTGCAGTGGAGCACGACAATGTCCGAACTCAACCTGTCCACCGACGAAACTCGCGTCAGCTACGGCATCGGCCGTCAGCTGGGCGGCCAACTGCGCGACAACCCGCCACCAGGCGTCAGCCTGGAAGCCATCCTGGCCGGCCTGACCGACGCCTTCAATGGCGCCGACAGCCGCGTCAGCGAAGCCGACCTGTCGGCCAGCTTCAAGGTCATCCGCGACGTGATGCAAGCCGAAGCAGCTGCCAAGGCTGAAGCCGCTGCTGCCGCTGGCAAGGCATTCCTGGTCGAGAACGCCAAGCGTGACGGCATCACCACCCTGGCTTCGGGCCTGCAGTTCGAAGTACTGACCGCAGGTGAAGGCGCCAAGCCGACCCGCGAAGACAACGTGCGCACCCACTACCACGGCACCCTGATCGACGGCACTGTGTTCGACAGCTCCTACGACCGTGGTCAGCCGGCTGAATTCCCGGTAGGTGGTGTGATCGCTGGCTGGACCGAAGCCCTGCAGCTGATGAACGCTGGCAGCAAATGGCGCCTGTACGTGCCGAGCGAGCTGGCCTATGGCGCCCAAGGCGTTGGCAGCATCCCGCCGCACAGCGTGCTGGTATTCGACGTCGAGCTGCTCGACGTTCTGTAATACCGCTGGGGCCGCTTTGCGGCCCTTTCGCGGCACAAGGCCGCTCCTACAGGGGAACGCAATCTTCTGTAGGAGCGGCCTTGTGTCGCGACCGAGGGCGAAGCCCTCGCCAGGTCCGTCAGTTCCAGTCTGTTCCCCCGGGGCGCAACGCCCGCGCATAGCAAAATAGAAACAGATTCCGCACCAGCTCCTTGAGCACCCCAGGTTCACTCGAATTCAGCCCGCTCATGTCCAGGTCGCCCTGGTCACGCAGCTCGTCGAGCGCTTCTTCTTCAAGCACCGCGCACACTTCGCCGGTTTCCCGATGAAGGATGCGCAGGTAAGGGTGAGGGCGGTCCAGCCAGGCGTCGATCAGATAAGTCATGGCTATTCTCCTTGGAAAGCAGTTCCAATGAGAATAATTCTTATTATCTTAATAGCAAGCGCCAATTGGCGGTTTTATGGAAAATCAGACCTTGCGCACGAACTCGGACTTCAGCTTCATGGCGCCGATGCCGTCGATCTTGCAGTCGATGTCGTGATCGCCGTCGCACAGGCGGATGTTCTTGACCTTGGTGCCGACCTTGACCACCAGGGACGAGCCCTTGACCTTGAGGTCCTTGATCACGGTGACGGTGTCGCCGTCCTGCAGGATGTTGCCGACCGAGTCCTTCTTCACCACCTCGTCGCTGGCCGCTTCGGCGTCGCCGCTGGCCGACCACTCGTGGGCACATTCAGGGCAGATCAGCTGAGTGCCATCCTCATAGGTGTATTCGGAGTTGCATTTCGGGCAGGGTGGCAGAGTGCTCACTTCGGTTCCTCAAACAAAC
>NZ_JBNRIJ010000032.1:13920-18937 GCF_053557675.1 Pseudomonas sp. XP1 | reverse complement strand
GGGACTTGCGCGGTCCCTGTGGGAGCGGGCAAGCCCGCGAAGAATACGACTCGGTCTATCAGTGAGTACGCGCGACCGCAAACTCGCTCAGCTCGACCAGCGCATCACGATATTCGCTGGCCGGCAGCACTTCCAGGCACTGGATCGCACGCTTCACATAGTCACGCGCCAGCTCCGCCGTATACTTCAGTGCACCCGACTCTTCTACCGCCACGCGAATCTGCTCCAGGTCTTCCAGGCCGCCCTTCTGGATCGCCTGGCGCACCAGCGCAGCCTGTTCGGCGGTGCCTTCGCGCATGGTGTAGATCAGCGGCAGGGTAGGCTTGCCTTCGGCCAGGTCGTCGCCGACGTTCTTGCCCAGGGTCTGCGAATCGCCCTTGTAGTCCAGCAGGTCGTCGACCAGCTGGAACGCCACGCCCAGGTGGTCACCAAAGGTACGCAGGGCCTCGCGCTGTTCGTCGGTGGCTTCGGCCAGCGCGGCGGCGCTGTGGGTCGAAGCTTCGAACAGCATTGCGGTCTTGCCGCGGATGACCTCCATGTAGACTTCCTCGGTGGTGCTGGCGTCGCGTACCCGCGACAGTTGCAGCACTTCACCTTCGGCAATCACGCGGGTGGCCTTGGACAGAATCTGCATGACCGGCATCGAGCCCAGTTCGACCATCATCTCGAACGAGCGCGAATAGAGGAAGTCGCCCACCAGCACGCTTGGTGCGTTGCCCCACAGGGCATTGGCGGTGGAGCGGCCACGGCGCATGCCAGACATGTCGACCACGTCGTCGTGCAGCAGGGTAGCGGTGTGCAGGAATTCGATGGTGGCAGCCAGCAGGCGCAGGTCGTCGCCTTCGCGGCCCAGGGCCTTGCCACACAGCAGCACCAGCAGGGGGCGCAGGCGCTTGCCACCGGCGGACGTGATATAGTCGCCGATCTTCGATACCAGCGGCACGCGCGAGGTCAGCTGCTTCTTGATGATCTCGTCGACGGCGCTGAAATCATCAGCCACCGCGCGGTAGAAGGATTGGGGTTGCATCGGCTGCTCCAGTGAGGTTGCGCGGCATGCTAGGTCGCGGGTCCCGGTGTGTCAAGGCGCGGTGCCAGCGCCCCGGGGGCGGTACTTGCAAGCAAAACCGCGGTTGCGTACAATCGCGCACCCTAACTTCCTGGGCAGCACCTGCCTTACGCAATTGCGCCGGGCCGTTCCAGCCCTGTGCAGCCATGCCAGCCAATACTCATCATATAAAGCGCTGGGTGAGCAGGATTATCGGAGAAATACCATGTCTTACGCAGTAATCGTTACCGGCGGCAAGCAGTACAAAGTCGCTGAAGGTGAATTCCTCAAGATCGAAAAACTGGAAGTCGCCACTGGCGAATCCGTGACCTTCGATCGCGTCCTGCTGGTCGCCAACGGTGAAGAAGTCACCATCGGTGCTCCAGTTGTTGCTGGCGCTAAAGTAGTGGCCGAAGTCGTTTCGCAAGGCCGCCACGACAAGGTTCGCATCATCAAGTTCCGTCGTCGTAAGCACCACATGAAGCGTATGGGCCACCGCCAGTGGTTCACCGAGATCAAAATCACCGGTATCCAGGCTTAATCCCCTAGATCCCCTGAATTTATTTGGAGAATTGAACCATGGCTCACAAGAAGGCTGGTGGTAGTACTCGTAACGGTCGCGACTCAGAATCGAAACGCCTTGGCGTGAAGATGTATGGCGGCCAGGCTATCAAGCCAGGCAACATCATCGTCCGTCAGCGCGGCACCGAATTCCACGCTGGCTACGGCGTTGGCATGGGCAAGGATCACACCTTGTTCGCCAAGATCGAAGGCGTGATCAAGTTCGAGAAGAAAGGCGAGTTCATGCGCCGTTACGTGAGCATCGTCGCCGCTTAATCGCGACGTCGCTCCAGAAGCCCCGTCATGCGACGGGGCTTTTTCGTTTGTGGTGAGCCTCTTGCAAAGCTGTTTGTATGGGCTGCCGGCGTGGGTTTCTACGGTCGTACGGGGCCGCCGCGCTCATTTTTGCAAGAGCCTCAGGTTTTTCAGGTATTCAACTCGCCAACAGGCGAGAGGCGGTTTTGAATGAAGTTTGTTGACGAAGTATCCATTCGGGTCAAGGCCGGTGACGGTGGCAACGGTTGCATGAGCTTCCGTCGCGAGAAGTTCATCGAAAACGGTGGCCCCAACGGTGGTGACGGTGGCGACGGTGGTTCGGTGTACATGATCGCCGACGAAAACCTCAACACCCTGGTCGACTATCGCTACACCCGTCATCACGAGGCCCAGCGTGGCGCCAACGGCGGCAGCACCGACTGCACCGGCAAGAAAGGCGACGACCTGTTCCTACGTGTGCCGGTCGGTACCACCGTGATCGACGCCTCCACACAGGAAGTGATCGGTGACCTGGTCACCCCGGGCCAGAAGCTGATGGTCGCCCAAGGTGGCTGGCACGGCCTGGGCAACACCCGTTTCAAGTCCAGCACCAACCGTGCGCCGCGCCAGACCACCCCGGGCAAGCCGGGTGAGCAGCGCGACCTGAAGATGGAAATGAAAGTGCTGGCCGACGTCGGCCTGCTGGGCCTGCCGAATGCTGGCAAGAGCACCTTCATTCGTTCGGTTTCGGCCGCCAAGCCGAAAGTGGCCGACTACCCGTTCACCACCCTGGTGCCCAACCTGGGCGTGGTCAGCGTCGACCGCTGGAAGAGCTTCGTCATCGCCGACATTCCCGGCCTGATCGAAGGTGCTTCCGAAGGCGCCGGCCTGGGTATCCGCTTCCTCAAGCACCTGGCGCGTACCCGCGTGCTGCTGCATCTGGTGGACATGGCGCCGCTGGATGAAAGCAGCCCGGCCGATGCCGCCGAGGTCATCGTCAACGAGCTGACCCGCTTCAGCCCGTCGCTGGCCGAGCGTGAACGCTGGCTGGTGCTTAACAAGGCCGACATGGTCATGGACGACGAGCGCGACGAGCGGGTCAAGGAAGTGGTCGAGCGCCTGCAGTGGGAAGGCCCGGTCTACGTGATCTCGGCCATCTCCAAGCAGGGCACCGAAAAGCTCAGCCACGACCTGATGCGCTACCTCGAAGACCGCGCCGACCGCCTGGCCAACGACCCGGCCTACGCCGAAGAGTTGGCCGACCTCGACCAGCGCATCGAAGACGAAGCCCGTGCCCAGCTGCAGGCCCTGGACGATGCCCGTACCCTGCGCCGTACCGGCGTCAAGAGCGTGCACGACATCGGCGACGATGACGGTTGGGACGATGATTTCGAGGACGACGAAGACGGCCCGGAAATCATTTACGTGCGCGACTGACCGGTTGCAGTACACTAAACGCCGCTCTTTGGAGCGGCGTTTTTGTATCCACGGTATCTACAGATTCGACATAGGTTGGAAGAAGATGCGAAGCAAGGTGACGGGCGCCAAGCGCTGGGTCGTGAAGATTGGCAGTGCTCTGCTGACCGCCGATGGCAAGGGCCTCGACCGCGGTGCCATGGCCGTTTGGGTCGAGCAGATGGTCGCGCTGCGTGAGGCAGGCGTGGAGTTGGTACTGGTCTCCTCCGGGGCCGTGGCTGCCGGCATGAGCCAGCTGGGCTGGACGTCGCGACCGAGTGCGATGAACGAGCTGCAGGCGGCTGCCTCGATCGGCCAGATGCGCCTGGTGCAGGCCTGGGAGTCGAGCTTCGGCGAGCACGGCAAGCACACCGCGCAGATCCTGCTGACCCATGACGACCTGTCCGACCGCAAGCGCTACCTGAACGCCCGCAGCACCCTGCGCACGCTGGTCGACCTGGGCGTGGTGCCGGTGATCAACGAAAACGATACCGTGGTTACCGACGAGATCCGCTTCGGCGACAACGACACCCTGGCGGCGCTGGTGGCCAACCTGGTCGAGGCCGACCTGTTGGTGATCCTCACCGACCGCGATGGCATGTTCGACGCCGACCCACGCAACAACCCCGAAGCCCAGCTGATCTACGAGGCCCGCGCCGACGACCCGGCACTGGACGCGGTGGCCGGCGGTACCGGTGGCGCTCTGGGCCGTGGCGGCATGCAGACCAAGCTGCGCGCCGCGCGCCTGGCAGCCCGTTCCGGTGCCCATACCATCATCATCGGTGGCCGCATCGAGCGCGTGCTGGATCGCCTCAAGGCTGGCGAACGCCTGGGTACCTTGCTGTCGCCCGAGCGCGGCATGCTTGCGGCACGCAAGCAGTGGCTCGCCGGTCACCTGCAGACCCGTGGCACCCTGGTGCTGGATGCCGGTGCCGTGCAGGCGCTGCGCCAGGCCAACAAGAGCCTGCTGCCGGTTGGCGTGAAAACCGTGCAGGGCAGCTTCCGTCGTGGCGAGATGGTGGTGTGCGTGGGCCCGGACGGCCTGGAAGTGGCCCGCGGGCTGGCCAACTACAGCGCCCTGGAAGCGCAGAAGATCATCGGCCAGCCGTCGGATGCCATCGAAGGCCTGCTGGGCTACAGCGCAGAACCGGAGTTGGTGCACCGCGACAACCTGGTGCTGGTATGAGCCTGCTGAAGCGGGTAATCGGTGTGGCGGCATTGGTGCTGCCAATGCTGGCCGGGGCCGAGGAAATTGGCCAGGTATCCACCGTGTTCAAGTTCCTCGGGCCGAATGACCGCATTGTGGTCGAGGCGTTCGACGACCCCAAGGTCGAGGGCGTGACCTGCTACCTGTCGCGGGCCAAGACCGGCGGCGTGAAGGGTGGGCTGGGGCTGGCGGAGGACCGGGCGGAGGCATCGATTGCCTGTCGTCAGGTGGGGCCGATCAATTTCAAGGGTGAGCTGAAGGATGGCGAGGAAGTGTTCAAGGAGCGCACCTCGCTGGTGTTCAAGACCATGCAGGTGGTGCGCTTTTTGGACAAGAAGCGCAATACGCTGGTGTACCTGGTGTATAGCGACCGGATAGTCGAAGGTAGCCCGCAGAATGCGGTGACAGCGATTCCGATTCTGCCTTGGGCGCATTGATAGCCTGACAGATCGCCGGGAGGCCTTTGGCCTCCATCGCCGGCAAGCCAGCTCCCA
>NZ_JBNRIJ010000032.1:0-13838 GCF_053557675.1 Pseudomonas sp. XP1 | reverse complement strand
TTGCCCGGCGAAAGGGCCGCAAAGCGGCCCCAATTACCTCAGGCCAATTCCTCGGCCTGATGATCCTCACGCACAACCGCCTTCACCTCATCCCGACGGCTGATGAACTTCCAGTCCGCCTCGTCGATGTAGATGCCATTCGGCCCGCTGCCACCTTCCAGGTCGATCGCCACGCGCGCAGACACCTGCGGCTTCACGCTCGCCAGGATCGGGACGAAGCCCAGCTGCAGGCTGGTTTCCAGCAGCGCAGCCTGGTTGCGTTCGTCGATGTCCGCCGCTTCGTCCAGGTAGTACGGCAGGCGGATGCGCCCGGCCAGGTCGCGGTCCATCAGGTGCAGCAACAGGTACATGTTGGTCAGCGCCTTGATGGTCATGGTGGTGCCGTTGGATGCCGCGCCGTCAATGTCGGCGTGGATCACCGGCTGGCCGTTGACCTTGGTGATCTCGAACGCCAGCTCGAACAGGTCCTTCAGGCCCAGCTGGTTGTGGTTGGCCGCCACCAGCCGTGCCAGGTATTCCTTGGCCTCTTCGTTCTTGTTGTCCTGCTCGGCGCTCTGGGTCAGGTCGAATACCGACAGGGTTTCGCCTTCTTCGTATTGACCGGCGCTGTGGATGATCTGGTCGATGTGCTTGAGCGCTTCCTTGTTCGGCGCCAGCACCACGCGGAAGCTCTCCAGGTTGGATACCTGGCGCCTGTTGATCTCGCGGTTGAACAGGGCCAGCTGGTGCTCGAGGCTGTCGTAGTCGCTGCGGATGTTGCGCAAGGTCCGGGCGATGTCGGTGACCGCGGCGCGGCGGGCCTTGGCCAAGGTCAGGGCTTCGTCGGTGCGGTGCGCATAGGCGTTCACCAGCAGCTGCAGGCGGCGTTCCATGTCGTCTTCGCTGTCGAACTTGGCCACGCCTTTCAGGCGCACCTGGGCGTACAGCGCCTCGATCTGGTTGTCCACCCGCTGCAGGCTCTGCCAGCTGTCCTGGTAGTCGTTGAGCAGCGGCAGCAGGTTGTCCATCGAGTCGTCGATGGCTTCCATGTACGGCGTGCCATAGGGCAGGTCGGCCGGCAGCAGCTGGCGACGGCGCAGGGCGTCTTCCAAGGTGCGCTGCTTGGCCTCGAGGTCGCCGATCTGTCGGCCGACCAGTTGCAGCTTGGCCGACAGTTGCTGGACTCGTTCGGTGAAAGCGTCGCTGGAGCGCTTGAGTTCATCCTGGGCGGCTTCGAGCTGCGACAGCTGTTCCAGTTTCTCGGGCTCTTCGGCGGCCAGGGTTTCGCTGCGGCGGAAGTCTTCCAGCGCCTTCTGCGCGTCCAGTACTTCCTGGTACAGGGCTTCGGTCTGCGCCTTGGAGGCGGAGCGGTCGGCGGCTACGGCTTGCTGGGTCTTGAGCTGCTTCAGCTCTTTTTCCAGGCGCTCTTTCTGGTCACGCAGGGCGGCGCGGTCGGCCAGGGCCTGCAGTGCCGGTGGGTCGATGTGCGAAAGGTCGATGGACAGGCCCGGGGCTTCGAAGCGTTCGCCCTTGAAGCCATCGAGCACCGCTTCCAGCGATTTTACCCACAGGTCGCTGTCGTCCAGTTCGATACCGCGGTCACCCAGCGGCAGGCTGAACAGTGCGCCGTTGAACAGGCGCATCAGGCGGTCGACGTCCTGCTGCGAGAACTCTTCGCGCAGGCGGGCATAGCTGTTGTTGTCGGCGTGGTCGAGCTGTTGCTTGACCTGCTTCAGGCGCTTTTCCAGGTCGCGGACGCGTTCGTCCAGGTCTTCGGCGCTGAACTGCCGCGACTGGGCGAGGGCGCCAGCCAGTTCGTCGTGGGCGTCCTTGGCTGCCAGCAGTTGCTGCTCCAGCACCTTGACGTCATCGACCAGGGCGAAGCGGTGCTTGAGCACCGACAGCTCGCCCAGCCAGCGCTGGATACCGGTGATTTCACGCTCCAGGCGCATCAGCTCCTGGGTGCCGCCGCGCTGGTCGTTCTGCAGGCGGTCCTGCTCGCCACGGTAGTGTTCGGCCTGGATCACCAGCTCTTCCTTGCGAGCCATGGCGTATTCCTGCCAAGTGCCCAGCAGGGTGTCGAGCACTGGCGAAATGCGGTGCAGCTTGCCGCGCAGGATGTCGCGCTGGGCCACACCACCGGCCAGGGCCTCGACCAGCGGGCCGGCGGCGACCAGGGCGTTGTAGTCCTGTTCCATGCGGCGCACGTCGCGGAAGGCTTCCTCACAGGCGGCGATGTAGTCGACGCTGCCGGAGCGCAGGCTGTGCTCGAAGGCGTCGAGGAACAGCTGCTTGAGCTTGGCGGCGGTGATTTCGCGCATGTGCAGCAGGTTGATGAACAACGCGCGGAAGGTTTTCAGGCTTTGCTCGCTGGTCGAGCGCAGCGGGATCATGGTCAGGTCCAGCGGCACCGAGGTGTGGCCACCAACCAGCAGACGACGCAGTTCGTCCGGCTTCAGCTCGTAGGCCTTGATACCCAGGCGCTCGAGGTTGGTGAACAGCTCTTTCTGGCGCAGGCAGGTGTCGTTCTTCTGATAGTGGGCCAGGTCCAGTTCGCCCTTGTAGGCAAAGAACTGGTGGCCGAAGCCGCCGCCCGGGCCGCGGCCGACAACGCCGATGACGTGCGGGCCGTGGGGCAGGCTCAGTTCGCAGAGAATGTACGAGGTGTCGCTGGCGAAGTAGAAGCGGCGCGACTGCTCGAGGCTGTACTTGCCGAAGCTCATGTCCGACATGCGCGCCAGGATCGGGAACTGCAGGGCGTTGATCGACGCCGATTTACCCAGGTTGTTGGCACCGTAGACCGACAGCGGCTGTTCCAGTGGGAAAAGGCCAAGGCTGTAGCCGGCGGTGTTGAGCAGTGCGAAGCGGCGGATGCCGTAGCGTTCCTGGCTCATGCGTCAATCTCCTGTTGCTCTTCGCGGATGGCCCGGGCCAGGGCTTCCTCTTCGCTTTCCTCGCCCTCGAACGGGCTGAGGTCGAGCGGGTCGTCGGTGCGGTTGAGTTCTTCGGGGCTTTCTTCCTCGACCAGTACCGGGGTCGGCAGCGGCAGGTCGCTGTGCAGGGTGGCTGCCAGGTCGCGGTCCTGCTGCACGGCCAGGCACACGTCGAGGAAGCGATGCATAGGCGGCAGGAAGCGGTAGATGCCGCCTTCCTCGAAGGCGAAGCCGAGCTGTGTCATGCGGCGCAGGATTTTTTCTTCCAGCTCGTCCACGGTTTGCACTTCGGCCTGCAGGAACAGGTCGCGGTACTTGTCCAGCAGCGATGGCAGTTCGTCACGGCCGATGCTGCCGCCATCGAGCACGGCCATCGGGTCGCGGCCCTGGTCGGCCAGGTGTTCGACCAGGATGAAGGTGAACAGCGACAGGCGCTGCGCGGTCTTGTTGACCTGCGCGGCGGTCATGTCCGGCACGAAGTAGTAGAAGCCACGGGTGTCGCACACCAGTTCGAAGCCCAGGGCCTTGAACAGGGTGCGGTACTGGTCCTGGAAGTTCGACAGCTGGGCGTACAGCTCGGGGTCGCGGCGGCTGACGTGGAAGCCTTTGAACAGCTCGCGGAAGATTGGCGCGAGCTGGGACAGTTCGGAAAGATCAAGATGCATGGGCTGGGCTCGCGTTGGATTCGGTAGGCGCGCTGGCGGCGTCTTCGCGGCTGGAAGTCAGGGCGAACGAGCGCAGGCTGACCAGGTGTTCCTGGGTGATGTACTCGCGGCGGTCGAGGCGTTCGCGCTTGAAGCGCTTTTCCCGCGACAGGCGCGAGAACCAGTACAGCAGCTCGTCGGTGGCGCCTTCGGGCTCCTGCTCCAGCAGCCAGACCATCAGGTCGGGCAGCGGCAGGGCCTGTTCGCAGCGTTCGGCCATTTCCTTGACCGTGCGCGGTGCACGGGGCAGGGCGCCGGACTGGGTCTTGTGGGCCTTGGGGAAGCGCGCCGGCTTGGGCTCGAAGCGGGCCAGGGCGTAGACATAGGTCTCGACCTGGCTGGCGCTGCCGAGGAAAGTGCTTTGCGGGCGGGTGAACATCGGCATGGCCGCTTGCGGTACGGCGTCGATGCCCTTGCGCCGGATCACCGACAGGGCCAGTGCGGCGCCACGGGTCACGGCGTTGTGCCGGCGGGCTTCCTCACGCAGAGGCAGCAGCAGTTCGCGGGCGTGGCGCAGGGTCAGCTGGGCGCTGGTCTGCATTTCCAGGATGCGCGCGTGGGTGCGCAACAGCATGTCGTCGTCGACCAGGTGGCCCAGGCGCGCCTGTTCGCCCAGCAGCTTCAGCAGCACGGTCTCGACCTTGCGCACGCCCTGTTCGAAGGCGCCATCGGCGTTGACCAACTGGATCATCGGCTCGACGTACTCGTCCCAGGTCGCCAGTACTTCGGCATAGCGCTGGCGCAGCGGGATCTGGCGGTTGCTGGTCTTGGCCCGCTCGGCCACGGCTACCAGTGCCTGCTCGTCGTTGTCGAGCTTCTTCAGTACATCGCGCACGCGCATGTCGAGCAGGCGCAGCTGGCGCGCCAGGTCGTCGCTGTCGCGGTTGTCGAAGGCGTCCTGGATATGCCCGGCCAGGCGCTCCAGATGGCGCAGGTAGGCTTCGATCTCCAGACACAGGCCCAGCCGGTGTTCGCGGCGCAGGTAGGCGAGGAAATCGTGGATCTGCGCGTTGAGCTCGAAACGGTTCGGGCTCTTGGCCACCGGGACCAGGATATCCAGGCGGATCCACACGTCGAGCAGCTGGGTGATGTCCTGCGGGGTGCTCTCGACCTGCTGGCGTGCCACGTGCTGACGCAATTCGACCAGGCTCAGGGTGCCCTGGTCGAAACGCTCGCACAGCGGCTCGATCAGGGCCCAGTGTTCGGCTAGGGCGCGCAGGACGCGCTTGGGTTCGATCATTGGCTTCGACTCGTTGCCAAGAAAAAGGGGGCGATTGTACTGCATCCGAGGGGGAGGTTTTCACCCCTTGGTCTGTAATGGGGGATAACCTTATGGCGTAAGTGGGTATGGTTTGATTTTTGTGGTGGCATTCAGACCGAGCGCCGCCCGCGCGGCGCTCGGTCTGATAGGCGCTGCAAAAACCACGGTGTACACGTTAGAATCCCCTATTGCCTTCACCCCTCGGAAACCCGCCCCTTGCTCACCGAACCCCGTCGCCGCGCCTACCTTTCCGCCATGCAAGTGGTGCACTGGCTGCCGCGCGCCGAACTGCCGTTCGCCGCACCGTCGCGGCCCGAGCTGCTGCTGCCGGTGGCGCCGGTCGAGGACCTCGATTTCGACGTAAGGCCGGCACCGGCTGCCAGCGAGGCGCCGGCCACTCCCCAGGCCCGCTCTGGCGAGCGGCCCAAAATCGAGATTCCGCGCCCGGGCAGTGCGCCCAAGCCGGCCGCCAAGCCTGCCGAGGCCGAGGAGCAGGCCGCGCCACCGCGCCCGGCCCCGGTGCCACCCCCGCGCTTCTCGTTGCAGTTGCTGCGTGCCGGCAGCTGCCTGCTGCTGGTGGAGTTGGCCACCGGCCAGCCGTTCCAGAGCCGCGACCCGTCGTACCTGCTGCTCAAGGACATGCTGCGCGCCGCCGGCCTGCCCGACGCTCCGCAGATCATCGGCGAGCCGGTGCGCTGGCCGCTGCTGGTGCGCGGCAACATGGACCAGGGCCCGGAGGCGGCGCGCGATTTCGTCCAGGGCTTTGTCCAGGCGCGCCTGGAGGACGCCCCGTGCACTTGCCTGTGGCTGGTCGGCCTGCCGGCGCTGCGCTTTGCCGCCAATGTCGACGGCGAAGCCTATTACCAACCCCTGAAGCTCGAGGGCCTGGGCGAAGCCTGGGCCTTGCCGGGCCTTGAACTGTTGATGGACGAGCCGCAGCGCAAGGCGGACGTCTGGAAAGCCATGCGCCAGCTGATGGCGCGCTGGAAGAGCGTTGAATGAGTGACTCGATCAGTTTCCGCCCTATGACCGAGGCGGATCTGGATGCCGTACTTAAGATCGAATATGCCGCGTTCAGTCATCCCTGGACGCGCGGGATTTTTCAGGATGCGCTCAAGTCGTACGAAGTCTGGCTGATGTTCGACGGCCAGCAGCAGGTGGGCCACGGCGTGATCAACGTGATCATCGACGAGGCGCACCTGCTCAACATCACCGTCAAGCCGGAAAATCAGGGCCGCGGCCTGGGCCTGCGCCTGCTCGAGCACCTGATGGCCCGGGCCTACCAGCTCAATGGCCGCGAGTGCTTCCTGGAAGTGCGCGCCAGCAACCAGTCGGCCTATCGTTTGTACGAGCGCTACGGGTTCAACGAAATCGGCCGCCGCCGCGACTATTACCCGGTTGCCGGCGGCCGTGAAGACGCGCTGGTGATGGCCTGCACCCTGCTCGAAGATTGAGCAGGGCGGGCTTCATTCACAGGTCCTGTGGCTGGGCCTCCATCGGCTTGGCCAGGTCGCGCAGGCTTCTGGTCACGCTGCCGGTATTGCATTTGGCTGCGGCCTGCTCTGGCGTGTACTTGCGCACGGTGCGGAAGAACAGTTCGCAGGTCTGTTTCTTCTGCGTCACCTGCCACTTGTTCGAGCAGGCATCCAGCGTCAGCTTGGCGTCGGCCCGCTGATTGCGCCCCATCCCCGCCTGCCAGCAGGCGGCCGTCAGGTCCTGCCCCATCATCTTCAAACCAGCAGCATCGGCTGCATCCTGGTCGCCACCATGGCTGTCCTTGTTAGAGGCATACCAGATGGCACTAGGGTGGTTGGCACCCAGCACCGGCACCTTGGCACCTGGCTGCGGGCTGATGCTGACCAGGCCCAGCACATCTACCTGTGGCCCGTACTGCTGCTGGATCCAGCTGCGTACCGGCGCGCCGAAGGCCACCATCGGCAGGGGCCTGGCGGGGTTTTGCAGAGTCATCTCGCTGACCATGCGCACCTGGTAGTCCTTGAAGTAGCTGTAGGTTTCCTTCAGCGTTTCACCCGCGCTGGCGGGCGCGGCGATGGGAGCGATATCTATGATGGTCTGGTAGGCCGGGGTCTGGCTGGCGTCGACACCGTTGAATGTCAACAGCTCGGCCCAGCGGTCGGTGGTATTGGAGCGTAGGTAGTCCTGGGCCTGGGTCAGCGAGTAGTCCGGCGGGAAGTGCAGCAGTTCGATGCTGCGGCGATTCTGCAGGGCCATGCCCAGTGGCAGGAACAGATACCAGTCATAGGACCATTTGCCTTCCTCGTTCAGTCGAGTGGCTGCCTGATAGGCAAGATCACCGCTGTCGAGCAGCTTGCGCAGGGGTTTTGCATAGTTGGCGGGTACGCCACTGATGGTTGCGTGCAGGCGATCGTTGTCGCGGCTTACATGTACCTGGGCAGCGGCATGGCCGTCGCGGCGAACGCTTTGGGTCAGATAGTGTTCTACGGTTTGCTCCAGGGTCCAGTCGCGATAACAGATCACGTGGCAGTTGTTGGGGAAGGCGAAAAGGCGGGTGACGCGCTGGGCGTCGCCCAGGTCGATTCGCGCATCGGCGGCTGCAAGGCCGCTGAAGGCCAGGGCGGCAAGGCTCGGTATTGCCATCTTGTGCATGCTTAACTCCTTGTTGGGCGCAGCCGTATTCGGCAGCGTGGCACATACTGTGGCAAGGGGTGCAGGGATGAAAAGAGCTGGATGGCTGCCGCTGGTGCTGGCCATGTTGTGTGCGGTGGCGAAGGCTGATGAGCGTGATGTCTGGTTGTTCGCTCAATGGGCCGGCGACCATCAGACACGGCCATTTCGCGAGATGCTTGTGGATGCCCGCCTTTACGGCATGGTGCCTATCCATCAACTGCTGCGTTCGGCTTCGGACTGGAAGCTGTGCCACGCGTCCCCCTTCGCCGTGCCGCCCACCAGCAACTGGCCCGCGGTGCGCTCGACACTCTCGCTGATCAAGACGCTCCATGACCAGGGCATCCTGCGCCAGTTCGAGGTGGTTTCGGCCTATCGAGACCCACGCCTGAACGTCTGCGCCGGCGGGGCGGCCAACAGCGCCCATACCCGGGCGTTCGCCGTCGATATCCTGCTACCCGACTGGGCGGACCCCAACCCCCTGTGCCGTTTCTGGCAGCAGTATGGCCAGGCCTGGAACATGGGCCTGGGGCGCTATCTGTCCGGGCGTATTCATGTGGATACCGCGGGTTATCGCACCTGGGGTGGCGACGGCCGTGCAGGTTCGTCGTTCTGTATCAAGCCCAGATGAGCCAGGCAGCTCCTGCATTCGCCCGTCACCCACGTGGCGAAGCGCTGGCGCTTGCCATCGTCTTCTAGCGGCTTGGGGCTGAGCAGGTGGTATGCCGAGCCATCACGCACAAAGCCGAACGGCGCCTGTAATTGGCCGCTGTCTAGTTCGTCGCGCACCATCAGGGCTGAGGCCATGGCCAGGCCCAGGCCGGCGCTGGCGGCCTGAATCGACAGGTAGAAGTGCTCGTAGTCGCCGCGCTCGGTATGTCGGGCCTGCTGGCCGCTCAGGCGCAGCCAGTTGGGCCAGGCGCCGGGGCGGGTGGCGCTGTGCAGCAGGCGTTGGCCTTCAAGTTGGGTGGGGGCGGCGGGATGGCAGACCGGGCCGATCCATTCGTCGCAGATCTTCTGGTTGTACAGCTGCTTGTCCCAGTGAAAATCATCGCGGCGAATTGCCAGGTCGACCCCGGTGCGGGCGAAGTCAAGTGGCCCGCCTGCGGCCACCAGGTGCAACTGCAGGTCGGGATTGGCGGCATGGAAGCGGGGCAGGCGCGGGATCAGCCAGCGCATGGCGATGGTCGGCTCGCACGACAACACCAGCACGTTGTCGCGGGCCTGTTGCTGCAAGCGCTGCACGGCGCCTTCGAGCTGCTCGAAGATCGCCTGGGTAGTGCCTTGCAAGGCACGGCCGGCAGGGGTAAGGAAAATGGCCCGGTTGCGGCGCTCGAACAACTCCACACCAAGGCTTTCTTCAAGCAGGCGCACCTGGCGGCTGACTGCACCATGGGTGACGTGCAGGTGCTCGGCGGCGCGCACGAAGCTCTCGGTTTCGGCAGCGATGTCGAAGTAGCGGAAGGCGTTGAGTGGCGGCAGTTTCATGGCATTTGTGTTGCCAGTACCGACCTCTTCGCGGGCTTGCCCGCTCCCACAGGATTTCACACCAACTGAGAGCTGTGGGGTACCTGTGGGAGCGGGCGAGCCCGCGAAGAGGCCGGCACCGGCACTACACCTCTGTGAAAAAAACTATCAGATTTGCTTCACTATAAATCGATTTTTCCTGGTCTATAAGCTCTCGATAATTGCCTGGTCTGTGCATTTCCATCGCCTATCGAGAGCCACCAGCATGACCGAACTCATCGCCGTCGCACTGTTCACCCTGCTTGCCGTCATCAGCCCCGGTGCCGACTTTGCCATGGTCACCCGAAGCAGTTATGCACAAGGCCGCAAGGCCGGGCTGGCGGCTGCCGTGGGCATTGCCCTGGGAGTGCAGGTGCATGTCCTGTACACGGTGCTGGGCATTGCGGTGATCATCAGCCAGAGCCCGACCCTGTTTATGGGCATGAAAGTGCTGGGCGCGGGTTACCTGGTCTACCTGGGCTACCAGTCGCTGACCAACACCCGGCGCCTAACCCTCGACGGGGCTGCCGCATCCGCCGCCAGCGTAACGCAGGCCCTGCGCACGGGCTTTCTGACCAACGCTCTCAACCCCAAGACCATGCTGTTCGTCATCAGTGCCTTCACTCAGGTGGTACAGCCTGGCAGCTCGCTGGCGCTGGATTTTGCCTACGGCGCTTTCATGTCCGTTGCCCACTGGCTGTGGTTCAGTCTGGTGGCGGTGTTCTTCTCCAGCGCGGCATTGCGCAAGGCGATGATCCAGCGACAGAGGCTGGTGGACAGGGTAATCGGCCTGGCGCTGATCGGGTTGGGCCTGGCTGTGGCGGTGACCGGCATGCGTTGAGGTGGCGATTGCATGTCCAGTAGGGGGGGGGCATTTTTTGCAGGCAAAGAAAAAGGGCTTACCTTGCGGTAAGCCCTTCGTCTTGTTTGGTGGCTACACAGGGACTTGAACCCCGGACCCCAGCATTATGAATGCTATGCTCTAACCAACTGAGCTATGTAGCCGATGGCGCGCATTATTCTCTTGAACGGCCCCTCTGTCAACACTCATTTCAAAAAAAATTTGCACGCTTTCAAAAACTTAGCGGCCAGGCCCGCGTTTTGCCGTGTCCAACGGCATGCCGCCGGCTTTCTACTGCCCGATGCGCCAGCCATCGGTGGCCTTGAGGTCGGCTTTCAGTACCGGGCCGATACTTGCGCCATCGAAGGTTACCCGTTCGCCCGCCGACACCATGCGCTGTTCGCCGCGCTGGATGACCATGGCTTTGCCGTTGAGCACCACCAGTTCGTCATGACCAGCATGGCGGGCGACCTGCAGGCGGGTACCAAACACCTGGACGCGCGCATCGCCCACAGTCACTTCCATGGCTCGGCCGTCGAGCATCACTTCAAGGTATACCCGGCCCTGCACCAGCTGCAGCTGGCGCGTGCGGCCGCGCAGGTCGGCGTTAATCGCGCTGGCGCTGCCCAGGTGCAGGGTGGTGCCGTCGGCCAGGCGGATGCTGCGGCGCTCACCTGCATCGGTGTGCAATTCGCTGCCCAGGCGCTGCATCAGCGGCCAGTACAGATAGGCTGCAGCGCCCAGCCCCAGCAGGAATAGCAGTGCCAGCCATCTGCCCAATGGGCTGCGGCGCGTGTTGATCTGCCGTGGGCGGGGGCGGGCAGGCTGCAACTGCTCGGCGGGCGTCGGGCTCATGGGTTCGATCTGCTCGCGTTAGGGGCCGTTTCGCCCAACGATGACGGGGGTATGGGCCAAGGATGCTAATTATATTGATAACCATTTTCAAGTGAGTCGCGACAGAGAGAGAAAAAAGGTAGCTATGTATCTATTTGTTTTCCGATAATCGGATCCCAAACTGCCGACGGAGATTCAGGCACATGGCTATCAGTAGCGCCTCCACGGCGCCCACCAGTGCGGCGGCAAGCCAAGCCACCCCGCTGGTGATGCGCATTATCGGTTTCTGCGCCCTGGCGCACCTGATCAATGACCTGATCCAGTCGGTGCTGCCGGCGATCTACCCGATGCTCAAGGCCAACTACGACTTGAGTTTCGCCCAGATCGGCATGATTACCCTGACGTTCCAGATCACCGCCTCGCTGCTGCAACCTTGGGTCGGCTTCTTCACCGATCGCCGACCGGCGCCGAACCTGCTGCCGCTGGGTACCCTGTGTACCTTGGTGGGTATCGTGATGCTGGCCTTCGTCGGCAGCTTCCCCATGATCCTGCTGGCCTCGGCACTGGTGGGGATCGGCTCGTCGACCTTCCACCCGGAAACCTCGCGTATTGCGCGCCTGGCCTCGGGCGGGCGCTTCGGCCTGGCCCAGTCGACCTTCCAGGTCGGCGGCAACACCGGCTCTGCGCTGGGCCCGCTGCTGGCAGCGGCCATTGTCATTCCGTTCGGCCAGAGCCACGTGGCCTGGTTCGGCCTGGCTGCGCTGTTCTTCCTCGGCGTCACCCTGATGCTGCGTGGCTGGTACAAGGAGCACCTCAACCAGGCCAAGGCGCGCAAGGCAGTGCAGGCGACCCATGGCATTTCCCGCGGGCGGGTGGTCGCGGCGCTGATCGTGCTGGGCCTGCTGGTGTTCTCCAAGTACTTCTACATGGCCAGCTTCACCAGCTACTTCACCTTCTACCTGATCGAGAAGTTCGAGGTGTCGGTGGCCAGCTCGCAGCTGCACCTGTTCCTGTTCCTCGGTGCGGTGGCGGCAGGTACCTTCTTTGGCGGGCCGATCGGTGACCGCATTGGGCGCAAGGCGGTGATCTGGTTCTCGATCCTCGGCGTGGCGCCGTTCACCCTGGTGCTGCCGTATGCCGACCTGTTCTGGACCACCGTGTTGAGCGTGGTGATCGGCTTTATCCTGGCTTCGGCATTTTCCGCGATCGTGGTGTATGCGCAAGAGCTGGTGCCGGGCAGCGTAGGCATGATTGCAGGGATCTTCTTCGGGCTGATGTTCGGCTTTGGTGGCATCGGTGCGGCCTTGCTGGGGTATGTGGCGGACCTGCGTGGCATCGAGTATGTGTACGAGGTGTGTTCGTTCCTGCCGTTGTTCGGGTTGTTGGCGGTGTTCTTGCCAAGTACCGGCAAGCGCTGAAAGCATGCACAGAACCTGTAGGAGCAGCCTTGTGCTGCGAAGCGGCCATTACTGGCGAAGACAATTTGTTGTCTTGCCGGCCTCTTCGCAGCACAAGGCTGCTCCTGCAACGGCCCGCGCAGGTTTGGAGGCCATGCAAGGCGGTTGCTCCCCGAAATTTGACGACTTGACCACCCTTGACCTAGAGTCCGCCCTTTCTTCAACCACCTGCGTAGTAGTCAAAGCAATGTGCCGTCCCCAGTCCCTGCCAAACGCCCGCCAGCCTGCCTTCCAGGCCCTGCGTCGCGCGTGGCCGAGCGACACGGTGCTCAAGCGTCGCCGCAGCGTGCTGTTTGCCTTCACCTTCTCGCCACACCTCGCCTGAACTGATCTGCGCTTTCGCGTCGCTCGCCGCCCTGGCGTGCGCGCCTGTGTCTGCACGTCTTTTCGGTTTGCAAGGAGTGGTACATGAACATGCGTTTGCTGGCGGGCTTGTTGTTCGCCGTTTCGGTCGTGGGTTTCAGTTTGGGGGCCAGCCTGCCGCTGGTGTCGTTGCGCCTGCATGAAGCCGGTGCGAGCACTCTTGAAATCGGCATCATCTCGGCCATACCCGCTGCGGGCATGATGCTCTCGGCGTTCCTGGTCGACGCCTGCTGTCGCCACCTCACTCGGCGCACCATTTACCTGCTGTGCTTCAGCCTGTGCACGCTCAGCATTGCCTTGCTCGAGTCGGCATTCGGCACGCTGTGGCTGCTGGCGCTGCTGCGCCTGGGCCTGGGGCTGGGCATGGGTATCGCCATCATCCTCGGCGAGTCGTGGGTCAACGAACTGTGTCCGGAGCACAACCGGGGCAAGATCATGGCCCTTTACGCTACCAGCTTCACCGGTTTCCAGGTGCTCGGCCCGGCCATGCTGGCGGTACTGGGCGCGGACAGCCCGTGGATCACCGGTGTGGTCACCGTCTGCTATGGCCTGGCGCTGCTGTGCATCGTGCTGACCGTGCCCCACGACCATGTGGAACATGAAGAGGGTGAAAAGAGCTTCGGTCTGGCCGGCTTCTTCCGCGTGGCGCCGGCGTTGTGCGTGGCGGTGCTGTTCTTCTCGTTCTTCGATGCCGTGGTGCTGTCGCTGCTGCCGGTGTATGCCACCAGCCATGGCTTCGCCGTTGGCGCGGCGGCGCTGATGGTGACGGTGGTGTTTGCCGGTGACATGTTGTTCCAGTTGCCGCTTGGCTGGTTGGCCGACCGGGTGGAGCGCACCGGGCTGCACCTGGTATGCGGGTTGCTGGCGATGGCGATCGGTATCGGCTTGCCCTGGTTGCTGAACCTGACCTGGCTGCTGTGGCCGCTGCTGGTGCTGCTGGGTGCCGTGGCAGGGGGCATCTATACCCTGGCGCTGGTACTGATCGGGCAGCGCTTCAAGGGGCAGGACCTGGTTACCGCCAACGCCAGCGTGGGCTTGCTCTGGGGTGTGGGTAGCCTGGTCGGGCCGCTGGTCAGCGGTGCGGCGATGGATGTGGCGCCGCATGGTCTGCCCATCGCGCTGGCGCTGATGGCCGGGTTGTTCGTGTGCTTTGCCCGGCAGTCGTACCGGCGCACGGGGCGCTTGCCGGCGGTGGCGGACTGAGGTCCTCCAGGGCTGCGCAATACCTGTGGGAGCGGCCTTGTGTCGCGAAAGGGCCGCAAAGCGGCCCCAGGGTTTCAACTGCGCCGGACAGATTGCTGGGGCCGCTTCGCG
>NZ_JBNRIJ010000031.1:56730-58188 GCF_053557675.1 Pseudomonas sp. XP1 | reverse complement strand
TTCGCCCGTGTTCGCGGGCAAGCCCGCTCCCACAGGGATCACGCCAGCTTTTAGAAATTGAGCAAGACAGTTGCTCCCACAGGGTATCTGCAGCCTTCAAGCCCAGTGCAGTATCTGTGGGAGCTGGCTTGCCGGCGATTGGGGCCAGTAGCACAAACACAAACCCACCTTCATTGCACAGCTGCAAAGACCCAACTGCATCGTTAAATATTATTGACCTTAACCCCCGCCAAACCCACGCCGCCACAGGCCCGCATCGGTTTCAGCCCCCAAAAACCGGCGCATTCCCGGCCATCAAGCCCTGCTCCGTCGTTTGACATATCGAACGGCTCTGGCAAGCTATCTACAGGCCCCGACCGGAATCGTCGCCTCCGACGAGCCGGCAGTGCTCGGGGCTACAGGTTGCACCCATGGCCCCGCGCCGTGCACCTGCACAACAACGACAGGCCGAACCTGTCCCAAGGTGACATATGTCCAACAGCAACATTGGCAACAAGCAACCCTCCCTGCGCAAACCCGTCGTCCTGATGACCATGGGCAGCCAAGAGCGCAAAGGCCATGACTACCAGGTCATGACCCACAAATACATCACCCCGCTGGTCGAGTTTTCCGATTGCGTCCCGGTGCTGGTGCCCACCTGCTGCGGCATCGAAGACCTCGAGACCTATCTGGACATGGCCGACGGCGTGTACCTGACCGGCGCCGGCAGCAACATCGACCCGGCCCTGTACGGCCAGGAGAACGAGACCCCCGGCAAAGGCCAGGACAAGAACCGCGACCTGTTCGACATCCCGCTGGTCAAGGCCGCGATCAAGCGTGGCCTGCCGATCTTCGGCATCTGCCGTGGCATGCAGGAAATCAACGTGGCACTGGGTGGCGACATCTACCAGAAGGTGTACGCCGAGCCTGGCTTCAACGACCACCGGGAAAACCCGGAAGACCCGGTCGAGGTGCAATACGCCCAGGTGCATGGTGTGAAGATCAAGCCGGACAGCTGGCTGCGTGACGCCCTGGGTACCGACGAGATTCGTGTCAACTCGCTGCATGGCCAAGGCCTGCACAAGCTCGGCGCCGGCATCGAGGCCATCGCACACGCCGAAGACGGCCTGGTAGAGGCGATCCATGCCCCGAGCATCTCGCCGTTCCTGTTCGCCGTGCAGTGGCACCCGGAGTGGCAAGCGGCGAAGAACCCGGATTCGATCAAGATTTTCCAGGCTTTCGGTGACGCTTGCCGGGCCCAGGTGCGCAAGGCGCAGATCAAGCGCCAGCACGCTGCCTGAAACCAGTTTCCTCTGCTTTGATCGCGGGGCGGCGCAAGGCCGCCCCCGTTTTCCCCGGTCACCCTCTGCTGGTCCCAGAACACTTCCCGTGGAAACGGGCGGCGGGCTTGTGCCTGTCTCCGCGATCTTTTTTTCCTACCTCACCAAGAGATATGATGACTGATCGCGATTGGTCTGC
>NZ_JBNRIJ010000031.1:50705-56620 GCF_053557675.1 Pseudomonas sp. XP1 | reverse complement strand
CAACGCGGTCCCTGTGGGAGCGGGTTTACCCGCGAAGAGGTCGGCACAGGCAATAACATTCCTTCCGCCCCTCCCACAAAAAAATCTCCCAAAGGGACTAGTCATCGTACAAGTTGTACGATAACTTACCTCCAACGCAAAACAACACCCTTCACCCAAGCGCCACAGGATGCCAACAACAATGACTCCACAGGAACTCAAATCCATCCTCTCCCACGGCCTGCTGTCTTTCCCGGTCACCGACTTCAACGCCCAGGGCGACTTCAACCCGGCTGGCTACGTCAAGCGCCTGGAATGGCTGGCCCCGTACGGCGCCAGCGCCCTGTTCGCCGCCGGCGGCACCGGTGAGTTCTTCTCCCTGGCCGCCAGCGAATACAGCCAGGTGATCAAGACCGCCGTCGACACCTGCGCCAGGTCGGTACCCATCCTCGCCGGCGTCGGCGGCTCCACCCGCCAGGCCATCGAATACGCGCAAGAAGCCGAGCGCCTGGGTGCCAAGGGCCTGCTGCTGCTGCCGCACTACCTGACCGAAGCCAGCCAGGAAGGCGTCGCCGCCCACGTCGAAGCAGTGTGCAAATCGGTAAACATCGGCGTAGTCGTCTACAACCGCAACGTCTGCCGCCTGAACGCCGACCTGCTGGAAAAACTGGCTGAGCGTTGCCCGAACCTGATCGGCTACAAGGACGGCCTGGGTGACATCGAGTTGATGGTGTCGATCCGTCGCCGCCTGGGCGACCGCTTCAGCTACCTGGGTGGCCTGCCGACCGCCGAGGTGTATGCTGCTGCCTACAAGGCCCTGGGCGTGCCGGTGTACTCCTCCGCCGTGTTCAACTTCGTGCCGAAGACCGCCATGGACTTCTACAACGCCATCGCCCGTGACGACCACGCCACCGTGGCCAAGCTGATCGACGACTTCTTCCTGCCGTACCTGGACATCCGCAACCGCAAGGCCGGCTACGCCGTGAGCATCGTCAAGGCCGGTGCCAGGATCGCCGGTCATGACGCCGGCCCGGTGCGTACTCCGCTTACCGACCTCACCGCCGACGAGTACGAAAAACTCGCCGCGCTGATGGACAAGATGGGCCCGCAGTAAGCGCCGCCCGCGGCCTGCCATGCCGCGCCCGGAGTGGGCCAGCCCCACTCCGGTTACAACTCGTGAGCCCGCACAAAAATAACTAGTGGGAGTACTACCAGCATGCAAGCGACGAAGAAGACGCATGTGCGCTACCTGATCCTGTTCATGCTGTTTCTGGTGACCACGATCAACTACGCTGACCGCGCCACCATTGCCATCGCGGGCTCCAGCCTGCAGAAAGACCTCGGCATCGATGCCGTGACCCTCGGCTACATCTTCTCCGCCTTCGGATGGGCATACGTGGCTGGCCAGATTCCTGGTGGCTGGCTGCTCGATCGCTTTGGTTCCAAGAACGTCTACGCCTTCAGCATCTTCACCTGGTCGCTGTTCACCCTGCTGCAGGGCTTTGTCGGTGGCCTGCCGGTGGCCTGGGCGGTGGTGACGCTGTTCACCCTGCGCTTTCTGGTCGGTTTTGCCGAAGCCCCGTCGTTCCCGGGCAATGCGCGCATCGTCGCGGCCTGGTTCCCGACCCAGGAACGCGGCACCGCATCGGCCATCTTCAACTCGGCGCAGTACTTCGCTACCGCACTGTTCGCACCGATCATGGGCTGGATCGTGTTCAGCTTCGGCTGGGAGCACGTGTTCGTGGTCATGGGCGCACTGGGCATCGTGTTCTCCATGGTCTGGCTGAAGACCATCTACAACCCGCGCCAACACCCACGCATCAGCCCAGGCGAACTCGAACACATCGAGCAGAACGGCGGCCTGGTGGACATGGACCAGAAGCGCGGCAACGACGGCCCGAAATGGGGCTACATCAAGCAACTGCTGACCAGCCGCATGCTGCTGGGCGTTTACCTGGGCCAGTACTGCATCAACGCCATCACCTACTTCTTCCTCACCTGGTTCCCGGTGTACCTGGTGCAGGAGCGCGGCATGACCATCCTCAAGGCCGGCTTCATCGCCTCGCTGCCGGCGGTCTGCGGCTTCATCGGTGGCGTGCTGGGCGGGGTGATTTCCGACTGGCTGCTGCGCCGCGGCAACTCGCTGACCTTCTCCCGCAAGCTGCCGATCGTCTGCGGCCTGCTGCTGTCGACCACCATGGTGTTCTGCAACTACGTCGACGCCGAGTGGATGGTGGTCGGCTTCATGACCCTGGCGTTCTTCGGCAAAGGCATCGGCGCGCTGGGCTGGGCGGTGGTCGCCGACACCTCGCCGAAACAGATCGCCGGTCTGTCGGGCGGGCTGTTCAACACCTTCGGCAACATCGCATCGATCACCACGCCGATCGTGATCGGCTACATCATCAGCGCCACGGGTTCGTTCAAGTGGGCCCTGGTGTATGTCGGCGCCAACGCCCTGGTGGCGGTATTCAGCTACCTGGTGATCGTCGGCCCGATCAAGCGCATCGAGCTGCGTGAAAGCCCAAAGCCTGACACCGAGCCAGTGGCCGGCAGCGAACTGGCCGGCTCGCGCCACTGAGTGAGCACGCCCGCGTCGGCCACCCCCGCCGTGGGCGGATGTACAAAAGCCTGAGAACCTGACAAGTAGGGCCCGAACATGCAGTTGATCGAACATTCCGACTCGCCCCGCTACGTCCGCCTGCACGACGACGACAATGTCGTGGTGGTGGTCAACGATGGCGGCCTGGGCGAAGGCGCCCGCTTCGCCGACGGCCTGACCTTGGTCGAGGGCGTGCCACAGAGCCACAAGGTGGCCACCGTAGCCATCGCCAAGGGCGAGCCGGTGCGCCGCTACGGGCAGATCATAGGCTACGCGCTGGAAGACCTTCGCCAGGGCAGCTGGGTGCAGGAGAGCCAACTGGCCATGCCGGCCGCCCCGGCGCTGGCCAGCCTGCCACGCTGCGACGCCGTCCCGCAGCCGCTGCCGCCGCTCGAAGGCTTCACTTTCGAAGGCTACCGCAACGCCGACGGCACCGTCGGCACCCGCAACATCCTCGGCATCACCACCACCGTGCAGTGCGTGGCCGGCGTGCTGGAGCATGCGGTCAAGCGCATTCGCAGCGAATTGCTGCCCAAATACCCCAACGTCGATGACGTGGTGGCCATTACCCACAGCTATGGATGCGGTGTGGCGATCAATGCGCGCGATGCCTACATCCCGATCCGCACGGTGCGCAACCTGGCGCGCAACCCCAACCTGGGCGGCGAGGCCCTGGTCATCAGCCTTGGCTGCGAAAAGCTGCAGGCCGGCCAGGTGATGCACGACAACGACCCGTCGGTGGACCTCAGCGACCCGTGGTTGTACCGCCTGCAGGACGCCAGCCTGGGCTTTGTGGAAATGATCGAGCAGATCATGGAACTGGCCGAGACCCGCCTGAAGAAACTCGACCAGCGCCGCCGCGAAAGCGTGCCGGCCAGCGAACTGATACTGGGTATGCAGTGCGGGGGCAGCGATGCCTTCTCGGGCATCACCGCCAACCCGGCGCTGGGCTACGCTGCCGACCTGCTGGTGCGTGCTGGCGCCACCGTGCTGTTCTCGGAGGTAACCGAAGTGCGCGACGCCATCTACATGCTCACCTCGCGGGCGGAAAACCAGGAGGTCGCAGACGCCCTGGTGCGCGAAATGGACTGGTACGACCGCTACCTGCAGCAAGGCGCCGCCGATCGCAGCGCCAACACCACGCCGGGCAACAAGAAAGGCGGCCTGTCGAATATCGTCGAAAAATCCCTGGGGTCGATCGTCAAGTCTGGTAGCGGCGCCATCCAGGGCGTGCTCGGCCCGGGCGAGCGGGTCAACCGCAAAGGCCTGATCTTCTGCGCCACCCCGGCCAGCGACTTTGTCTGCGGCACCCTGCAACTGGCTGCCGGCATGAACCTGCATGTGTTCACCACCGGACGCGGCACCCCGTACGGCCTGGCCATGGCACCGGTGGTCAAGGTGTGCACCCGCAGCGAGCTGGCCCAGCGCTGGCCCGACCTGATCGACATCGACGCCGGGCGCATCGCCAGCGGCCGCTCGACCATCGAGGAACTGGGTTGGGAGCTGTTCCACTACTACCTGGACGTGGCCAGCGGCCGCAAGCAGACCTGGGCCGAACAGCATCGCCTGCACAACGACATCACCCTGTTCAACCCGGCACCGATTACCTGATGCCCAGGGCTTGCCCAATTGCAACGCGGTCCCTGTGGGAGCGGGTTCACCCGCGAACACCGGCAAAGCCGGTGCCATGCACCGAGTTGTCTGCTTCGCGGGTGAACCCCGCTCCCACAGGTCATGCGACAACCTGCCAGATTTTCTCTCAACATACAGGAGCACCCCATGCCTGAAATCCTCGGCCACAACTTCATCGCCGGCCAGCGCAGCGCCGCTGGGCCGAAGCGCCTGCAGAGCCTGGACGCCAGCACCGGCGAGGCCCTGCCCTACAGCTTCGCCCAGGCCACCGAAGCCGAAGTGGACCAAGCCGCCAAGGCTGCCGCCGGCGCTTTCGCCGAATTCCGCCAGCTGGCCCCGGCGCGGCGCGCCGAATTCCTCGACGCCATCGCCGCCGAGCTGGACGAACTGGACGACGCCTTCGTCGCCATCGTCTGCCGTGAAACCGCCCTGCCCCCCGCCCGTATCCAGGGCGAGCGCGGCCGCACCAGCGGCCAGATGCGCCTGTTCGCCCAGGTGCTGCGCCGTGGTGACTTCCTCGGTGCGCGCATCGACCTGGCCCTGCCCGAGCGCCAGCCCCTGCCACGCGTGGACCTGCGCCAGATGCGCATCGGCGTCGGCCCGGTCGCCGTGTTCGGCGCCAGCAACTTCCCGCTGGCTTTCTCCACCGCCGGTGGCGATACCGCTGCGGCCCTGGCCGCCGGTTGCCCGGTGGTGTTCAAGGCCCACAGCGGCCACATGGCCACCGCCGACCTGGTCGGCTGCGCCATCCAGCGCGCCGCCGAGCGCACTGGCATGCCCAAGGGCGTGTTCAACATGGTGTTCGGTGGCGGCGTCGGCGAGTGGCTGGTCAAGCACCCGGCCATCCAGGCGGTCGGCTTCACCGGCTCGCTGAAAGGCGGTGACGCCCTGTGCCGCATGGCCGCCGAGCGCCCGCAGCCGATCCCGGTGTTCGCCGAGATGTCCAGCATCAACCCGGTCATCATCCTGCCGGCTGCCCTGGCCAAGCGTGGCGAAGCCATCGCCCGTGAGCTGGCCGGTTCGGTGTGCCTGGGCGCGGGCCAGTTCTGCACCAACCCGGGCCTGGTGATCGGCCTGCAGTCGCCGCGGTACAGCCAACTGCTGGCCGAGCTTGGCCAGCACCTGAGCCAGCAGGCCGGCCAGACCATGCTCAACGCCGGTGGCCTGCGCAGCTACGTCGGTGGCCTGGAGCACCTGCACGCCCATGCCGGTATCGAGCACCTGGCCGGCCAGACGCAGGCAGGCAGCCAGGCGCGCGCCCAGCTGTTCAAGGCCGATGCCTGCCTGCTGGTGGAATCTGACCCGCTGCTGCAGGAAGAAGTGTTCGGCCCGACCACCGTTGCCGTGGAAGTGCAGGACAACGACCAGTTGCGCGCCGCCCTGCTCGGCCTGCGCGGCCAGCTGACCGCGACCCTGATCGGCGAGCCGGAAGACCTGCAGGCCTTCGCCTGGCTGGTGCCGCTGCTGGAGGAGAAAGTCGGGCGGATCCTGGTCAACGGCTACCCGACCGGTGTCGAGGTGTGTGATGCGATGGTGCATGGCGGGCCTTACCCGGCCACGTCGGATGCGCGCGGCACGTCGGTCGGCACCCTGGCCATCGACCGCTTCCTGCGCCCGGTGTGCTACCAGAACTACCCGCAGGCGCTGTTGCCCGAGGCACTGCGCGACGGTAACCCGCTGGGGCTGCGCCGGTTGGTGAATGGCC
>NZ_JBNRIJ010000031.1:47256-50558 GCF_053557675.1 Pseudomonas sp. XP1 | reverse complement strand
CCCACAAGTATCGCTGCACACTCAAGATAAGGTGATCCCTGTGGGAGCGGGCGCGCCCGCGAAGAGGCCGGCACAAGCGACGAAGGCCTCAGGCCCCCTGCGCCTCGGCCTCCTCATGCGCCTGGCGCAAGCGCTCGCGGCTGTTGCTCAGGTGCATGCGCATGGCCATCTTCGCCCCTTCGCTATCACGCCGGGCGATGGCTTCGTAGATCGCCTCGTGCTCGTGCATCAGCCGGCTCATGTAGTGCGCCTGGTCATCGCGGGCCAGCCGCGCCGAGTTCAACCGGGTACGTGGGATGATGCTGGTGCCCAGATGATTGATGATGTCGGCGAAGTAATGGTTGCCGCTGGCCTGGGCAATGCGCAGGTGGAACTGGAAATCTGCCGACACCGCATCCGTAGCGTGGGCAGCCCCTTCGTTGAGTTCATCCAGCGCCGCACGCATGCCGGCCAGCTCTTCATCGCTGCGCCGCTGCGCCGCCAGGCCCGCCGATTCGATCTCCAGGGCAATGCGCAATTCCAGCACCGCCAGTACTTCACGCAGAGTGACCACGGTCGCCGGGTCGATACGGAAACCACCCGTGGCTGGCGCGTCCAGCACGAAGGTGCCAATGCCGTGGCGGGTCTCGACCTGCCCGGCGGCCTGCAGCCGCGAGATCGCTTCACGCACCACCGTGCGGCTGACACCCTCTTCGGCCATGATCTGCGATTCGGTCGGCAGCTTGTCGCCGCGCTTGAGCTGGCCGCTGCGAATGCGCTCGGTCAGCACCGTGACCAGTTCCTGGGCCAGACTGCGCGGCTTGCGCCGGGTCTTTGCCTGTACCTGCTGCTCTGTCATTGCCCTGTATTTCACCTTGAAAGACAGCGCTCATCATAGCGCAAGCAGTTGTACGATCACATACACGCAGTGCGGTATTTATTCGCTGGTTCGCACGCCACCAGTCAATTGCGAGCGACCATGGTCTGGCGGCAAATTGCTGGCCCCCAGTGCCTGCTTGTGAAGGCAAACTTCGTTTTCCTTCAGATGCTTAGGACAGCAACATGCGAGTACTTCTAGCAACGATGGCCGGCTGCCTGCTGGCCACGCTCGCTTTCGGCGCCCAGGCACGGGCGCTGAGCCAGAACGATCGCCACACCTGCGGCTGGGGCGCGCAGATAGCCGCCGAGGCGCAGCAGGCCAAGCTTTCCGGGGTAACCCTGTATGCCACGCGCAAGAAGCTGCAGGCGCGCAAGTTCCCCAAGCCGTGGATGCGCATGACCGCCTTCGGTATTACCGAACAGACCTACAACAGCCGCTCTCGGCTCAAGCCTGCAGCGATCAAGCAGACCTATTACGAGCAGTGCGTGCAGCATGCCGTAGCAAGGCGATAAAGCTCTCAAACCATTGCCCAGCCCTTGGCTGTATTGTCGCAAGCGGCCCGCGTACCCTGTGGGAGCGGCTTTAGCCGCGAAGAATCCAACGCGGTGCATGGCACCGGCTACGCCGGTGTTCGCGGCTAAAGCCGCTCCCACAGGGTCCCTGCTGATTCAATTAGTTATTCGATAGCCGCCACGGTGCGCCGGCCTCGAATCGTGCTTCCGGCCACGCCTTGAAAGCCACCAGGGCGGCAGTGTTTAGGCGCGCAGTCGGCCGTACCAGGTAAATGCCTGCCGCCACATCCAACTGCCATTGCGGCAGCACCCGCACCAAGCGCCCGGCGGCGAGGTCCTCGCCCATCAGCCAGTCCCCTCCCGCCAGGATGCCAACGCCGGTTGTCAGCCAGCTCGCCAATTCGGATGGCGGCGTCGAAACCCTCGCCGATCAGGTCGACGAAACGATCGGCATATTCGGCCTTCACCGCCACCTGCAGGTAGGCCAGCACGAAATCGGCCAGCAGCCAGACCTGGCCGGGCCCTGGGGCTTGTGCTTGCAAGTGTTCATCTGCATGACATCGGCAGTGCCGGTGCTGTTGAGAACGATGCGGTTAGCCATGATCGAATCCTGCTGGATGGGTGTTCGAGTCAGGCTAATCAGGCGGGATGCAGATGATTTCTGCACCCCTTGCAGCAATTGGCTAAGTGCTTCAGCAGCCGGTCAGCGCAACAGGCCGACGCTCGCCGGCAAAGAACAGCGGACGCAGGCGCACACCGATCAGGTTGCCGGCATAGGCCGCCACCAGCCACAGCCAGCCGTGCACGCTACCCGAGGCGATGCCACTGAAGTACGCGCCGATGTTGCAGCCATAGGCCAGGCGCGAACCATAACCCAGCAGCAAGCCACCGATGATGGCGGCCACCAGAGACGCCAGCGGGATCTTCAGGCTTGGGGCAAAGCGTCCGGCCAGGCCTGCCGCCAGCAGCGCACCCAGCACGATCCCCAGGTCCATCACCGTGGTGATGTCCTGCCACAGCGGCGAGGCCAGCGCCTTGGCATTGGCCGGCGCCTGCCAGAACACCCAGCTGCCGACATCAACGCCCAGGCCATCGAGGGCCTTGGCCCCCCACAAGGCGAAGGCCGAGGTAATGCCCCACGGCCGCCCCGCCAGCGCCAAAGTGGCGTAGTTCAGCAAGGCCAGGGCGATGGCCCCCCAAAGTAACGGCCATGGGCCGCGCAGCAAGCGGCGCAAGCCCTGGCGTTCGCCGCTGGCAGGCGCTTCCAGCGCGCCGTGCCGGCGCTTTTCCAGCACCACGGTGGCCCAGCCGATCAGCCCGAACACCGCCAGGCTGGCCAGCAGCGCCGGCCCCACACCCCACGCCTGCACGATGGAGGTGGCCGGGAACGATGGCAAGGCGAACCACCAGTCGGCGTGGTGGGTGGCGGTGACCGAACCGATGATGAAGAACAGCAAGGTCACCAGCATGCGCGCATTGCCGCCACCGACGGTGAACAGCGTACCCGATGCACAGCCGCCTCCCAGCTGCATGCCTATGCCAAAGATGAACGCGCCGAACACCACCGACACTCCCGCCGGTGCCACCAGGCCGTTGACCGGGTTGCCGAACAGGCTGCCGGCCGACAGCGCCGGGAAGAACAGCAGCACGGCCAGGGCCAGCATGACCATCTGCGCACGCAGGCCCGCGCCGCGCCGCTCGTTGATGAATACCCGCCAGGCCGAGGTGAAGCCGAAGGCGGCGTGATACAGCGTCACGCCAAGCGCGGCGCCAACGATCAGCAGCAGTACCTGCTTGAAGCCGGCATTGAGGTTGAGGAACCAGGCACCGGCCAGCAGCAGGGCCAAGGCGATCAAGGGGGCGCCCAGGCGACGCGGCTCGGGTGTTGCGGTTGCGGAAAGACCCATCGGAATACTCGGATAACAGTGAAA
>NZ_JBNRIJ010000031.1:39137-47123 GCF_053557675.1 Pseudomonas sp. XP1 | reverse complement strand
TCCCGCCTTTTCCCCCCCACAACGCTGCTTCTACAGAACCTCACTAAACCAATAAGTCATGTGTCGTTCCATAAAAGCGGTCTTGGGCATTTGTTAAGCTGATCAAAACTGCCAGACTCAACCAAGACCATTCGCACCATGGATGAACTACGCAAGATCGACCTCAACCTGCTGCTCGCCCTGCACGCCCTGCTGAGCGAAAAGCATGTGACTCGCGCCGCCCTGCGCCTGCACCGCAGCCAACCGGCGGTAAGCCACGCCCTGGCGCAGTTGCGCAAGCACTTCGACGACCCCTTGCTGGTGCGCCAGAACGGCCGCATGGCGTTGACCGCCCGCGCCCAATCGCTGGCCAAACCGTTGCACGACGCCCTGGGCAACCTCAACGGCCTGCTGGCCGCCCCACAGTTCGAGCCGGCCAAGGCCCAGCGTCGCTTCAGGCTCTCGCTGTCCGACTATTCCTCGCGGATCATCCTGCCACCCCTGCTGCGCCACCTGCGCCAGATCGCACCTGGGGTGGATTTGGCCATCAGCCAGGCCAGCCGCGAGACCATGCTGGCCCAGTTGCTCGACGGTGAACTGGACCTGGCCCTGGGTATCTTCCCGGACCTGCCCCAGGCCATCACTGCGCAGCCGCTGTTCACCGACAGCTTCATCAGCGTTGCCGACCGCCAGGTGCTGCCAACCAGCGGCGGCCTGGCCCTGGCCGACTGGCTGGCCCGCCCGCATGTGCTGATGGCCATGCACCCGGATGCCTTCGATGAAATCGAGCGCGCCCTGGCCGCGCAGGGCCTGCGTCGGCGGATTGCCCTGGCCTTGCCGCACTGGAGTGCGGCGGTCGAGGTGCTGGCCGGCACCGACCTGATCCTGACCGTGGCCAGCCGCGCGGTGGGCTCGCTGCACCAGCACAAGACATTGCGCCAGTTCGAGCCGCCACTGGTGATTCCTTCGTTCGATTACCAGCAAGCCTGGCATAGCCGCAAGGACGACGACCCCGGGCATCGCTGGCTGCGGGAAACCGTGTGGGCGTGCAGCCAGCCGGGTCGCTGATCAGCCTTCCGGCTGTTTCACCACGGCAGTGGCACTGGTCGGCGTGCCTGCTGCCCAGTTACCCTGCACCAGCAGCACGCCGCAGAGGATCAGCACCACACCCGCCAACCTGGCCAGGTTGAGCGGCTTGCCCCCCAACCCCATCACCCCGAAGTGGTCTGCGACCACCGCCGTGATGATTTGCCCCGCCACCACCAGCACCAGGAACCCCGCCGCACCCAGCCTGGGGGTGAGCGCCGCGGCACCGGCCACGTACAACGCCCCCAGCACCCCACCAACCCACATCCACCAGGGCCCCTGCAAGGCCTTGCCCATGTCCGGCGCCGGCACCCTTAGGATCAGCAGCGCGGCGATCACTACCAGCGAACTCACCGTCAATGACGTGAACGCGCCCCACAACCAATGCCCCAGCGCCCGGCCGACGGCGGCATTACCCGCAGCCTGGAACGGCAGCACGGCACCGGCAAGCAACGCCAGGGCAAAGGGAAGTACCAGAAGGCACAGGGTCTTGCTGAACATGGCAGTCCTCATTCGTGACAGATGTTCAGGCGATGATCGGAAATTTCCCTTTATCCATGGAAATCGAAAGTGTGCACGTACTTCATTCACCCCATGGATACACGATCACGCAGCCCATCACCGGCAAGCCAGCTCCCACAGAGTCCCTGCCAATTCAATGAGTCATGTGCAGTTCCATGGGAGCTGGCTTGCCGGCGATGGGGCGCACGGCGGCCCCCATCGATTAGCTGAAAGGCATCAATGCAAGGCGATGCCATGGGCAGGCAACCCGTAGCCTGCCCCAATGAATGGTCAGCGCGAGGTTTCGATGCGCAGCACTTCGGTGTAGATCGCCTCGACCGTCTGGCCGACCCTGAGGTTCTTCATGCGTGCCTGCAGGTCAGGGTTCTCGACCTTGACCACCTGCAGCTTGCCCTCAGGCGGTAACAGGCTCACCTCATGCGTCTCGAGGTCGATCTTGTTGATCTGCGAGGTCACCCTGACCTGGCGGAACGCCTCGCCGCCCGGGTTGGGGTTGTCCGCCGTGGCGCGAATGGTACCGGACTCTTCAGTCGCCTTCGGTGCACCGCCCACCTCGGGATTGAGCACATAGGCCACCGCACGGGTCACGTAGATGTCGACCTGGTCACCCACCTTGAGGTTGGGCAGTGCCTTGGCCTTTTCCGTGAGCTGGAAGGTCACATCCTTCTTGGCGTCAGGGCCTTTCACCGTGACCTGGCGACTGGCCAGGTCGATGGCCGTGACCTGCGTGGTGACATGGCTTTCCAGCGCCTCGCTACCAATGGGAATACCGGCAGCCTGCACCGTGAAGCTGGCGGCGGACGCCAGGGTGGCAAAGGCAACAGCACGAGCGAGAGAGCGAATTGGATTCATAGGCCTGCTTCCATGTAATCAAGACCGGATGGGTGCGTGAAATGTTCACGCGCCAACAAGAATAGCCCTTGCCTGGCACATTGCCGGCCCCTGCCCCTTGCGACGCGTTTTGTCGCTTTCTCACCACTCGCACCGTTGCAATAGCAAATGCGAATTCTTTACACTTGCTTTACATTTACAAATCATTACTATTCGTGACCTCCAAATACAACAAAGAGTCACCTGTAATGGCAAAAAAGTCTGTTGCCCCGGCGTCCATTTCCATGCTGGGCCTGCTGGTTGTGCCTGCTGTTCACGCGGCTGTCCAACCTGAATCGCAGGGTTCCCTCGCCTTGCCCGCCACTGCTGTCACCAGCGCCTACGAGCAGCAAAGCTACAAGGCCAGCGAAAGCCGCAGCGCCATGAAGATCGACGCCCCGCTGCGCGACATCCCGCAAACCGTCAACGTCGTGCCTGAAAGCGTGATCAAGGACCAAGGTGCGCAGTCCATGGAAGACGTGCTGAAGAACGTGCCCGGCGTCGGCCTGTCCAACGGCGACGGCCAGCGTGACCAGGTGACCATTCGCGGCTTCAGCGCCATTGGCGACATGTACATCGACGGCGTGCGCGACGACGCCCTGTACTTCCGTGACCTTTCCAACATCGAGCGGGTCGAGGTGATCAAGGGCCCTGCTGCCGTGCTGTATGGCCGTGGCTCTTCGGGCGGCCTGATCAACAGCATCAGCAAGAAGCCGAGCTTCACGCCCAAGCGCGAAGTCGGCATGAGCTTCGACAGCGAAGGCAAGCGCCGCACCCAGTTCGACACCGGCTGGGCCGACCCGCAAAGCAACCAGGCCTACCGCGTGACCGGTGCCTTCGAAGACAGCGACACCTTCCGCGACGATGGCTACATCGACCGCAAGGCCATTGCGCCGTCGGCGTACTTCCGCCTCTCCGACGACCTGGAACTGAACCTGGGCGCCACCTACCTGTACGACAAGCGCCTGATCGACTTCGGCATCCCGGCGCTGGGCAACCGCCCGGTAGATGTGGACCGCGACAAGCGCTTCGGCTCCGGCGATGCCGACCAGGACTATGCCCGCAGCGAGGTGTTCTCGCTGACTGCCAGCCTGGACTACCGCATCAACGACGACTTCACCCTGACCAACACCAGCCGCTATTACCGCTACGACCTGGATCGCAACAACACCCTGGCCGACAGCAGCCCCACGCGCTTCGTCACCGCGCCTAACGGCGAACTGCTGGTCAAGCTCAACCGTGGCAACGTCGCCCGCGACGAGTACGGCATGTTCAACCAGACCGAACTCAAGCAACAGGCGCAGCTTGCCGGCATGCAGCACAACCTGCTGTATGGCGTGGAAGTGGGCTTCCAGGACAAGCACCAGCGGGTGCTGAGCCAGAACAACGTGGCCCAGGTGCCGGTGTACCGCGACGCCCTGGTGCCAGTGCCGGAGCACGCCGCCAACCTGTCGTCCAAGGGCACCAACTTCCAACAGACCACCGGCCTTTATGTGCAGGACATGATCGAGTTGAACGAGCACTGGAAGGCCCTGGTCGGCGTGCGCTATGACATCTTTGGCCAGAAGTACGACGACGACCGCGCGCAGAACGTAGACCTCGACCGTACCGACAAGACCTGGAGCCCCCGTGCCGGCCTGGTCTACCAGCCGGATAACATCCAGTCCTACTATGTGTCGGTCAGCCGCAGCTACCAGCCTTCAGGCGAAGTGTTCGCAGTCAGCCCGACCAACCAGCACCTGGAACCAGAAGAAACCACCAACTACGAAATCGGCGCCAAGTGGGACCTGCTCGACAGCCGCCTGTCGCTTACCGCAGCGGTATTCCGCCTCGAGCGCACCAACATGAAGACCGCCGACCCGGCCAACCCCAACCTGACCGTGCTGGCGGGCGAGCAGCGTACCGACGGCTTCGAAGCCACCGTGAGCGGGCAGCTCACGGACAAGTGGCAGATCTACGCTGGCTACGCCTACCTGGATGCCGAGATCACCAAGTCCAACAGCAAGACCAACGGCGTTGCCAACGAAGGCCAGACCCCTACCCTGACGCCGCGTAACAGCGCCAACGTCTGGCTGGTGCGTACCCTGACCCCGCAATGGCGCGTGGCCGCCGGCGCCAACTACGTCGACGAGCGCTACACCGCACTCGACAACGTGGTGGTGATGCCGGGCTACACCACCTTCGACGCCGCGCTGCTGTACAGCGTGCCGCAATGGGATGCCGCGCTGCGCCTGAAGAACGTGTTCGACCGTGACTACTATGCCTCCGCGCATGGTTCAGTGGACCTGATCACTCCGGGCGCACCGCGTACGCTGGAAGCCAGCTTCAACTACCGCTTCTGAAGCCCTGCGCGCCCCCTCGGCAGGAGCGCGCAAGCCAGGTGGATCACTCAGCGATCACGCGTCACCCGCCACACTGTGTTGGCCAGGTCGTCGGCGATGATCAATGCACCACGGGGATCCACCGTCACCCCCACCGGCCGCCCTCGGGTCTTGCCATCCTCGCCACGGAAGCCTGTAGCGAAGTCGATTGGTTGCCCGGCCGGCTTGCCATTGCTGAAGGGTACGAAGACCACCTTGTAGCCCACCGGGTCGGGACGATTCCAGCTGCCATGCTCGCCCACGAAGACACCATCAGCGAAACGCTCGCCCATGGCCGGTATCGAGAAAGCGACACCCAATGCAGCCACATGCGAGCCCAGGCTGTAGTCCGGTTTGATTGCCGTCGCCACCTTGTCCGGGTTCTGCGGCCGCACCCGTTCATCCACGTTCTGCCCCCAGTAGCTGTAGGGCCAGCCATAGAAGCCTCCATCACGTACCGAGGTGAGATAGTCCGGCACCAGGTCTGGGCCCAGTTCGTCGCGCTCGTTGACCACCGTCCATAACTGCCCGGTATGCGGCTGGATTGTCAGCGCGGTAGGGTTGCGCAAGCCCGTGGCATAGGGGCGGTGCGCACCGGTTTCGGCATCGACCTGCCAGACCATTGCCCGATCGATTTCCACTTCCATGCCACGCTCGGTGATATTGCTGTTCGAGCCGATACCCACGTACAGGTAACGCCCGTCCGGGCTGATCGTCAGTGACTTGGTCCAGTGATGGTTGATCTCGGCCGGCAAATCGGTGACCTTCGTGGGTGCGCCGCCTGCCTGGGTCTGGCCCTCCTCGTAGTCGAAGCGCACCAGCGCATCCTGGTTGGCCACATACAACTTACCGTTGGCAAAGGCCAGCCCATAAGGCGCATTGAGGTTTTCCGCAAATACGGTCTGCACCTCGTAGGTGCCATCCCCGTCGGCATCGCGCAGAAGGGTCAGGCGGTTACCACCCTTGACCTGGGTGTTACCCTTGGCCTTGATCTGGCTGGCGATCACATCCTTGGGTTTGAGCTTGGCCGCGCTGCCACCCCTGCCCTCGGCTACCAGAATGTCACCATTGGGCAACACCAGGCTCTGCCGCGGAATACGCAGGTCAGTGGCAATGGCCGTGACGCTGTATCCCTCGGGCACGGTCGGTTTCTGCTCACCCCAGGCAACAGGCTGGGCGATCTTCATGCTCGGCAGCAAACCGCGCTGGGGTTCGGGCAGTTTCGGGTCCGGGCCATGGGCCTGGGTCGGCTCTCCATCACCACCGCAGGCACTCAACAGCAGCGCCACGCTCAACAGGCTCAATGCATGCAATGCCTTCATGCAGCACCTCCCGAGCGCAGGTTGCTCAAGCCGGTCCAGGCGGCGACTACCGCGAGCACAGTCACGATCACCGACAATACCAGCCCTGACGGCATCACCGCCCAGGCGTCCTTGGCATGCTCGAAGGCATTTATCAGCCCAAGCACCCAGGCCGCCAACAGCAGCATGAAGTACAGTGCAGGGCGCCCGCCCTTGCACTCGGCGCGGATCAAGTTGGCCAGCGCAAACAGCAGTGCCAGCCCGCAGAACACCAGGCCACCGGCGATCAACCAGGCGGCGAAGTTGCTCCATTGGATCTGGTAGCTTTTGAAGTAGGCGATATCGCTCAGCAGCGCGCCAAGAAACAACGGCACACTGCCCGCAAGCAACAGGGCATGCAACGGGCTGGGCGTACAGCGGTAGAGGGTATGGTCAGAAGCGGTCACGGTGCCTCCTTTTCATTCAGTGACCCAAGGCTGATGGGCTTGTGCCATCAGGTGAGCGCAGGGTGCGCTTAGCAAATGAGCCCCTTGACGGCGCGATAGTTCACCGCTTCGCTGGTATGAAATATCCTGCAAGGCATTCGTCGCCCAGTGCAGAAGGTGATCACATGTGCAGAAAACCGATTCGTCCGGACATGTCCTGGGCTCTGCCTACCCTGCTCGCTCTGTGCCTGGCGCTCACCGCTGGCTGCTCCAGCAAAACCGGCAAGGCCCGATACGCTACGTCAGCCATCGGTTCCAATTGCTTCGCCAAGGCCGTGCCCACGGCTGGCGAGGGCGGCCTGGCCTGGGGCAATACCCTGAGCGTTGCCCGGCAGAAGTCAATGAACAACTGCATGCGTTATGCCAGCCGCTCGGGAGGTACGCCCAGGACATGCCAGGTGGTGATGGCCAAGTGCAAGAACTGAAAGAACCTGAACAGCCTTGTCACCGCCGCCACCTGCACAGGCCTTCCAGGGAGCGCCTGCTAACCCCGGATGATCACCACCTCCAGATATTCACTGGGCACCACCAATGACCTAGGTCCGCCCACATTGCGTTCATCCAGCAGCTGAGTCAGATCCCGTTCCAGCGCACCGGCCGCCTCCCGTTCCAGCGAGGCAAACGCCTTGTGCACCGGCCCGTACCAGGTGCGGAACACCTCGATGAAATGCGCTGCCGAGCGATAGCGGAAGTTGAAGTGCTGGCGGCTGACCTTCAATTCGCCCAGCGCCCCTTCGAACATCTCGCGCAACTGTTCTTCATCACCCCAGCGTGAAGGCGGCAGAGCACCGGCTGGTGGCGGTACATGCCGCCCGAGGGTCTTGAACATCTGGCCGACGAACCCTTGCGGGGTCCAGTTGGCCAGGCCGATCCGGCCACCGGGCCGGCACACCCGGCTCAATTCACGCGCGGCCTGGGCCTGGTCGGGGGCGAACATCACGCCGAAAGTGGACAGCACCGCATCGAAAGTGCCATCGGCAAACGGCAGCGCTTCGGCATCGGCGGTCTGGAACAGCACATTGAGGTGCTCGGCCCGCGCGCGTTCTTCACCGCGCTTGAGCAGCTCGGGCACATAGTCGGTGGAGGTGACACGGCAGCCGCGCCGGGCAGCAGCAAGGGTGGCATTGCCGTTGCCGGCGGCGACATCCAGCACCTGCTCGTCCCAGCGCAGGTCACAGGCTTCGGCCAGGCGCTCGCCAACCAGTTGCAGGGTGGTGCCGATTACCGCGTAGTCGCCACTGGCCCACGCGGCTTGCTGGCGGGCTTTGAGGGTATTGGTATCCAAAGGAGTGCTCATGGTCTGCGCCTTCTTGTTGTGCGCGGCCGAGGTCCTTCTGGCGGTCAACGCGCCATGGATCGAGGGGATGGGAGCAAAACGCTACG
>NZ_JBNRIJ010000031.1:36669-39026 GCF_053557675.1 Pseudomonas sp. XP1 | reverse complement strand
GGCAAGCCAGCTCCCACTTCGACAGCACTGGCCTCAAGGGCTGTGCTATCCCTGTGGGAGCTGGCTTGCCGGCGATTGGGCCAGAACGGACAGTACAAGATAGCGGTTGGAGCGCTGCGGCTATCCGGCGAACTTGGCCCGCGCCGCATGTAGCTTCTTGTAGCTTTCGATCAGGCGCAGGTGGCGATCGAGGCCTTCGAGCTTCATGCTGGTCGGGGTCAGGCCATGGAAACGTACGCTTCCGTCCACCGAGCCCAACACCGCGTCCATGCGCGGGTTGCCGAACATGCGCCGGAAGTTGGCTTCGTAATCGTCCATTTCCAGTTCGTCGTCCAGCAGCACTTCCAGCACCACGTTCAACGCTTGGTAGAACAGGCCGCGCTCGACGGTGTTGTCGTTGAACTGCAGGAACGCCTCGACCAGCTCCTTGGCATCCTCGAAGCGCTGTACCGCCAGGCAGATCAGCAGCTTCAACTCGAGAATGGTCAACTGGCCCCACACCGTGTTCTCGTCGAACTCCACGCCGATCAGCGTGGTGATGGTGGTGTAGTCATCCACATCGCAGTTGTCCAAGCGCTTGAGCAGCAGCTTGAGGGAACGGTTGTCCAGGCTGTGCAGGTTGAGGATGTCGGCGCGGAACGACAGGGCGCGGTTGGTGTTGTCCCAGATCAGGTCCTCGACCGGGTAGATCTCCGAATAACCCGGTACCAGGATGCGGCAGGCGGTGGCGCCAAGGTTGTCGTACACGGCCATGTACACTTCCTTGCCCAGGTCCTCGAGGATGCCGAACAGGGTCGCGGCTTCCTGCACGTTGGAATCCTCGCCGTGGCCGGAGAAGTCCCACTCGACGAACTCGAAGTCGGCCTTGGCGCTGAAGAAGCGCCACGACACCACGCCACTGGAATCGATGAAGTGCTCGACGAAGTTGTTCGGTTCGGTCAGCGCGTGGCTTTCGAAGGTCGGTTGCGGCAGGTCGTTCAAACCTTCGAAGCTGCGGCCCTGAAGCAGTTCGGTGAGGCTGCGCTCCAGCGCCACTTCCAGGCTCGGGTGGGCGCCGAAAGAAGCGAACACGCCGCCGGTGCGCGGGTTCATCAAGGTCACGCACATTACCGGGAACTCGCCACCCAGCGACGCATCCTTGACCAGCACCGGGAAGCCCTGCTCTTCCAGGCCCTGGATGCCGGCGACGATGGCCGGGTACTTGGCCAGCACCTCCTGCGGCACATCTGGCAGGCACAGCTCGCCTTCGAGGATTTCGCGCTTCACGGCGCGCTCGAAGATTTCCGACAGGCACTGCACCTGCGCCTCGGCCAGGGTGTTGCCGGCACTCATGCCGTTGCTGAGGAACAGGTTCTCGATCAGGTTGGACGGGAAGTACACCACCTGCTGGTCGGACTGGCGCACGAATGGCAACGAGCAGATGCCGCGCGCGGTGTTGCCCGAGTTGGTGTCGTACAGGTGCGAGCCACGCAGCTCGCCGTCCGGGTTGTAGATTGCCAGGCAGTGCTCATCGAGGATCTCGGCCGGCAGCGCATCGCGCGGGCCGGGTTTGAACCACTGCTCGTTCGGGTAGTGCACGAACGACGCGTTGGCCAGGTCCTCGCCCCAGAACTGATCGTTGTAGAAGAAGTTGCAGTTCAGCCGCTCGATGAACTCGCCCAGCGCCGAGGCCAGCGCGGCCTCCTTGGTCGCGCCCTTGCCGTTGGTGAAGCACATCGGCGACTGGGCGTCGCGCACATGCAGCGACCACACGTTGGGCACGATGTTGCGCCACGAGGCGATCTCGATCTTCATCCCCAGCCCGGCGAGGATGCCCGACATGTTGGCGATGGTCTGCTCCAGCGGCAGGTCCTTGCCGGGGATATAGGTGCTGGTGTCCGCCACCGGCATCAGCAGGCCCTGGGCATCGGCATCGAGGTTGTCGACCACTTCGATCACGAACTCGGGGCCGGTCTGCACCACCTTCTTCACCGTGCAGCGGTCGATGGAGCGCAGGATGCCTTGGCGGTCCTTCTCGGAAATGTCCTCGGGCAACTCGACCTGGATCTTGAAGACCTGGTTGTAGCGGTTTTCCGGGTCGACGATGTTGTTCTGCGACAGGCGGATGTTTTCGGTGGGGATGTCGCGGGTCTGGCAGTACAGCTTGACGAAGTAAGCCGCGCACAAGGCCGAAGACGCCAGGAAATAGTCGAACGGCCCCGGGGCCGAGCCATCACCCTTGTAGCGAATCGGTTGGTCGGCGATCACCGTGAAGTCGTCGAACTTGGCTTCGAGACGGAGATTGTCGAGAAAATTGACCTTGATTTCCATGCGGGGATTACCGTGATTTAAGCGTGCAAAACGAAATTGGCCGGCAT
>NZ_JBNRIJ010000031.1:14739-36603 GCF_053557675.1 Pseudomonas sp. XP1 | reverse complement strand
GCCTTGTGTCGCGATGGGCCGCAAAGCGGCCCCTTACGATACTGCATGCTGCCCTGGGGCCGCTGCGCGCCCCATCGCGACACAAGGCCGCTCCTACAGGCGATAGCGCACATCGCCGCTTGCGCATTTCACCGAATTGCTTGCCTGATCCTCTGAACCTGCGCCCGCCAACAGACCAGCGGTCACCCCGCTGTGCTAGCGTTTCTGCACTGGGGAGCACCGTATTCCCCGATCAGAAGAAACCAAGCGACAGCAACCGTTGACGGGCAGGTGAACCATGGAACTACGCATCAACCAGAAGACCTACCAGGTCGAGGCAGACGCCGATACGCCCCTGCTGTGGGTGATCCGCGACGACCTGGGGCTGACCGGCACCAAGTATGGCTGCGGCCTGGCCCAGTGCGGCGCCTGTTCGGTGCTGGTGGACGGCAACGTGGTGCGCGCCTGCGTCACCCCGGTGGCCGGCGTGGTCGGGCGCGAAGTGACCACCATCGAGGCGATCGAGGCCGATGCCGTCGGCAAACGCGTGGTCGCAGCCTGGGTCGAGCACCAGGTGGCCCAGTGCGGCTACTGCCAGTCCGGCCAGGTAATGGCGGCCACGGCGCTGCTCAAGCACACGCCCAAGCCCAGTGACGCCCAGATCGAGGCCGCCATGGTCAACCTGTGCCGCTGCGGCACCTACAACGCCATCCATGCCGCCATGCATGAGCTGGCCCAAGGGGAGAAGGCCTGATGAACACACCAGTCGATACCCCCGCCGAACTGCTCAGGCTGCAACTGGGCGAAACGGTCAACCTGTCGCGTCGGCGCTTTCTTGCCGGCACGGCTGTCGGTGCCCTGGTGCTGGGTTTCGGCCTGCCCATGGGGTCGGCCCGCGTGCAGGCAGCCGCCGCCGCAACCCCGGAGCGCGGCACGCAGGTGCCGGCGTTTCTGGAGATCCGACCGGACGGCAAAGTGCGCCTGCTCAGCCCGTTCATGGAAGGTGGCCAAGGCCCCTTCACCGCCATGGCGCAGATCGTGGGTGAAGAGCTGGACGTCGACCCGGCCAATTTCGTGGTCGACAGCGCGCCGCCCGGCGAAGCCTATGTAGTGATGGAGAACGGCATGCGCATCACCGGCGGCAGCATGTCGGTGCGCATGAGCTACCCGACCATGCGCCGCCTGGGCGCCCTCGCCCGGGCCATGCTGCTGCAGGCGGGCGCCGAGCAGCTGGGCGTGCCGGTCGAAGAACTCTCCACCACGCCGGGCCATGTGGTACATACCACGACTGGCCGCTCCATTCCCTACGGTGAACTGGCCGGGCGCGCCATGGACCTGCCAGTACCGGACCCAGCCAGCGTCAAGCTGCGCGACCCCAGCCAGTTTCGCTGGATCGGCAAACCGGTACGTCGCCTGGATGCCCACGACAAGTCCACCGGCAAGGCCGTATACAGCATCGACATCAAGGTCGACGGCATGCTCCACGCCGCCGTGCAGCACGCACCACGCCTGGGCATGACCGTCGGTAGCCTGCGCAACGAAGACCAGGTCAAGGCCATGAAAGGCGTGCATTCGGTGCATCAGCTGCCGGGTGCCGTGGCGGTGGTTGCCGAACGCTGGTGGCACGCCAAGCGCGCGGTCGAAGCCATCCAGGTGGACTGGAAGGAGCCCGCGGCCGACAGCCCGGTACGGCCGATGCCGGCCGATTTCTCCAGCGATGGTTGGCGCGAGCACCTGGCCACGGTCACGGGCCCGGCGCGCGACGACGAAAACCAGGGCGACGTGGCCGGTATGCTGGCCAGTGCCAAGACCCGAGTCGAAGCAACCTACCACAACCAGTACCTCAACCACGCACAGCTGGAGCCGCCGTCGGCACTGGCGCGCTTCAACCCGGACGGCAGCCTGGAAGTGTGGCTGCCCAACCAGGCGCCGGACATGTTCCGTGACGACATTGCCAAACGCACCGGCCTGGCCCCGGCGCAGATCACCCTGCATTCGCCGTTGCTGGGCGGTTTCTTTGGCCGCCACTTCCTGTACGACTCGGCCAATCCCTATCCACAGGCCATTGCCTTGGCCAAGGCGGTCGGCCGGCCGGTGAAACTCATCTGGAGCCGCGAAGAGGAATTCCTCCGCGATGTGTTGCGCCCGGTCGCCGTGGTCAAGTTCCGCGCCGGGCTGGATGCCGATGGCCTGCCGGTGGCCCTCGAAGCAGTCAGCGCCACCGAAGGCCCGACCGAAGCCATCGCTGGCAAGCAAGGCGAAAAACTCGACCCTACCGCGCTCGAAGGGCTGTCGGGCAAGTCCTACGCCATCGCCAACAAGCGCATCGCGCAGATCTATGTAAAAGGCCCGGCCATGCTCGGCTACTGGCGCTCGGTGGGCAACTCGCTGAACGACTTCTTCTATGAATCGTTCCTCGACGAGCTGGCCGACAAAGGCGGCAAGGACCCGTTCGAACTGCGCCTGCACCTGCTGCGCGACAACCAGCGCCTGACCAACCTGTTGCAGGCCGTCGCAGAGCTTTCCGGCGGCTGGAAGCGTGGGCCGTTCACCGCCGAGGATGGCAGCAAGCGGGCGCGTGGCGTGGCCATGGCCTCGCCGTTCGGCTCGGAGGCAGCGGTCATTGCCGAGGTGTCGATCGAGAATGGCCAGGTCAAGGTGCACGACATCTGGCAGGCCATCGACCCGGGCAGCATCGTCAACCCGGCGATCATCGAGCATCAGGTCAACGGCGCCGTCGCCCTGGGCCTGTCGCAGACACTGCTGGAAGAAGCGGTGTACGTGGATGGCAAGCCGCGCGCGCGCAACTACGACCTGTACCCGATCCTGCCGCCGTCGCGCATGGCCAGGGTACACGTGCGCATTGTCGAAAGCGGGGCGAAGATGGGCGGCATCGGCGAGCCACCGTTGCCCGCAGTGGCACCGGCGGTGGCCAACGCAGTCGCGCAGCTCACCGGCCAGCGCGTGCGCAGCCTGCCATTGAGCCGCCATACCTTCAGCTGAGCAGACAAGGACGCCCCATGACCCATCGTTTCGCAAGAACTGCTGGCTGGCTGGCGCTGCCGTGCCTGGTCGCGGCAGGCCTGCTGGCTTGGTACGTCACCCGCGAGCCCGCCTCGCCATTTGCCGATGTGCAGGCCACCACTGCCGACCCGGCGCTGGTCAGCCGTGGCGAGTACGTGGCCCGCCTCAGCGACTGCGTGGCCTGCCACAGCCTGCCGGACGGCAAACCGTTCGCTGGCGGGCTGGAAATGGCCACCCCGCTGGGGGCGATTCACGCCACCAATATCACCCCCGACCGCAGCACCGGCATCGGTGGCTACAGCCTGGCCGACTTCGACCGTGCCGTGCGCCAAGGCGTCGCGCCCGGTGGCCGGCGGCTGTACCCGGCCATGCCCTACCCGTCCTACGCCAAGCTCAGCGATGACGATGTAAAGGCGCTGTATGCCTTCTTCATGCACGGCGTGCAACCCGTGCAGCAAGCCAACCTTGCCAGCGACATTCCCTGGCCGCTGAACTGGCGCTGGCCCATTGCGATGTGGAACGGCCTGTTCGCCGCCACCGCTCCGTACGCCGATCAGGCCGGGCAGGATGCGCAGTGGAACCGCGGCGCCTACATCGTCCAGGGCCCTGGCCACTGTGGCAGCTGCCATACGCCGCGCGGCCTGGCCTTCAACGAAAAGGCCCTGGATGACAGCGGCAAGCCATTCCTCGCTGGTGCCCTGCTCGATGGCTGGTATGCACCGAGCCTGCGTGCCGACCCCAACACCGGGCTGGGTCGCTGGAGCGAGGCCGAGATCGCGCAGTTCCTCAAGACCGGCCGCAATCGGCATGCGGTGGTATTCGGCTCGATGACCGAGGCATTCAACAACTCCACGCAATTCATGAGTGACGACGACCTGGCCGCCATCGCCCGCTACCTGAAGTCGCTGCCCGGCGACCCGCAACGCGACGGTGCGCCGTGGCAGTACCAGGCCGAAACGACGGCCGCGCTGCTCGACAGCCCTGGGGGGCATACCTATGTAACCCGCTGTGCGTCGTGCCACGGCCTGGATGGCAAGGGCCAGGCCGAATGGATGCCACCTTTGGCAGGCGCTACTTCGGCACTGGCCAAGGAAGACGCCTCGGCGATCAATATCACCCTCAATGGTTCGCAGCGGGTGGTGACGGCCGGGTTGCCCGATGCGTATCGCATGCCGGCCTTCCGTGAGCAATTGAGTGACCAGGAAATTGCCGATGTGCTGGGTTTCGTGCGCAGTGCCTGGGGGAACCATGGTGGCGCGGTGAATCCGCAGGCGGTGGGCAAGTTGCGTGGGCATACCGACCCGGCCAGCAGTAGCCCGATCATTTTGCACATGCGCTGAAATTTGGTGGCTGTACCGGAGTACCCATGGAAAGCATCGACCTGCTGGTCCTGCGCACCACCCGAGACTGGCTCGCCGCCGGCCACCGCACCTTGCTGGCTACAGTCGCCCGCACCTGGGGCTCCTCCCCCCGCCCGGTCGGCTCGATGATGGCCCTGCGCAGCGACGGCCGTGTGGTCGGCAGTGTCTCCGGCGGCTGCATCGAAGACGACCTCATCCACCGCTACACCAGCGCCTACGGCGGCCCCGGCATGCCCGGCGGCCTGCCCCAGGTGGTGCGCTATGGCGTCAGTGCCGATGAGGCACACCGCTTCGGCCTGCCCTGTGGCGGCACCCTCGAACTGGTGCTGGAATTCGCCCCGTCGCTGCCACACCTGGAGCAACTGCTCGCCGACCTCGACGGCGGCAATCTTGTACGCCGTGGGCTTGACCTGCGCAGCGGGGAGACCAACCTTACCGCCACCACCACGCCCGAACTGTTCAGTTTCGATGGCCGGCACATGCTCAGCACCCTGGGCCCCGGCTATCGCCTGCTGCTGATCGGTGCCGGCGCGCTGGCCGAATACCTGGCGACCATGGCCCTGTTCAATGGCTTCAGCGTTTCACTGTGCGATCCGCGCCCCGAGTACACGGCAGGCTGGAACGTTGCCGGCGTCAACCACCTGGCCGGCATGCCGGACGACGTGGTCCGCGCCTTCGCCCCGGACCTGCGCAGCGCAATCGTCGCCGTCAGCCACGACCCCAAGCTGGACGACCTGGCCCTGCTCGAAGCCCTGCACAGCCCGGCGTTCTATATCGGTGCCATCGGCTCACGGCGCAACAGCCAGCTGCGCCGCGAGCGGCTGATCGAACACTTTGGCGAAAGCGAAGCGTCGTTGCAGCGCCTGCACGGTCCTATCGGCATCTATATCGGTAGCAAGACCCCGGCCGAGATTGCCGTCAGCGTCATGGCCGAGATCCTCGCTGCGAAGAACGATGTCACCCTGCCCGGCGCAGTCAGTGTGACCCGGGCCAAGGAAGCCGAACAGCTGGCCCGGTCCCTGTAGGAGCGCATACCAGGCTGCTATTTATTGCCAACGCTCCAGGTTTTGCTGCAGCAGTTGCTCCGGCAACGCACCGGCAACGATCTTTTCCATCTCCTTCGCCAGTGCCTCACGCAGCTGCGGCTGGTTGCAGGGCGAATCATGCGACAGCGCCAGGTACAACCCTTCGCTGGATATCGGTGGTTCCAGCACCTGCAAAGTGTCGGCAATCCCCAATGTGCGCGCCAGCGCCAAGCCGGGATACTGCTCGTACACCACGTAATCGCTGCGCTTGTGCATCAACTTCTCGAATGCCTGCCTGGCACCAGGTACCGCTTCGAGGGTGAGGTTGGTCCTGGCGTAATCGTCGAACTGCTGGCCGTGGCTGTTGTTGACCAGCGTGCCGCCTTTGCGGCCCTTCAGGTCGGCCCATTGCCGGTAGGCAAAGGCATTGTCCTGGCGCACCCAGATAACGCTGGGTGTATGCAGAAATGCCGGGGTGATGAAGTCCATCTGTTGCTGGCGGACCTTGGTCAGGAAATACCCGGCCATCAGGTCGATCCGGCCCGTGCGTACCTCTTCCTGGGCGCGCGACCACGGCCCGCCGTAGACCACCTCGATTTCCAACCCCAATTGCTCGCCCAGGTACTTGAGCAGGTCGGCATTGGCACCGATCAGTTGCTGGGGGTTTTGCGGATCGCGCCACAGGTAGGGGGGGTATTCCGGGTTACCGGTGGCAGTCAGCCGCCGGCATTCCTCGTGCGCTACCGCCACCAGCGGCAGCAGCAGGCACGGCAATAACAGCAAAGCGTGGCGAAAGCAGCGCTCGATCATCGACAACCCTCGGCACATGTGACCTCCGCAGACCTGGAGCGGTGGCCAAAGGCTGCCACATCCTGTGGTCGACTGCAGCACCCCTCTGTGCGTGCTGTAGACAGTCTGGACCATGCATGGCCATCAGGTTGGCCATTTATCGGCCAGCGGGGAGCGCCCCTCGTACTTCAGGCCCCCTGCCGGCGCATCGCCAGGATCGCCGCACCAAAACCGATAAAGGTGGTGCCCACCACCCGGCTCACCCAGCGCGACAACGACGGCCGGGTCAGCACGCCCTTGGCCCGCGCCGCCAATGCGGCATACAGGCTCAGCGAAACCAGCGACAACGCAACGAATATTCCGGTCAGGATCAGGAACTGCGGCAGCAACGCCGCACCTTGGTCGATGAACTGCGGGAACAGTGCGGTGAAGAACATGGTCGCCTTGGGGTTGGTCACTGCCGTGAGGAAGGCTGACTTGTAGAGCTTCAGCGGCGTGGGCCGGACCTTGGCCACACCCTCTGCGGCGCCCTGCGCCAGCATCGGGCTCTTTTTCAGCAATTGCCGCGCCCCCAGGTAGAACAGGTAGCCCGCCCCCAGGATCTTCACGGCGTTGAACAGCATTTCGGAACTGGCCAACAGCGCGCCAAGCCCCAGCATGGCAGCTGCCGAAAGGCAGAACAGGCCCGAGCCATTGCCCAGCGACGACCAGATCGCGCTGCGCTGGCCATGGGCCAGGCTGTTGTTGATGGCCATGAGGGTGGCAGGGCCGGGGCTGGCGATCGCGATGGCAGCGACCAGGGTAAAGGCAAACAGCGAGTGAGAATCCATTTTCAGGCTCGTCAGACAATCAGGAAAGGCCGCGCGCAGGGTGCGCAGGTTCAGTCGGCATTCTGCCGCTTGGCCGCCTTCTTGGCGATAGCCTTCATCCGCGTTGCCGCCCGCTGCACGGTGGCCATCTTCTCGGGGCGCTTCATGCCCCGCCATTTGCGGATTTCGTCACGGGTGCGACCGCAGCTCACGCACAACTCGCTGTTGAGCTGGCACAGCGAGACGCAGGGGTTGTCGATGTCTTTGGCCATGCCGCCACTCAGCCAGGCATTTCTGCCTGCGCGCGCTCAGCGGCGCGGTGGAACACCTGGCACACTTCTTCGGCCTTGACCTTGCTGACCGACCTGGCAGCCAGCAGCTCGTCGACCACGCGCAAGCCCTGTTCCAGGGCGGTGGCCAGTTGCTCGGGGTCGGAGGCGTCAGCGATGTCACCCAGATAAGGAGCGATGAGATACACGTAACGGTCCTGCAGCTTGAGCGCTTCCAGCGCGTCGAGGGCTTTCTGGAACCGATCGGCAGCGGCAGGGCTCATGCTCAATTTATCGAAATGAATCAGGCTCACACGGTCAGTGGCCATTTGGACGAATCTCCGTTTCCTGGTACGGCCAGGCCCACAAGCAGCAACGCTTCTACGGTGCTCGGATGTGCAGGCCCGGGGAATGCCCATCAGGTTACCAGAACGCGAAGCAGAAAGGGCCATCGCCCCCAGAACTAAAAGTAGTTGGCAGGTCGCGTAATGGACGCCCCGGGGCGTAATCGGGACAGGAGCCGCCGTTTCGCGCGCAGGATAATCCAGCCAGCAATCTCCCCGCCGAGGCAGTCATCGAACTCGGTAGCCCACACAAAACTACAAGCCTGCACCAGCAGGTAAGCCAGAAAGGGGCCTCATCATTCATGGCAAAGGAACACATCACCGAAACGCTCGACCTTGGCGTGACGGACCCCTCGAAAACCGCAGAAGCACGCCAGGACCGGCGTTTCGAGGGCAAGCTCGACTGGATCGTCTTTGGTTTCACCAGCCTCCTGGCTATCGCTTTCGTCCTCTGGGGCTTCCTCAACCAGGCCAGCCTCGCCACCAGCGCCTCCAGCGCGCAATCCTGGGTCATTCTCAACTTCGGCTGGTTCTTCGTGCTTACCTCCACGCTGTTCGTGGTGTTTGTGTTGTGGCTGGCCGCCAGCCGTTACGGCCGGGTCCCGCTGGGCCGTGATGGCGAACAGCCGGAATTCCGTACGGTGTCGTGGGTGGCGATGATGTTCAGCGCCGGCATGGGCATCGGTCTGATGTTCTTCGGCGTTGCCGAACCGCTTTCGCACTATGTGTCGCCACCGCCAGGGACGGCCACCGGGCAGTCCAGTGAAGCGATGCAGGTGGCCATGGCCACCACGCTGTTCCACTGGACGCTGCACCCCTGGGCCATGTACGCCATCGTCGGCCTGGTGATTGCCTATGGCACCTTCCGTCGCGGCCGCTCGCAGCTGATTTCCGCCGCCTTCCGGCCGTTGATCGGCAAGCATGCCAACGGCCCGCTCGGCCGCCTGATAGACATGATGGCGATCTTCGCCACGCTGTTCGGCTCGGCAGCCTCGCTGGGCCTGGGCGCGCTGCAGATCGCCGGTGGCCTGGAATACAACGGCTGGATCGAAAGCCCCGGCAAGCTGTTCTACATATCGATAATCACCCTGCTGACCATTGCCTTCGTCACCTCGGCGGTGTCGGGCATCGGCAAGGGCATCCAGTGGCTGTCCAACACCAACATGGTACTGGCGCTGGTGCTGGCGTTGTTCGTGTTCATCGTCGGCCCGACCCTGCTGATGCTCAACCTGCTGCCAACCTCGATCGGCATCTACGTCAAGATGCTGCCGGAAATGATGGCCCGCACCAACGCCAGCGGCGGCGAGCAGATGAACAGCTGGCTGGCCGGCTGGACCGTGTTCTACTGGGCCTGGTGGATTTCCTGGACGCCGTTCGTGGGCATGTTCATCGCCCGCATCAGCCGCGGCCGCACCATCCGCCAGTTCGTTACCGGGGTGCTGCTGGTACCGAGCCTGGTCAGCCTGGTGTGGTTCACCATCTTTGGCGGCGCGAGTATCGACGCCCTGCGTGAAGGCGCCTTCCAGCTGGCCAACGGTGCGGTCAACAGCAACCACGCGCTGTACCAGTTGCTGGAAAGCTACCCGCTGGCCTCGGTGACATCGGTGCTGGTGATGGTGCTGGTGGGCATCTTCTTCGTCTCAGGTGCCGATGCGGCCTCGCTGGTGATGGGCACGCTGTCGGAGCATGGCACCACCACGCCATCGCGACGTACAGTGATCTTCTGGGGCGCACTTACCGGTACTGTTGCGGCAATCATGCTGGCGATTGGCGACCCGCGCGACCCCGGCGAGGCGCTGACCGGCCTGCAGAACCTGACCATCGTCGTGGCCCTGCCGTTCGTGGTGGTGATGGTGCTGCTGTGCCTGGCGCTGTACCGCGACCTGCGCAAGGACCCGATGATGCTGCGCCACCTGCGCGGCAACGAACTGATCGAGAAGGCCGTGCTGTATGGCGCGGTGAAGCATGGCGAAGAGTTCTACATCGTGGTGCAGGAGAAGAAGACTTCGACCAAGCCGGCGTCGGCAGAGGCCGAAGTGACCGGCAACTGACCTGGCAAGTTTGTGGAATCGGGGGCTGCTGCGCAGCCCCCGATCAAGATGCCTTCACTGCCATGGTCAGCCCTTCAACGCCGCCTCTATCCTGGCCACATCGATCTTGCCCATCTGCATCATGGCATCGAACGCCCGCTTGGCCGCCGCCCGGTCGGGGTGGCCGATGGCTTCGATGAGGATGCGCGGGGTGATCTGCCACGAAATCCCCCATTTATCCTTGCACCAGCCGCAGACGCTGGCCTCCCCGCCGTTGCCGACAATGGCATCCCACAAGCGGTCGGTCTCGGCCTGGTCCTCGGTGCTGACTTGGAATGAAAACGCCTCGCAATGCGTGAAGGCCTTGCCTCCGTTGAGGCCCACGCAGGGAATACCCATGACGCTGAACTCCACGGTAATCACGTCACCCTGTTTCCCGGATGGATAATCAGCAGGTGCCTGATGCACCGCTATCACTGTCGTGTCAGGGAAGACGCTGGCGTAAAAGTTCGCGGCCTCCTCGGCGTCGTTGTCGTACCAGAGGCAGATTGTGTTCTTGGCTGTCATGGTCTTGTTCCATGAAAGGGTGTGAGCCTTTGAGTCTAGTCTCACAGTCGCCGGTTGAAGCCTTGCAACATCCTGCAGACATTTCCGACATCAGGTAGTGAACCTGCTTACAAAAAAACGGTCTTTCGCTGACGGTCAACCCACCGACCGGTTCATCGGCCCAGTCACCGGGCCTACTTTTGTCCTGTTTCAGCGAAGACCCAACATGCCCGATTCCCGCCCGAATGCTTCCGCCCTCACTGCCCTGCGCGGCGGCCTGATCGCCACCTTGGTGGCCCTTGCCGCACCGGTGCACGCCGAAGAGCCTGCCAGCGATGCACGCTGGGTCAGCGACAGCCTGAGCACCTACGTGCGCAGCGGCCCCACCGATGGCCACCGCATTGTCGGCACGCTCAAGTCCGGGCAGAAGCTGACCCTGATCGGCAGCCAAGGCAACTACAGCCAGGTGCGCGGGCAGAACGGCGATGTGGTGTGGATCCTCAGCAACGATCTGCAGTCGGTGCCAGGCCAGAGCGAGCGCCTGCCGCAGCTCGATGCCCAGGTCGCGGACCTGACCGGGCAGTTGAAGAACATCGACGACAGCTGGAAAAACCGCGTACAGGGCATGCAGGAAACCCTGGACTCACGCAAGAAACTGATCGACGAACTGGAGGCGCGCAACAAGGCGCTGAATGAACAGCTCGACCAGAGCCAGTCGCAGCTGCGCGATACCCAGGCCCGCCTGGGGGACGAGAACAAGCAGGTGATGATGCGCTACATGGTGTATGGCGGCAGCATCGCCGGCGCGGGCTTGCTGGCGGGGCTGATTCTGCCGGCGCTGACCCGTGGGCGCCGGAAGAACGATCGCTGGTTCTGACTGGGCCTTCCTGCACTGGCCTTTTCGCGGGCTTGCCCGCTCCCACAGGATTTCCAACAGGCTCAAGGCCTGTGCAGTACCTGTGGGAGCGGGCGAGCCCGCGAAGAGGCCAGTGCAGGACTGCAGCTACTTCCCGCGCGCCTTGTTGTAGATGGTCTTCGCCCGGTCAGCGGAGGCCTGGCACTTTTTCATGTCATTCGCAGCCTGCCCTTCCTTGGCCTGCTTCAACAACTCGTGATAGTCGTGCGCCATGCCACCGTGCAGTGCCTGGCCATCAGTCTTCTGAATTTCTTCAAGCTCCTTGATCTTGGCCGCACAGTTGCTCGCCGGGTCTGCGTGTGCGGCAAAACTGAGGACCGAGGCAATCACCAGCAAAGGTATGCATTTCGTGGATTTCATGGAGCGTTCTCCTGGAAAACCTGAAGGGTCGTCGAGATGACATTGGCTCGACGCAGCAAACAGCATAGTCGGCCATACGCCCCGGCGCCTCGCTTCAGCCCGGGGGCTATGCCCCCTCGGCAAACAGGAAATCGATGAACACCCGCACCCGCAGCGGCATGTGCCGGGCCTGGGGGTAGATCAGCATGAACGGCCGCGAGGTGCCGCCAAACTCGGCGAGCACTTCCACCAGTTCGCCGCTGGCCAGTGCGTCCTGCACGGTAAAGCGGTAAGCCTGCATCAGCCCGCCGCCATGGCGCACCAGCGTGGCGGTGGCGAGGAAGTCGCCCAGGCAGGTGAACCCACCCTGGGTTTCGATCTCCACCTGCTGGCCATCCTGGCGGAAGCTCCACGGCGGGCGTCGACCACTGCTGGGCAGTTCGAACTGGATGCACTCATGTTGCAGCAAATCGTGCGGTGTCCGTGGCGTGCCGGCACGGGCCAGGTAGCCCGGCGTGGCCACCACCACCAGTTCGGCATCTTCCAGGCGACGCGCCACCAGCCGCGAATCGGCCGGCTCGCGACCACGAATGGCCAGGTCGAACGGCTCCTCGGCAAAGTCGACATTGCGGTTGCTGACATGCACATCCACCTGCACCTTCGGGTAGCGCTGGCGAAACCTCGGCAGCAGCGGCAACAGCCGGTGATGAGCATAGGGCGTGGGTGCACTGATACGCAGGCGGCCGCTCGGCTCGACCTGCCCGCCCGTGACCTGGCGCTCGGCCTCGACCAGTTGCCCCAGTGCTTGCCGGCATTGCTGGTAATAGGCCTGGCCGGCTGCAGACAGGCGCATCTGCCGGGTGGTGCGGACGAACAGGCGCACGCCCAGACGCTCTTCCAGGCGCGCCACGCTGCGGCTGACTGCCGCCGGCGTAACACCGGCCTCCGTGGCCGCAGCAGTGAAGCTGCCGCTGTCGGCGGCCAGGCAGAAGAGCTCCAGGCTGCCCAGTTGCAGGTCATCGAAATGGCGGGTCATGACGGCTCGATTGATTACATGATGTATCGATTGAAATGCCGAGCTCCTCATTTTTCAAGTGCTTATTGCAACCTACAGTGGCTTCACACCGAGCCCCTGGCTCACTTCACTGGAGATCATGCACATGAACACGCCACGCACCGTCATCATTACCGGGGCCTCGAGCGGCCTGGGTTTCGCCCTGGCCGAGGCCTTCCTCGAACGCGGCGACAACGTGGTCGGCAACGCCCGTAGCCAGGCCCGCCTGGAGCAAGCCGCAGCCCGCCTCGGCAACCCTTCGCGCTTCATCGGCGTGGCTGGCGACATCGCCGAGCCAGACACGGCGCAGCAACTGTTCACCAGCGCCGAGCAAGCCTTTGGCGGGGTCGACCTGCTGATCAACAACGCCGGCATCTTCATTGCCAAGCCGTTTGCCGAGTACAGCGAAGCCGATGTCGACGCTCTGGTCGGCACCAACCTCAAGGGGTTCTTCTACCCAGCCCAGGAAGCGGCGCGGGTCATGACCAGGCAAGGGCATGGGCAGATCATCGCCATCACCGCCTCCATCGCCTTGCAACCGGATACCCGCGTGCCAGCCCTGCTGCCGGTACTGGTCAAGGGCGGCCTGAACCAGGCGGTGAAAGGCCTGGCGCTGGAACTGGCAGCCAGCGGCGTGCAGGTGAATGCGGTTGCACCTGGGATCATCGACACACCGCTGCATGGCGGCAACACACAAGGCATGGGCGTGCTGTCACCCAGTGGCCGCACCGGCTCGCCGCAGGATGTCGTGGATGCAGTGTTGTACCTGGCCGACTCACGCTTCGTCAGTGGCGTGATCCTGCCGGTGGATGGCGGTAGCACCGCTGGCACCTGGCACTGACAGAGGAGCGAGAACCATGCCCTATGTTCACATCCGCGTGACCGATGAAGGCGTAAGCGCTGAGCACAAGCGCCAGCTGATCGAACAGACGACCCGCATGCTGCAGCAGGTGCTGGGCAAGCCGCCGGCCAGTACCTTCGTGGTGATCGAAGAGGTGCCGACCGATAACTGGGGGGTTGGTGGAGAGACAGTGACCGCAGTGCGGGCCCGAGAGCGAGGGTGACCCCAGGGGCTGCTGTGCAGCCCCTACTGACGCAACCGCTCCAGCGACTGCAACACATACCCCGTGGCCAGCTCCACCTGCCCTTCCCGGCAGGCAATGCCCAGTTGCCTCCACAACCCCGGCCGCAGCGGCCGGCGGGCAATGCGCCGGTCCAGCTCGGCCGACGCCCCCTCCTGCGGCAGCAACGTCGCCCCATACCCGGCCCCGACCAGGCTCTTGATCGCATCGTTGTAGTTCAGCTCGATTCGCGGCTCGGGGTACAACCCCGCTGCCGCGAACCACTCGCCGGTCACCCGCGAAAGCTGGGTGCTGCTGTCGTTGAGGATCAACGCCCGCTGCGCCAGCCAGGCCGGCGTGACCCTGGCCGGTGGCTGCCAGTCGGCCGGCACGTAGGCCAGGATCGGGTCACGCCGCCAGGGCGTAACCGCAAGCCCTTTGCCGGCAACCTGCGGCAAGGCCACCAGGCCGATATCCAGCGTGCCCTCGCGCAAGCGCGCCAACGAGGCCTGGGAGGTCAGCACCTGTACCTGCACATCGATCCCCGGGTGCACCGTGCGCAAGTGCTCCAGCGCCTGCGGCAGCAGGTGGGCGATGGCGCCGGTGGAGGCACCCAGGCGCACCCGGCCCGTCAGGCCCTCGACCTGCCGGCGCACTTCATCCAGCGCCAGGTCGGCGTCGGCCAGCAGGCGGCGGGCACGGGCCAGCAGGGTTTCGCCAATGACCGTGGGCCGCACCTGGCCGCGGGTGCGGGTAAGCAACGAGGCGCCGATGCGCGCCTCCAGCTCGGCCACGTGCAGGCTGATGGTGGGCGGTGCCAGGTTGAGCTGGCGGGCGGCTTCGGCAAAGGAGCCCAGGTCTGAAATGACCACCAGGGTGCGGAGGCGATCGAGGCTGATTTCGCGCATGGGCCAACTCGTTCAGGAAAGATGAATATCTCGATCATCATATTCAAATTTTCTTTACCAGAGCCACAAGCGAGCATAGGCCATCCCTCCCCGATCGGACTTTGACCATGCACACCCCTGTTGTCTTCATCGACGGTGACCAAGGCACCACCGGCCTGCAGATCCATGCCCGCCTGCAAGGCCGCAGCGATCTGCGCCTGCTGACCCTGCCCGAAGCCGAGCGCAAAGACCCGCACCGCCGCCGCGAGGCAATCAACAATGCCGACATCGCCCTGCTGTGCCTGCCCGACGATGCTGCCCGCGAGGCCGTGGCGGCGATCCACAACCCGCAGGTGCGGGTGATCGACGCAAGCTCCGCGCACCGTACCAGCCCAGGCTGGGTCTATGGCCTGCCGGAGCTTGACGAGCAGCAAGCCGAGCGCATCGCGCACAGCAAGCGCGTCAGCAACCCCGGCTGCTATCCCACCGGCGCCATCGCCCTGCTGCGCCCACTGGTCAAGGCCGGCCTGCTGCCAGCGGATTACCCGCTGAACATCCACGCCATCTCCGGCTATTCCGGCGGTGGCCGCGCCGCAGTCGAACGGCATGAACAGCCCGCCGTCGGCAAAACCCCAGCCCTGCAACTTTACGGCCTGGAGCTGGCACACAAGCACGTGCCGGAAATCCAGCAGCACGCCGGGCTGTCGGCGCGGCCGATGTTCATGCCCGGCTACGGTGCCTACCGCCAAGGCATCGTGTTGAGCATCCCGCTGCAGTTGCGCCTGCTGCCCGGCCAGGTCAGTGCCGAACAGCTGCAGGCCTGCCTGCAGCAGCACTACCAGGGTGCCCGCCATGTCCAGCTGATGCCCCTGCACCAGCACGGCGCAGCGCCGAACCTCGACCCCGAGGCGTTGAACGACAGCAACGACCTGCGCCTGGCGCTTTACGCCAACCCCGAGCATGGCCAGGTGCTGCTGACCGCAGTGTTCGACAACCTTGGCAAAGGTGCCTCCGGTGCGGCGGTGCAGAACCTCGACCTGATGCTCGGTGCATTGCAGGTACAAGGCTGATCGGCAAAACCGGTTAGACTGTGCAGCCCGCGCCCGCACGGCGCGGGCCGTCCATCCACCCGCCGGAGCCCGCACCCCGATGTTCATCCTGAGCCGCCTCGACAGCGTGCCGCCTGAATCTTTCCAGAACCAGATCCGCGAACTGGTGATCCACAATGTCGGCGAACTGAGCAGTGTCGCCATCTGCGCCGACAACCCGCTGTACCCGCTGTACCAGTATGGCGTCGGCATGGAGGTGCACCAGTACCTGCAAGCACTGGACGGCACCCGCGGCCTGGCCGTGGCGCTGACCCTGGCGCTGGATGCCGAGGCACCGGACCAATTGCTGGGGTTCGCCCTGTCACTGCCGGCCGAGGACGATGACCAGGCGTGCGCCCTGGCGTTCCTCGCCGTGCGCGCCAGCCATCGTCGCCAGGGCATCGCCCGCGCCCTGCTGGGCGACCTGCAGGCACGCCATGCCTGCGTCGAGCTGAATGCCTTTGCCAGCCAGGTACCGTGGTTCGAGGCGATGGGCATGCAGGTGGTGGCCGCCAATGGGCCGCAGGTACTGATGAGCAGTACCGGGCGGGCTAGCGGCGCGCTGATCGGGAGGCTGGATATTGCGCCGATCTACCAGACGGCGGAAGTGATGCAGATCCATACCTACCTGCTCAACCAGCAGGGTGAGGATGCGATGATCGAAGCGGAACAGATGCGGGATGAGCGGCTGGACGAACTGACCGCCCAGGCCCAGGAGTGTGTACGGCAGCGCAAGACCGTGCATTGATCAAAGGGCCTGTTCGCGGGCTCGCCCGCTCCCACAGGATTTCACAAAGCCAAACTGTGGGAGCGGGCAAGCCCGCGAAGAAGCCCCACCGGCCCTTCAGCCATGCACCCAACGCCGATGCAGCCCACGCGCCAGGGCATCCAGCACAAACCCCAGCACCCCGATCAGCAGCACCATCGCCATCAGCTCGGAATACGCCAGCCGGTCGCGGGTATCGAGAATGAAATACCCAAGCCCCGCACTCACCCCGAGCATTTCGCACGGCACCAGCACGATCCACAGGATGCCGATGGCCAGACGCACGCCAGTCAGAACATGGCCGATCACCCCGGGCACAATCACCTTGCACAAGGTCTCCCGGCGCGTGGCACTCAAACTGCGGCTCAACTGCAACCAGCGTGGGTCCAGCTGCCTTACCCCGGCCGCCGTGTTCAACAGGATCGGCCACAACGCGGCAAACGCCAGCAGGAAGTAGATAGGCTGGTCCCCCACGCCCATCAGCATCACCACCACCGGCATCCACGACAGCGGCGAGATCATGCGCAGGAACTGGAACGCCGGCGTGGTCGCAGCCTCCAGGTGCCGGTAGCTGCCCACCAGCAAGCCCAGCGGCACGCCGATCAGCAGCGCCAGCAGCAGCCCTACCAGGATACGTTTGAGGCTGACCCAGATATGCCCGTACACCTCGCCCTGCCCCAGCAACTCGACCAGGCTGGCCAGGGTCGCTGCCGGCGAAAAGCGCGCCGACAGGCCATCGGCCTGGCCAAACAACGCGACACCGGCCCACCACAACAGCAACAAACCCAGCAACCCAGCCAGCCCCAGGCCGGCATGAACGAAATGCGTGCGCATCAGACCGCAAACTCCTCGCTACGCTCGAAGTTATCGCCGATGCCGAACACCGACGGCCCGCCAACGCTGGCGATGGCGTTGCGCACGAAGCGGTCGTCGACCAGGTCGCGGGCGGTCTGTGCCGGGTCCAGGCCGGCCAGGAACGCGCTGTCACCCTCGATCAGGGTGGTTTTCAGGCGCTTGACCAGCTCTTCGGTGTAGCTGGGGAACGGGTAAGGCTGGAAATCGATGCGCCTTTCGTCCCACTGCTGGTGGCGAATGGCGCCACTGGCAATGTAACCGGCACGGTCCTCGGCGGCCGGTGCCAGCACTTTGCCGAGCACCGCAGGTTCATGCGGGGTGTACTTGTTGGGGCCGGCCTTGGACAACAATGCGGCGGCCTCGGCGCGGTGATCACGGGTCCATTGCTGCGCCTTGACGATGGCGTTGACCACCTTCTGCGACCACTCCGGGCGGTTGTTCAGGTCGTGCTCGTGCATGAACACCACGCAGCAGGCGTGGTTGCGCCACACATCGCCGGTAAAGCGTTGCACGCGGCCAACCTTGAGGTTCTCGGCCAGGGCGTTGAATGGCTCGGCGACGATATAGCCAGCGATGCGCTTGCTGGCCAGCGCTGGTGGCATGTCGGACGGCGGCAATACCAGCAGGTTGACTTCATTGCCAGCCAGCGGCGCATTGGCAGGCTTCGACACCGGGGTCAGGCCATTGTCGTTGAGCATCTGTTGCAGCACCACGTTGTGGATCGAGTACCAGAACGGGATGGCCACGGTCTTGCCACCGAGCTGTTTCATGTCGCTGATGTCCGGGGCCACGGTCAGGCCTGAACCGCCCACGTGGTTCCAGGCCACCACCTTGGCCGGCACCTTGCTGCCGTAGCGGGCCCATACGGTCATCGGCGACAGCAAGTGGATGACGTTGACCTGGCCAGAGATGAACGCCTCGATCACCTGCGCCCAGCTGCGCAGCAGCACCGGGCGCTCGGCCTTGATGCCTTCGGCCTCGAACAGGCCGTTGTTGTGCGCCACCAGCAGCGGCGTGGCGTCAGTGATCGGCAGGTAGCCGATACGCACCGGCGCGTCCGGCTCGGTGGCGGCACGGGCTTGCAGGCTCGACAGCAGCGGCAGCGCACCGGCAGCCGTGAGCATGGCGCCGAGCTTGAGGAAATCGCGACGCGAAGAAGAGGAACAGCAGTCATCCATGCACATGGACAGCCTCCGAGGGCAACGGGGTTGGGGTAGGTTCGACTGTGCGGCTTGCCCGCCGAAGGGTTTTGAGGATTTCGATGCGCAAGGCGCCCAGTTCCTCGACCCGCTGCGTCCGTGGTTGCGGCAGGTCGATGTGCCACTGCCCGAGGGTGTGCGCTGGGTGGTTGCCCAGTAGCAGAACGCGGTCGGACAGCAGCAGGGCTTCGTCGATATCGTGGGTGATCAGCACCGCCGCCGTGTTGTGGGTGGCGATCAGTTGCAGCAGCAGCTGCTGCATGTCGGCCCGGGTCACTTCATCCAGCGCGCCGAACGGCTCGTCGAGCAACAGCACTTCGGGCTGACGAGCCAGGCAGCGGGCCAGCGCGGTGCGCTGGGCCATGCCGCCGGACAACTGCGCCGGGTACTGGCCGCGAGCATGGGCCAGGCCCACGGCGGCAATCGCATGGTCGATGCGTGCGCGCCGCTCGGCGGCGGCAACTTTTGGCTGACGGGCGAAGTCCAGGCCGAAGGCGACGTTCTTCTCCAGGCTCAACCAGGGCAACAGGCTCGGGTCCTGGAAGGCCACCGCCAGGCGTGGGTGCGGGCCTTGCAGCGGCTGGCCGTGCAGGGTCACGCTGCCACCGCGGGGCTGCTGCAGGCCGGCCAGTACCCGCAACAGGCTGGACTTGCCGACCCCGCTCGGGCCGAGGATGGTCACCACTTCGCCGGGGGCCAGCTGCAGGTCGAACTGCGCCAGCACCGCCTGCCAGCCCCCCTCGCGCGGGTAGCCCAGGCTGATGTCGCGGGCTTCGAGCAACACTTGGCTCATGCCGCGCCCGCCTGGCGTTGCAGTTCGGCGCGCAGTTGCACCAGGCTGGGCGTGACGATCGGCACGAAGGCCGACTCGCGCCAGCGGCGGGCAAAGCCTTCGCCATACTCGCTGAGGTAGGCCTTGCCACCACTGGCCTGCAACTCCAGTTGCACGGCGTCGGCCGCGCTTTCGGCCAGGGTGATGCGCAGCTTGAACAAGGCTGCTGGCTGCTGCTGGAAGCGCCCATCGAGCAGGCCCTGCTTGAGCTCGCTCACGGTATTTTCCAGGCGCTCGCCGAGCACCTGGCGTGCTTCGTCGAGGAACGAGGCACGGCCATGCAGGTGTGCCTGCACTTCCGCCAACGCCCGCCGCGCAAGGCCAATGGCCATGCCGCACTGCAGCGCCAGGAACGCCGGGCGTACCCGGGGCAGGAATTCGCGGGCATTTTCGTGCAGCAACCAGCCACGCTGCAATTGCACCTGGTGGAAGGCCAGTGCAGCGGTGTTGCTCGACTGCAGGCCCATCAGTTGCAGGTCGTCGGAACGCTCCAGGCCCTGTGCGTCGGACGGAATGGCCAGCACGAACGGTGCGCCACCGGTTTCGTCTTCGATAGCCGCAGCCACCACGAAGCCGCTTTTGCGCAGGTTGGTCACCCAGTGCAGGCGCCCTTCCAACTGCCAGCCATCGGCTTGCGGGCGCCCTCGAACCTGCAGCGCTTCGATGCCGGACAGGAACTTCATGGCATTGGACAGCCCGGTGGCACCAGCCAGTTCGCCAGTCAGCAGGCGCGGTAACAGCTGCTCGCGCAGGGGCTGGTTGGGGCTGTGCAACAGGTATTCGATGAAGGCGCGCTGGCCCCAGCAGACGAACGCCGCTGCCAGCGAGCGGCTGGCGATTGCGGCGATGGCCTCGACCGCGTCGGTTACCTGCCCACCGGCGCCGCCCAAGGCCGGGTCGACACCGACACGCAGCAGTTGCGATTCGGCGATTTGCGCCAGCACCAGCTGCGGCTCGCACTGGCCCCGGTCAATGGCCTCGGCATTGGCATCCAGCCAGTGTCGAAATGCACAATCTTGCATGGTCTTGCTCCTTTGAAAACGCCGGGGCCGCTTGGCGGCCCATTCGCGGCACAAGGCCGCTCCTACAACGATCGCGCTACGACCGGTATCGCACGCGGATCAAGCAGAAGGTTGCCAGCGGTACTTGCCGAGCTCGTCATTGAGCGGCGTCTGGGCGAACACATTAGCAAAGTTGCACAGGGTTGCGAGGCTCACACCCAGAATCACCTCAAGGGCATTGCCCTCGCTGAAACCGGCTGCGCGGAAGGCCTGGTAAGTGGGTTCGCTGACATTGCCACGGGTGGCGATCACTTCGCGGGCGAACGCAGCCAGGGTTTCATAACGGGCATCGGGCAGCTCGCCACGGGCACGCAGGGCATCGACCACCTCCTGCGGCAGCTTGGCCTTGTTCAGGGCCACAGCCGTGTGGCCGGCCACGCAGAAGTCACAGCCATGCTGGGTGGCTGCAATCAACTGCACCACTTCACGCTCGGCCAGGCTCAGTTCGGATTTGCCGTTGAGTGCCGAAACGGTCACGTAGGTTTCCAGTGCCGCCGGGGCATTGGCCAGCACGCCCAGCAGGTTGGGGATGAAGCCGGAATTCTTCTGGGCGTTCTCGAGGAACGGACGAGCCGCTTCCGGGGCGCTCTGCAGCGTGTGTAAAGTAATGCGCGAGGACATGGAGTGGTCTCCTTTTGATGGGTGTCGCTACAGTCTGTTGGTTATAAGAACTACCCTCCATATTCATCAGTCGCCTTTCCTTGCTCTTGAGTCTTTGCATTAGATGATTTCGTCCAGCCATCTTGTCGATTGGTTATTAGAGGGCCTGGAGCTCGATGCCAGCCTGTTCCATGTTGGCCGCTATTGCGGCGGCTGGCACGCCAGCACCGAAGGCATGGGCCGGGCCAGCTTCCACCTGGTGGTGCAAGGGCATTGCTGGCTGCACATCGATGGCCAGCCCGAGGCGCTGCGTCTGGAGGCCGGCGATGCGGTGTTCCTGCTGCGCGATCTCGGCTATCGCCTGGCCAGCGACCAGGACCCGGCCAGTGCTTGCGCCCAGCCGCGCCAACACATGCAGGCCATGGACGCCGACGCGGTCGATGGCGTGGGGTTGGTATGTGGTTTCTTCCATTTCAGGCCGGGCTTGTCGGCGCTGATCGTCGAGGGCTTGGCTGACTGGATATTGCTGCGCGCCGATGAACCGGCCGGGCATGCGGCGCGGGCGTTGTTCGAGCTGATCCTGGAGGAATGCCGGCGCGCCGCCGGGCCGTCACAGACGCTGCTGGAGCGGCTGACGCACTTGTTGTTCCTGTATGTGCTGCGCCAGCAGGTGCATGCCGGGCAATCGCTGGGCGGGCTGGTCGCCCTCGCCCGGCAACCGGCGTTTGCCGGGTTGCTGGAGCAGTTGATCGAGCAACCAGGGCAAGCATGGACACTGGAAAGCATGGCCGCCTGCACCGGGTTGTCGCGGTCGGCATTTTTCAAGCGTTTCAATGAGCTGGCGGGGCAGTCGCCGGGGCAAGTACTGCTGGCGTTGCGCATGCGCCATGCCAGCCAGTTGCTGCGGGCGGGGCATACCGTGGAGCAGGTGGGGGCGCAGGCGGGGTATCAATCGGTGGCGGCGTTTACCCGGGCGTTTGCCAAGGCGATGGGGGTACAGCCGGGGGCGTATCGGCGAGAGCATGAGGGG
>NZ_JBNRIJ010000031.1:9054-14653 GCF_053557675.1 Pseudomonas sp. XP1 | reverse complement strand
CCCCGGGGGGGCGGGGTTTACCCCGCGAAGAGGCCGGTGCAGGCAACAGATTCAGACCTGACTGACTGGAATATCCCCTGCCCCTTTGCCCTCCCGCCGCTCACCCATCCAGGCATTGACCTTCTGCCCGAATTCGGCCGGCGCCTTGCGCCCGAACCGCCGCGCCAGGTCAAGAATGGTCTGCTGCGCCAGGGCCTCTTCCATGCGCTTCTGCGCACCCAGCATCACCGCGTGGATCGCGCAGGTGCCCTCGGTTGCCCAACCCGGGGGCGAACCCTCGAACAGGCTGCAACGCTCGCGAACTTCGCGGCAGTCGAAGATCTTCTTCGGCCCGTCGATGGCATTGACGATATCCAGCACGGTGATTTCATCCGACGGCCGCGCCAGCCTGAAGCCACCACGCACGCCTTCGGTGGCGGCCACCAGACCGGCACGGGCCAGCTTGGTGAATACCTTGGCCAGGTACTCCTGAGGTACACCCTGCAGCTCCGCCAGGTCGCGCACGCTGGACTCACGCGAGTCGCCCCGCTCGTCCACCAGGAACAGCAGGCAATGGATACCGTATTCGACGCCAGCACTGTAGAGCGACATATCTATCTCCGACCAATCTTGTCGCAAATGATACGCCTGTAGTACCTGCGCCGCAAAGCTCGCAGCTGCCGCCGGTCGGCCTGCTTTTTTCATTCGTCCCAGTAAATACGGCTATTTCGGCCAGGAAACGGTGGTGCGCAATGTCGCCTGCGTGCAAAAAAAACTTGCACCCAATAACTACGACAAATACAGTCGTAGTTATTCGAGTGGCACACAACTCGCCCTCGAAGCCCTCTTCGAACCTTGCGGAGCACCCTCATGAAATCGAACATCCTCATCATCGGTGCCGGCTTTGCCGGTGTATGGAGCGCCCTGAGCGCCGCGCGCCTGCTCGACCAGGCCCAACGTGCCGACATCAGCATCAGTGTCCTCGCTCCGCAGCCTGAACTGCGCATTCGCCCGCGCTTCTACGAGGCCGATGTGCACGGCATGAAGGCCCCGCTGGGCGAGCTGTTCGAAGCCGTGGGCATTCACTTCATCCCAGGCAACGCCGACAGCATCGATACCGAAGGGCGCAGCGTCAGCTACACCGACACCCAGGGGCACCAGCAACAGATCGCCTACGACCGTCTGATCCTTGCCGCGGGCAGCCAGGTCGCGCGACCGGCAGTGCCTGGCTTGTCCGAACATGCATTCGATGTCGACCAGATGGAATCGGCCATGCGCCTGGAACAGCACCTGGTCGGCCTGGCCGCCCTGCCCGCTTCGCCTGCACGCAATACTGTGGTGGTCTGCGGTGGTGGCTTCACAGGTATTGAAACCGCCACGGAAATGCCTGCCCGCCTGCGTGCCATCCTCGGCGCCAGTGCGGCGCTGCGGGTGGTGGTGGTCGACCGTGGTGCGCAAATTGGTGCGGCGCTGGGCGCGGGTATCACGCCGTCGATCGTCGCCGCCTGCGAGCAGGCCGGGGTCGAGTGGAAGGCCGGGGCTTCGGTGGTGGCTGTCGATGCCGGTGGCGTTACCCTGGACAACGGCGACCATATCGCCAGCAACACCGTGATCTGGACTGTTGGCGTTAAGGCCAGCCCGCTGACTGCACAGGTTGCCGGCGAACGCGACAACTTCGGCCGGCTGAAAGTGGACAATCACCTGAAGGTGCTGGGCCAGGAGCATGTGTACGCCACGGGTGACACCGCCTGGGCCGCGGTGGACGAGCTGGGCAACCACGCCCTGATGACCTGCCAGCACGCCATCCCCATGGGGCGCCACTCCGGCAACAACGCCGCGGCCGACCTGCTCGGCCTGCAGCCGGTGGTGTACCGCCAGCCCAAGTACGTCACCTGCCTGGACCTGGGCGAATGGGGCGCGACGTTCAGCGAGGGTTGGGAGCGCGAACTGAAGCTGCACGGCCAGGAAGGCAAGGACCTCAAACGCCAGATCAACTCGGTGTGGATCTACCCGCCAGCGGCTGACCGAGCCCTGGCACTGGCCGCTGCCGACCCACTGATCGCGATCGTCTGACCGCAGCAAGGCGTGAGCTGAAATAGCCGGGGCCGCGTTGCGGCCCATTCGCAGCACAAGGCTGCTCCTACAGGCAACGCGATTGCTTTGCAGGAGCAGCCTTGTGCTGCGAATGGGCTGCAACGCAGCCCCTTTTACAGCAACGCCAATCTATCAGTCACTGGCACTCACAACCCGCCCCGCCTTCCCGGCAGCCGTGCCCCGAGTCGCCAGGCAGTAGTACAGCGGCACCGTCACCAGCAAGCCGAACAGCCACGACAGGTCAGCCCCTTCGACGATATTGGAATACGGCCCCACATACAGCGACGTATTGGCAAACGGCAACTGCACCAGGATGCCGCAGGCATAGGCAATGATCGCGTGGTGGTTGAAGCGGCCATAGATGCCCCCGTCGGCGCTGAAGATCGAAGCGATGTCGTACTGGCCCTTCTTGATCAGGTAGAAGTCGATCAGGTTGATCGATGCCCACGGCACCAGCACCAGCAGCAGCGCCAGGATCAAGCCGATGAACTGGCCGATGAAGTCCGCCGAGGCATTCAGCGCGACCATGCCGCAGCCCACCAGAATCACCGTAGCCAGCACCACCCGTACCTTGATGCTCGGCGTCCAATCTGCGATGAAGGTCTGGATTGCAGTCACGATCGACAGCACGGCGCCATACAGGTTGAGGGCGTTGTGGCTGATGATGTTGAGCAGGAACAGCACCATCAGGATCGGGCCCAACCAGCCGGTGGCCTGCTTGACCGCGTCCATCGCATCGGTACCTTCCGGCACGCACAGCACTGCCACCGCACCAAAGCTGAAGCACAGGATGGTCCCCAGGGTAGCGCCGAAGTAGGTGGCCCAGAACGGCTTGGCAATGCCCACTTCACGCGGCAGGTAGCGCGAGTAGTCGGAGGTATACGGCGAGAAGCTTATCTGCCAGATGGTGCCCAGCGACACGGTGGCGATGAAGCCCGACAGGTTGAACGCGCCACGGCTGAAGAAGTCGGCCGGCAGTTCCTGGGCGAACATCATGATGAAGCCGGCCAGCAGCGCCGAACCCATCACCCAGGTACCGATACGGTTGAGGATGTGGATGAAACGATAGCCGATCACGCCAATGGCGGTGGCACTCAGCGCACCGATCACGATCGCACCCGGCATCGGCACGCTCGGGGTGATGCCGTGGATGGTCTTGCCCGCCAGGACGATGTTGGAAATGAAGAAACCGACATAGATGAGCGCGGTGAAGAACACGATCAGCAAGGCGCCGTAGCGGCCGAACTGGCCACGGCTCTGCACCATCTGTGGAATGCCCAGCTGCGGTCCCTGCGCAGAAGCAAGGGCAATGACCACGCCCCCGACAAGATGGCCCAGCACGATGGCGACCAGCCCCCATAACAGGTTCAGGTGGAACACCTGGATCACCATGGCGCCGGTGACGATGGGCAGTGGCGCGATGTTGGTACTGAACCAGAGGGTGAACAGGTCGCGCGCCTTCCCGTGGCGCTCGGCAGGTGGAACGTAATCGACCGTGTGATTCTCGACAAACTGGTGTTGCGACGACGGTTGGGACATAGGATTCAGCTCGAAAGGTCGTTTTTATCTTTGTAAGGAAACCGCATCTAGGCGGCCTCTCAGCTGAAGACCATATTATGGTATTCCAAACTTTTGACAACACTGATCCGTAGGAAAAAACACCCACTGATCCGCTCGCACAACCTCTGCGGCAAACCGCCTTACCGCTCAAACCCACGGCATACAAGGGCTTGAGCCGTTCATCGCGCAATACCCTCGCTTGAAAATTCCGCTTGCAAAATAGGTATTACGGTATACCATCAGACACGTCAACGATAAAAACCGCGGACCACCGCAGCCCTACAGAGGTACACCAGATGATCGACGCAACCGTCTACAAGCATGTCCTGGGCTCCTTCCCGTCCGGCGTTACCGTCATCACCACCCTGGACGACGATGGCTCGGTCGTCGGCCTGACCGCCAGCGCCTTTTCCTCCCTGTCGATGGACCCGCCGCTGGTGCTGTTCTGCCCCAACTACACCTCCGACTCCTACCCTGTGCTGATCAGGCAGAAGCGCTTTGCCATTCATCTGTTGTCCGGTGAACAGCAGGCAGAAGCCTATGCGTTCGCCAAGAAGGGCAAGGACAAGGCCAGTGGCATCGAGTGGTCCCTGAGCGAACTGGGCAACCCGATCCTGGCCGGTGCCACCGCGGTCATCGAATGCGAATTGTGGCGCGAATACGAAGGTGGCGACCACGCCATCATGGTCGGCAAGGTACACAACCTGATCGTCCCTGAAGAGGCGCCACGGCCGATGGTGTACTGCCGCGGCAAGATGGCCAGCCTGCCGGCCTTTGCCTGAAACCTGTACTGAATCGAGACCGCTGGTGCCAACCCTGCCAGGCGCCAGCCCCTTTCAAGCGTTGAGGAAAGCCCCATGAAATTTTCGTTGTTCGTGCACATGGAACGTTGGGATGAACAGGTCAGCCACCGCCAGCTGTTCGAAGACCTGACCGAACTGACCCTGATGGCCGAGAACGGCGGTTTCAGCACCGTGTGGATCGGCGAACACCACGCCATGGAGTACACCATTTCGCCAAGCCCGATGCCGTTGCTGGCGTACCTGGCTGCGCGCACCGACAAGATCCGCCTGGGCGCCGGCACCATCATCGCGCCGTTCTGGAACCCGATCCGCGTGGCGGGCGAATGCGCCCTGCTCGACGTGATCAGCAAGGGCCGCATGGAAGTGGGCCTGGCGCGTGGCGCCTACCAGTTCGAGTTCGACCGCATGGCAGGTGGCATGCCGGCTACCGACGGCGGCAAGGCACTGCGCGAAATGGTGCCGGTTGTGCGCAAGCTGTGGGAAGGCGACTACGCCCATGACGGCGAAGTGTACAAGTTCCCCACGTCCACCAGCGTACCGAAGCCGTTCAACGCCACCCCACCGATGTGGATCGCTGCCCGCGACCCGGACTCGCACAACTTCGCCGTGGCCAATGGCTGCAACGTCATGGTCACCCCGCTGATGAAGGGTGACGAGGAAGTGCTGGACCTGAAGAACAAATTCCAGGCCGCACTGGACAACAACCCTGGCGTGCCACGCCCGCAACTGATGGTGCTGCGCCACACCCACGTGCACAGCCCGGCCGAGCCGGAAGGCTGGAAAGTCGGCGCCCAGGCCATCTCGCGCTTCTACCGCACCTTCGATGCCTGGTTCGGCAACAAGACCACCCCGGTCAACGGTTTCCTGGAGCCGAGCCCGGAATCGAAGTTCGCCGAAGTGCCGGCGTTCGAGCTGGAGAACATCCGCAAGAACACCATGATCGGCACGCCGGAAGAGATCATCGCGCGTATCAAGTACTACCAGGAACTCGGCGTCGACGAGTTCAGCTTCTGGTGCGACAACAGCCTGCCCCACGCCGAGAAGAAGAAATCGCTGGAGCTCTTCATCAAGGAAGTGGTGCCGGCGTTCGCCTGAATTCCCATTGCCTGAAACATTGCGGGACGCGCCCGCTCCCGTGGGCCCCGTGGCCCGCGTGAGCGGGC
>NZ_JBNRIJ010000031.1:5379-8938 GCF_053557675.1 Pseudomonas sp. XP1 | reverse complement strand
CATGCCCGCGAAGAGGCCAGTACAGAAACCGCAGGAATCAAGGCATCAGGCCACCTTTCGTCCCCTCGCAAGAGAAATTTCCAGCCACCTCTTGCACAACAAATATTATGGTATACCATCAGACAACAAGAGCTGATAACCCTCACCAGGAGCCACCCATGAGTTTCGAAATCCGCAAGATCGTCACCTACTCCGAAGAGACCCGCATCGAAGGCGGCAAGGCCACCGACAAGCCGGTGACCATGGTCGGCCTGGCCGTCGTGATCAAGAACCCATGGGCTGGTCGCGGTTTTGTTGAAGATCTGAAGCCGGAAATCCGTGCCAACTGCTCGGACCTGGGTGCCCTGATGGTCGAGCGCCTGACGGCTGCCATCGGCGGCGCCGACAAGATCGAAGCCTACGGCAAGGCCGCAGTCGTCGGCGCCGACGGCGAAATCGAACACGCCTCGGCGGTGATCCACACCCTGCGCTTTGGCAACCACTACCGCGAAGCGGTAAAGGCCAAGAGCTACCTGAGCTTCACCAACAAGCGCGGCGGCCCGGGCACCTCGATCCAGATCCCGATGATGCAGAAGGACGACGAAGGCCTGCGTTCGCACTACATCACCCTGGAAATGCAGATCGAAGATGCCCCGCGTGCCGATGAAATCGTCGTGGTCCTGGGCGCCTCCGACGGCGGCCGCCTGCACCCGCGCATCGGTAACCGCTATATCGACCTGGAAGAACTGGCCGCCGAAAAAGCCAACGCTCAATAACAACAACCAAGACGGGCCGGGGCGTGGCGTGCTTACCCGCCGCGCCCGACCTTCAAGGAGCGCCCTCCATGATTCAGCCTGTCGCTGAACGCACACCCGCCGGCACCAGCTACCTGTCCGTCGGCCAGGGTCAACCCGTGGTACTGATCCACGGCGTGGGCCTGAACAAGGAAATGTGGGGTGGTCAGATCGTGGGCCTGGCCAACGACTACCGCGTCATCACCTACGACATGCTCGGCCACGGCCAGAGCGCGCTGCCGGCCGCCGACATCGGTCTGGAAGGCTACGCCGACCAACTCGCCGAACTGCTCGACCACCTGCAGATTCAACAAGCCACCGTGATCGGCTTCTCCATGGGCGGCCTGGTCGCCCGGGCATTTGCCCTCAACTACCCGCAGCGCCTGGCTGCACTGGTCGTGCTCAACAGCGTGTTCAACCGCACCCCCGAGCAGAGTGCCGGCGTCATCGCCCGCGCCGCCCAGGCTGCACAGCTTGGCCCCGACGCCAACGTCGACGCCGCGCTCGACCGCTGGTTCAGCCGAGAATACAAGGCTGCCAACCCGGCGCAGGTCGCTGCCATTCGCCAGGTGCTGGCGAGCAACGACCCGCAGGGCTACCACACCACTTATTCGCTGTTCGCCACCCAGGACATGTACCGCGCCGCCGACCTGGCCAGTATCCAGGTGCCGACGCTGATCGCCACCGGCGAACTCGACTCGGGATCCACCCCGGCCATGACCCGCCAGCTCGCCGCCAGCATTCCTGGCGCGCATAGCGTGGTCCTCGCCGAGCAACGGCATATGATGCCGGTGGAAGCACCGCGTGAAGTCAACAAGATGCTGCTGGACTTCCTCGCGCAAGCCCGCACCCTCACCGAATCCGCCAAGGGGATTGTTGCATGACCCTCGTTCGTTTCCAGATGTGCATCGACGGCCAATGGCGCGATGCCCAGAGCGGCAAGACCTTCGACAGCCTCAACCCGGCCACCGCCCAGGCCTGGGCGCAACTGCCCGACGCCGACGAGGCCGATGTGGAGCTGGCCGTGCAGGCCGCCCAGCGTGCCTTCGACAGCAAGGAGTGGCGCAGCATCACCGCCACCGCGCGCGGCAAGCTGCTGCGTCGCCTGGGTGACCTGATTGCCGAAAACAAGGAACACCTGGCCCAACTGGAAAGCCGTGACAACGGCAAGCTGATCCGCGAAACCCGCGGCCAGGTCGGCTACCTGCCAGAGTTCTTCCACTACACCGCAGGCCTTGCCGACAAGCTTGAAGGCGGCACCCTGCCGCTGGACAAGCCCGACCTGTTCGCCTACACCGTGCACGAGCCGATCGGCGTGGTGGCCGGGATCATCCCGTGGAACAGCCCGCTGTACCTCACTGCGATCAAGCTGGCCCCGGCCCTGGCCGCCGGCAATACCATCGTGCTCAAGCCGTCCGAGCACGCCTCGGCGACCATCCTCGAGCTGGCCCGCCTGGCCCTCGAAGCCGGCTTCCCGCCAGGCGTGGTCAACGTGGTCACCGGCTACGGCCCCAGCACCGGCGCGGCGCTGACCCGCCACCCGCTGGTGCGCAAGATTGCCTTTACCGGCGGCGCCGCCACCGCCCGCCACGTGGTGCGCAGCAGCGCCGAGAACTTCGCCAAGCTGTCGCTGGAGCTGGGCGGCAAGTCGCCGAACATCATCTTCGCCGACGCCGACCTGGACAGCGCCATCAACGGCGCCGTGGCCGGCATTTATGCCGCCTCCGGGCAAAGCTGCGTGGCAGGCTCGCGCCTGCTGGTGCAGGACGAGATCTTCGACGAATTCGTCGAACGCCTGATCGCCCGCGCCAAGCGCATCCGCATCGGCAACCCGCAGGACGACGCCAGCGAAATGGGCCCCATGGCCACCGCGCAGCAGCTGGCCGTGGTCGAAGGCCTGGTTGCCGCTGCCAAGGCCGAAGGCGCCAAGCTGCACATGGGCGGCAAACGTGCCGAGGTCGAGGGTGACGGCTGGTTCTACGAGCCGACCCTGTTCGAGTGCGACAGCAACTCGATGACCATCATGCAGGAAGAGGTGTTCGGCCCGGTTGCTGCGGTAATCCGCTTCAAGACCGAGGAAGAGGCCCTGGCCATCGCCAACGACTCGCAGTTCGGCCTGGCCGCCGGCATCTGGACCCGCGACCTGGGCCGTGCCCACCGCCTGGCCCGCGACGTGCGTTCGGGGATCATCTGGGTCAACACCTACCGTGCCGTGTCGGCCATGGCGCCGATCGGCGGGTTCAAGAACAGCGGCTACGGCCGTGAGAGCGGCATCGATTCGGTGCTGGCCTATACCGAGCTGAAGACGGTGTGGATCAACCTGTCCACCGCGCCGATGCCCGACCCGTTTGTGATGCGCTAAGAGGTAGCACAAGATGATCGAACCAGGCATCTACAAAGACGTGATGGGCTCCTTCCCATCCGGCGTCACGGTGGTCACCACCCTCGACGCCGACGGCGGCATCGTCGGCATCACTGCCAGCGCGTTCAGCGCGCTGTCGATCGACCCGGCGCTGGTGCTGTTCTGCCCCAACTACGCCTCCGACACCTACCCCATCCTGCGTGACAGCAAGCAGTTCGCGATTCACCTGCTGTCTGCCGACCAGACCGCCGAGGCCTATGCCTTCGCCGGCAAGGGCAAGGACAAGGCCAAAGGCATCGACTGGCACCTGAGCGAGCTGGGCAACCCGCTGCTGGCCAAGGCCACGGCGATCATCGAGTGCGAACTGTGGCGCGAGTACGACGGCGGTGACCACGCGATCATCGTCGGCGCGGTGAAGAACCTG
>NZ_JBNRIJ010000031.1:0-5255 GCF_053557675.1 Pseudomonas sp. XP1 | reverse complement strand
GTATCTGTGGGAGCTGGCTTGCCGGCGATGGGTCGCACAGCGGCCCCTGTTTCACCCTTTTTTAGGGGCCGCGCTACCGTCTCACCCTCGGTTGCGTCCCCTGTTTTATTCCGGAGTACTGCACATGAGCAATGAAAAGTACGAAAAAGGCCTGCAGATCCGCACCCAGGTGCTGGGCGAGGACTACGTCAACCGCTCGATCCAGAACGCCGACGACTTCACCAGGCCATTGCAGGAGCTGGTCACCGAATACTGCTGGGGCCACGTCTGGGGCCGCGAAGGCTTGTCGCTCAAAGAGCGCAGCATGATAAACTTGGCCATGATTTCCGCGCTCAACCGGCCCCACGAGCTCAAGCTGCACATTCGCGGCGCCTTGCGTAATGGCCTGAGCCGTGAACAGATTCGCGAGATCCTGCTCCAGGTCGGCATTTATTGCGGCGTGCCCGCGGCGGTGGACAGTTTCCGCCTGGCCCGCGAAGCGTTCGCTGAAGCCGATGCGGAGTCAACCCGTTAACACCGGGCTGTTCGAACCCACGCAAGGAGCACCCAAGGTTCGTGGTGCTGTTGCGGTTGCGGCCGGGCAGCCTCTTTAAGAGCGCACTTGATGAAACGCCAGCCACTCGACGACAGCTTCAAGGTCAACCGCAACCCCGTTACCCTGCGCGAAATCGTGCTCGACAAGCTGCGCGCCGCGATCATGAACTTCCACCTGCTGCCAGGCGACCGCCTGGTCGAGCGCGACCTCTGCGACCGCCTCGGCGTCAGCCGCACCTCGGTGCGTGAAGCCCTGCGCCACCTGGAATCCGAAGGCCTGGTGGAATTCGCCGACGCCAAGGGCCCGCGCGTGGCCATCATCACCCTGGAAGACGCCCGCGACATCTACGAGCTGCGCTGCGTGCTCGAAGGCCTGATCGTGCAGCTGTTCACCCTAAACGCCAAGGCCAAGGACATCCGCGCCCTGGAACGGGCGCTGGAGGTCAACCGCGAAGCCCTCGAAGAAGGCGAACTGCAACAGGTGCTGGACTCGGTACAAGGTTTCTACAATGTGCTGCTGGAAGGCTCCGGCAACCAGGTGGCGGCCCAGCAGCTACGCCAGTTGCAGGCGCGCATCAGCTACCTGCGTGCCACCTCGGTGTCGCAGGAGAACCGCCGCGGCGCCAGCAACCGCGAAATGGAAAAGATCGTCGAGGCGATCAAGAGCGGCGACCCGCTGGTAGCCCATCAGGCCTCGGTCGACCACGTCCGCGCCGCCGCCAAGGTGGCCCTGGACTACCTGCGCCAGAAGCAGGATGACAACGTCAAGGTGCGCGAGATGGTCGAGCCCCTGGCCTTGAAGGACCCACGCATTTAAGCCACCCACAGGCCAGCGATCATGCCCAACGCCCCGCGCTACTGCCCGCACTGCACCACGGAACTGGCCCGGGGCGTTCCCACAGGCGACACCCACGAACGCCTGCACTGCACAGGCTGCGGCTACATCCACTACATCAACCCGAAGATCATCGCCGGCTGCATCATCGAGCGTGATGGCAAGTACCTGCTGTGCCAGCGCGCCATCCCCCCGCGCCCCGGCACCTGGACCTTGCCGGCCGGGTTCATGGAGGCCGGCGAAACCACCGAGCAGGCAGCCCTGCGCGAGGTCTGGGAAGAAAGCGGCGTACGCGCCGAGATCGTCTCGCCGTACTCGATCTTCAGCGTGCCGAAGATCAGCGAGGTCTACATCATTTTCCGCGCCATCGCCACCGAGGAAACCGGGCAGTACGGGACGGAAACGCTGGCGTACAGGTTTTTCGAGCCGGACGAAATCCCGTGGGACGAAATCTACTACCCGGCAATCCGGCAGATTCTCGAGCGTTATATCCTCGAGCGGCAGGCCGGGGTTTATGGCATCTACATGGGCAATGACGACACTGGCAAGGTGCACTTCATTCGCTAGCCGGGGCCGGCCTCTTCGAGGGTAAACCCGCCCCCCTGCAGGTAAAGTACACACCTTGAGCAACATGCTATTCCTTCAGGAGCGGGTTTACCCGCGAAGAGGCCGGTACAGCCACCAAAAATTCTCGCCAAACGTCTATTCTGGATGCACCCTTAAGGCCTTACGCAAAAGGACCAGCAGAGCACATGGCAAAATGGCTAGACGGCGGCGGGCTGATGGCCGAGCGCATCCGCAACCACGATTGGGCTGCCACCCCGCTGGGCCCGCTGGAGCATTGGCCCGACCCGCTGAAAACCACCCTGGCTCTGTGCCTGGCCTCACGCTTTCCGCAAGCCGTGCTCTGGGGCCCTGACCTGCTCACCCTACACAACGACGCTTTCTCGCAGATCCTCGGGCAAAAGCCCTCAGCCCTGGGTATCCCCTTCCGCGCCGTGTGGCAGGAGGCCTGGGCCGATATCGGCCACTTGGCCAACCGTGCTCTGGCTGGCGAGGCGGTGTACATAGAAGACTTCCCGCTCGTCATCGACCGCAACGGTGGCCCCGAAAAGGCCTATTTCACCTTCTGCTACAGCCCCATCCGCGACCACGACGGCAAGGTGCTGGGCATGCTGGATACCGTTACCGAAACCACCACCAGCGTGCTTGCCAACCAGCGCCTGAACTTTCTCGACAACCTGGGCCGCGCCGTGGCCGACTCTACCGACCCGGACCAGATCCTTGCCACTACCACGCGCATGCTGGTCGAGCACCTGCAACTGTCGAGTTGCGCCTATGCGGTGATGGAACCAGACGAAGACGGTTTCACCATCTGCGGTGACTCCGTGGCGCCCGGCTCGCCGCATCTGTTGGGCCGCTATCGGTTGCAGGATTTCGGCACGCTGGCGCTCGGACGCCTGCGCAGTGGCCTGCCGTTGGTCCAGGACAACCTGAGCGAGTTGCCCCCCCAGGAAGCTGCCTCCTTCCAGGCCATCGGCATTACTGCGACCATTTGCATGCCCCTGATCAAAGGCGGCCGGCTGACTGCGCTGATGGCCATTCACGACAAGGCGCCACGGGAGTGGACCCACTACGAACAGGCGCTGATCAGCGAAGTCACAGAGCGCTCCTGGGCGCACATCCAGCGGGTACAGGCCCATGCCGAAGTCCGCGAAGCCATGGCGGCACTGGAGGCGCTGAATGCCACCCTCGAACAGCGCGTGGAAGAACGCACCAGCCAGCTGCTGCACACAGAAGCCGTGCTGCGCCAGGCCCAGAAGCTCGAAGCCATCGGCCAACTCACAGGCGGCGTGGCCCATGATTTCAACAACCTGCTGACCATCATTCGCTCGTCGCTGCATTTTCTGCAGCGCCCCAACCTCGACGCACAGCGCCGCGAGCGCTACCTCAAGACCATGTCCGACACCGTCGACCGCGGTACCAGGCTGACCGGCCAGTTGCTGGCCTTCGCCCGTCGCCAGGCCTTGAGCCCGCAAGTGTTCGAGGCCGGGCCAAGGCTGGAGGCCATGGCCGACATGCTCGACACGGCCACTGGTGCGCGGATCCAGGTCGAGCTGGAGTTGCCGCAGGCACCTTGCCATATCCGCGCCGACCTCAACCAGCTGGAAACCGCAGTGATCAACCTGATGCTCAACGGCCGCGATGCCATGGCCGGCGAAGGCACCTTGCAGCTGCGCCTGCAGGCCGACCAGCGCCTGCCCGCCCTGCGCGGCCAGGCGCCACAGCCGGGCCCGTTCGCCGCGATCTCGGTGAGCGACAGCGGTGTCGGCATTGCCACCGAACTGCTGGAGCGCATCTTCGACCCGTTCTTCACCACCAAGGCGCCGGGCGAAGGCACCGGGCTCGGGCTGTCGCAGGTGTTCGGTTTTGCCAGGCAGTCCGGGGGCGATGTGCAGGTGAACAGCGTCCTGGGCCAGGGCACCACGTTTACCCTGTACCTGCCCCAGGAGCCACCGCCTGAGGCGTGACGGTCAACGGGTTCACTGCCAGGCCTGAGCCATGCGGGGTACTTGTGGGGGCTGGCTTGCCGGCGATGAGGCCAGTGAATTCAACCTATTTGACCGGCTATCAAACCCAGGGCCACCGTGATCATCGCCACCCCCGACACCCGGCCAACCAGCTTCGCCGCCCCCGGCCGGGTGCTCAGCACGGCTTTGGCGCCATAACCGACCAGCGAGTAGATCACCAGCGAGCTGCACAGGTGGACCAGGCCCAGCAGCAAGATCTGCAACGGCACCGGCCAGCTCGACTGCGGGTCTGTGAACTGCGGCAACAGGGCCAGGAACAGCAGGAACACTTTCGGGTTCAGGCCACTGACGCAAAACCCTTTCAACGCCCAGCGGGAACCCGACTCCCCCGCACCATCCTGCCCGGCCGCCGGCAATGCGGGGCTCAGCAGCAGGTTGCCACCGAGCCAAAGCAGGTAGCTGCACCCCGCCAGCGTCAGCAAGGTGAGCGCCAGCGGGTGGCCGGCCAGCAGGCTGCCGACCCCGGCCGCCACCACCAGGGTCGCGAGGAAATGCCCCGACAGCATTCCCGCCACCGCAGGCATCACCCAGCGCCCGCGCATGCCGGCCGAAATGGCGTAGGCCCAGTCCGCGCCCGGGGTAATCACGAACAGCATCGACACGGCCCAGAACGCCGTCAGAACACTGAGAGCCACTTGAATCTTCCTTTTTCCACTGCTTTGGGATGTCGAAAGATTACGGATTCCGCGGAGGGATTTTCTTTCGTATATTCCCCAACAGCCCTCAATTGCTGGAAGATTCTTCTTGATGGACAGGACTGATCGAAAAATTCTTGCCGAGCTGCAAAAGGACGGTCGGCTATCTGTGACCGAGTTGGCCGACCGTGTGGGGCTGAGCCTGTCGCCCTGCCATCGGCGCTTGAAGGCGCTGGAGGAATCCGGGGCGATTCTTGGCTATCACGCCCGCTTGGCGCCGAGCGCCTTGGGGCTGAACTTTGCCGCGCTGGTGTTCGTGACCTTGCGCGAAGTCACTCGTCAGCCGGTAGCGGACTTTGAAGCGGCGCTGGCCGAGATCCCGCAGATCGTCGAGGCGCAACGGCTGTTTGGCGACCCGGATTACCTGCTGCATGTGGTGGCCAAGGATTTGCCGGCGTTCCAGAAACTGTATGACGAGCAGCTGACCAGCATTCCCAATGTGAAGCGCTTGAGTTCGACGCTGGTGATGAAAGAGGTGATTCAGGATCGGTTATTGCCGATGTAGCGTTGTTGCCAGTGCCGGCCCTTTCGCGGGTGAACCCGCTCCCACAGGTACTGCGCATGGCTTGAAATCGTTGCGGTCGAGGTGGGACCTGGCTC
>NZ_JBNRIJ010000030.1:38217-59849 GCF_053557675.1 Pseudomonas sp. XP1 | reverse complement strand
AACTCAATGGCCTGAGCCCTGTCAGCTACAGGACTCAGGCTACTGGCTAAAACTGTCCAACTTTTCGGGGGCAGTCCAGGTACTCCACATGTCTTGAGGCCTGTGGTGTACCTGTGGGAGCTGGCTTGCCGGCGAGAGGGCCGGGACAGGCATACCCCACAAATGAAAACGCCGCAGCCCCTTTCGGGGCCACGGCGTCAGATCAGCCTGGAAGGCAGATCAGGCGAACGGATGACGCAGCACGATAGTCTCGTTGCGGTCCGGACCGGTGGAGATGATGTCGATCGGCGCGCCGATCAGCTCTTCGATGCGCTTGATGTAGGCGCGAGCGTTGGCTGGCAGTTCTTCCAGGGCTTTCACGCCGAGGGTCGACTCGCTCCAGCCTGGCATTTCTTCGTACACCGGCTCCAGGCCGATGTAGCTGTCGGCGTCGGAAGGCGCGTCGATGACGGCACCGTTCTCGTTCTTGTAGCCAACGCAGATGTTGATGGTTTCCAGGCCATCCAGGACGTCCAGCTTGGTCAGGCAGATGCCCGAGATGCTGTTGACGTCGATGGCGCGACGCAGGATCACGGCATCGAACCAGCCGCAACGGCGCGCACGGCCGGTGGTGGAGCCGAACTCATGGCCACGCTTGGCCAGGGTAGCGCCAGTCTCGTCGAACAGTTCGGTCGGGAACGGACCGGAACCTACACGAGTGGTGTAGGCCTTGGTGATACCCAGGATGTAGTCCAGGTACATCGGGCCAACGCCAGAACCGGTGGAGATACCGCCAGCGGTGGTGTTGGAGCTGGTGACGTACGGGTAGGTGCCGTGGTCGATGTCCAGCAGCGAGCCCTGGGCACCTTCGAACATGATGTCCCTGCCGGCGCGACGCAGGTTGTGCAGCTCGGCGGTGACGTCGAGCATCATCGGCTTGAGCTGCTCGGCGTAGGCCATGCATTCGTCCAGGGTCTGCTGGAAGTCGATGGCCGGCTCTTTGTAATAGTTCACCAGCTGGAAGTTGTGGTAATCCAGCAGCTCACCCAACTTGGCGGCGAAACGCTCGCGGTGGAACAGGTCACCCACGCGCAGGCCGCGGCGTGCGACCTTGTCTTCGTATGCTGGGCCGATACCACGACCAGTGGTGCCGATCTTGGCTTCGCCACGAGCTTTTTCGCGGGCCTGGTCCAGGGCAACGTGGTACGACAGGATCAGCGGCGCAGCCGGGCTGATGCGCAGGCGCTCGCGCACCGGTACGCCCTTCTCTTCCAGCTTGGTGATTTCACGCATCAGGGCATCCGGGGCAACGACCACGCCGTTGCCGATCAGGCACTGTACGCCTTCACGCAGGATGCCGGACGGAATCAGGTGCAGAACGGTCTTTTCACCGTTGATCACCAGGGTGTGACCCGCGTTGTGGCCACCCTGGTAGCGCACTACGGCGGCAGCATGTTCGGTCAGCAGATCGACGATCTTGCCTTTGCCCTCATCACCCCACTGGGTGCCCAGGACGACGACATTCTTACCCATTACATTGGTCCTCATTCACGCAAACTTGGTTGCCGGCCTACTGCCGGCGCAGAAACTCACTGGGCCAGCGGCAGAACCTGCCAGCGCCCGTCTTGCTGAATCAATTGCCGATCACAATCCGCCTCGAGAGCAGCACTCAACGGCTGGCCAGGCAGGGCCTGGACCACACGCTGGCCCTCGTTGCGCAACTGGCAGACTTGCTGCCAGAGGGCCGCGTCGCCACTGTCCGGCATCCAGATGCCGCCAGTTGGCAATACGACCTCCGCTCGCCCCAGTGTGACCAGGGTCTTCAAATCCGTGGAGAAACCAGTGGCCGGGCGTGCCCGGCCAAAGTCGGCGCCGATGTCGTCATAGCGCCCGCCCTGGGCGATCGATTGACCTTCGCCCGGCACGAACACGGCGAACACCACGCCAGTGTGATAGTGGTAACCGCGCAGCTCGCCGAGGTCGAAGTACAGCGGCAGGTCCGGGAAGCGCGACGCCAGGCGATCGGCGATCGCCAGCAGGTCGTCCAGCGCCGCCAGCACACTGGCCGGGGCACGGCCCAGGCGCACGCGGGCTTCGGCCAGCACTTCGCGGCCACCGCACAGCTCGACCAGCGCGCGCAGCATGTTGCCCAGGTCCTTCGGCAGGTCGGCGGTCAGCACCTGAACTTCATCCACGGCCTTGCGCTGCAGGGCGTCGAACAGCTGTTGCTCGACCGCGCCGGACAGGCCGGCAGCACGAGCCAGGCCGCGGTAGATACCGACGTGGCCCAGGTCCATATGCACATCTGGCACATCGGTAAGTTGCAGCGTGGCGAGCATCAGGCTGATGACTTCGACATCGCTGGTGGGGCTGGCATCGCCATACAGCTCGGCACCCAGCTGGATCGGGCTGCGCGAGGTGGACAGGGCACGCGGCTGGGCGTGCAGCACGCTGCCGGCATAGCACAGGCGGCTCGGGCCTTCACGACGCAGGGTGTGGGCATCGATGCGCGCCACCTGCGGGGTGAAGTCGGCGCGGAAGCCCATCAGGCGGCCCGACTGCGGGTCCACTACCTTGAAGGTGCGCTGATCCAGGTCCTGGCCGGCGCCGGTGAGCAGCGACTCCAGGTACTCGATATGCGGGGTGACGACCAGTTCGTAGCCCCAACTCTGGAACAGGTCCAACACCTGGCGGCGCGCGATTTCGATGCGCGCAGCCTCAGGTGGCAGTACTTCCTCGATGCCATCTGGCAGCAGCCAGCGGTCTACCGTTGCCATTACGCCATTTCCCCTCTGGTCCGGGCGGCTTGCCAGCAGGCGAGCCGTCAGTAAAGCCGGTATCGCGCACAGCAGCGGGCAGCACTGATCCCAGCGCAGCCACCGTACCCGACACCCTCGAATTGCCTTGCGACCTGACCAAACCATCAACTGGCGGTTTGCCAATCAACCATGCAGACGCAAAAAAGCCGGGAAATTTCCCGGCTGCCTCATCATACACCCCTTTTCATTCAGGATGCACCCCGCCTGGTGTTTTAGCTGCCAGGCGGGGCGCCGCTGCATGAGAATCAGGGCTTGAGCATCACGGCCTGCTCTTGTCCAGGAAGCGGAAGAACTCGTTCTTCGGGTCCAGGACCAGCACGTCGCTCTTGCTCGAGAAGCTCTCGCGGTACGCCTGCAGGCTACGGTAGAACGCGTAGAAATCAGGGTCCTGAGTGTAGGCCTTGGCGTAGATGGCGGCCGCCTGGGCGTCGCCGTCACCGCGGGTTTCCTCTGCTTCGCGATAGGCCTCAGCCAGCAATACGCGGCGCTGACGGTCAGCATCGGCACGGATACCTTCAGCCAGCTCGTTACCCTTGGCGCGGTGCTCGCGGGCTTCACGCTCACGCTCGGTGCTCATGCGGTCAAACACGCTGCGGTTGACTTCCTTCGGCAAGTCGATGGCCTTGACGCGCACATCGACCACCTCGATACCCAGCTCTTTGGCGGCCATGCGGTTCAGCGAAGCAGTGATGTCAGCCATCAGCGCGTCACGTTCACCGGAAACCACTTCGTGCAGGGTACGTTTACCGAACTGGTCACGCAGGCCACTTTCCAGACGACGCGACAGACGCTCGTCGGCGATCTGCTTCATGCCGGACGTGGCGGTGTAGAAGCGTTCGGCGTCCTTGACGCGCCACTTGGCGTAAGCGTCGACCATCACCGCTTTCTTCTCCAGGGTCAGGAACCGCTGGGTCGGGGCGTCGAGGGTCATCAGGCGGGCGTCGAACTTGCGCACCTGGTTCACGTACGGAATCTTCACGTGCATGCCCGGCTGTACATCCGCCTGGACTACCTTACCGAAGCGCAGCAATACCGCACGCTCGGTCTGGGACACGATGTAGAAGCTGTTCCAGGCCACGATGGCCAGGACAACGGCGGCGATCAGGGCGATCAGCGATCTGTTGCTCATCAGCGGCTCTCCCTAGTGCGCAGCGGCTGCTGTTGCTGTTGCAGGTCCTGCGCCGCACGGGCGGCCGCATCGTTGACCGATGGCGACACGCCAGTGGTCGGCGCGGACGGGTTGCGGCTGCCTTCGACCATCTTGTCCAGCGGCAGGTAGAGCAGGTTGTTCTGCCCGTCCTTGGTTGCCACCATGACCTTGCTCGAATTGCTGTAGACCTCTTGCATGGTTTCCAGGTACAGGCGCTGACGGGTCACGTCAGGTGCCTTGCGGTACTCGGCGACCAGCTTGGTGAAGCGGTCGGCTTCACCCTTGGCACGGGCGATGACTTCGTCGCGGTAACCGTTGGCGTCCTCGATGATGCGCTGGGCCTGACCACGGGCTTCCGGCACCACGCCATTGGCGTAGGACTCGGCCTGGTTGCGGGCACGCTGCTCATCTTCGCGGGCACGGATCACGTCGTCGAAGGCTTCCTGCACTTCACGCGGGGCTGCCGCGCTCTGGACGTTGACCTGGGTAACAGTGATACCGGTACGGTAGGTGTCGAGGAAGCGCTGCAGGCGTTCGCGGATATCCACGGCCATCTGCTCGCGGCCTTCGGTGAGCACCTGGTCCATCGAGGTGGAACCCACAACGTGGCGCAGGGCACTCTCGGTCGCGTGCTGCAGGCTGACCTCAGGCTGGTCGACGTTGAGCACGAAGTCCTGCAGGTTGCTGATCTTGTACTGGACGGTCAACGGCACCTCGACGATGTTCTCGTCTTCGGTCAGCATCTGGCCCTGCTTGGTGTAGGCACGCTCGCGCGTGACGTTCTCCATGTACTTGCGATCAATTGGCGGGAAGTAGATGTTCAGGCCGGGACCGACCGTCTCATAGTACTTGCCGAAGCGCAGCACCACGGCCTGCTCCTGCTCGTCGACCACGTACACGGCGCTGTACAGCCAGATTGCAGCCAGCACCGCCAGGCCGATGCCCAGCAGGCCCAGGCCACCGCCCTTGCCGACATTGCGGTCACCGCCGCCACGTTTCTTGCCGCTGCCGAACATGCCGTTCAGGCTGTCCTGCAATTTGCGGAAGGCCTCGTCCAGGTCCGGTGGACCTTTCTTGTCACCACCGCCGCCACCGCCATTACGGCGACCGCCCCAGGGATCCTGATTGTTCGAGTTGCCACCCGGCTCGTTCCAAGCCATAGCGCTCTCCATCTGATAAAGCAAAGACGCGCCCACGGCGCGCCGTCCAATGCTACAGAATGCCTGTCACTGCTGCCCGGCGACCTCGACGAGCATTTATTGCAAAGTGTGTTGCTCGACAAACACTTGCGGCTCCATGCCTTCGCGGCTGACCAGGCGATTCAGTTCGACCATGGGCAGTCGCACGCTCAGCAGGCTGCGCCCTTCTTCATCATGCTCTTCACTCTGCACGGCACCCAGGGCAAAGAATTGCGCGCGCAAGCGGGCAAAACGCTGCTCCAGACACAGGGTACCGACAAACAGATCATCCCCCAGCAACTCGGCAATCGCCTGACCGACCAGCTCCAGGCCACGCCCATCGCGTGCCGATACCCAGACCCGTTCCGGCTTGCCATCGGCATTGCGCTGGATCTGCGGCTCGACATCTTCGAGCAAGTCGAGTTTGTTATACACCTCGAGGATCGGCAACCCTTCGGCACCAATCTCGCCCAACACCGCCAGCACCTGCTCGATCTGCTCCATGCGCTCCGGCTCATGGGCGTCGATCACATGCAGCAACAAGTCGGAGTTGCTCGACTCTTCGAGCGTAGCCCGAAATGCCTCGACCAGCTTGTGCGGCAGGTGGCGAATGAAGCCCACGGTATCGGCAAGCACGATCGGCCCCAGGTCGTTCAGCTCGAGCCGGCGCAGGGTCGGGTCGAGAGTGGCGAACAGTTGGTCGGCGGCATACACCTCGGATTCGGTCAGGGCGTTGAACAGCGTGGACTTGCCGGCGTTTGTATAACCAACCAGCGATACCGACGGGATGTCCGCACGCTTGCGCCCGCGGCGTGCCTGCTCGCGCTGGCTGCGCACCTTCTCCAGGCGTGACTTGATCTGGCGAATGCGCACCCGCAACAGGCGGCGGTCGGTTTCCAGCTGGGTTTCACCCGGGCCACGCAGGCCGATACCACCCTTCTGTCGCTCAAGGTGGGTCCAGCCGCGTACCAGCCGCGTGCTCATGTGCTCGAGCTGGGCCAGTTCGACCTGCAGCTTGCCTTCATGGGTACGCGCCCGTTGGGCGAAGATATCGAGGATCAGCCCGGTACGGTCGAGCACACGACACTCGAACACACGCTCGAGGTTGCGCTCCTGACTGGGCGTGAGGGTGTGATTGAAAATCACCAGGTCTACCTGTTCGGCATGGACCAGGTCGTGCAACTCTTCGACCTTGCCACTGCCAATCAGGTATTTGGCGGAAGGCTGATGCCTTGCCACCGTGACCAGCGAGACGATGTCGGCACCGGCCGACAATGCCAGCTCCTGAAACTCCTGCGGGTCTTCGCGCGCCTCAGGGTTCTGACCTTCCAAGTGAACGAGCAACGCCCGCTCACCACCACCGTGGCGCTCAAAGAACAATGCAGGCTCCTATCAGGCGTTGCCTGGCTCGCTGTCGCCGTGTTCGGAATCGGACGGGCTTGGCAGACGAACCGGACGGGCAGGAACCACGGTCGAGATGGCGTGCTTGTAGACCATCTGGCTGACGGTGTTCTTCAGCAGTACCACGAACTGGTCGAAGGACTCGATCGAACCCTGCAGTTTGATGCCGTTGACCAGGTAGATGGATACCGGGACCTTTTCTTTTCTCAAGGTGTTCAAGTAAGGGTCTTGTAGCGAATGCCCTTTTGACATATGCCGCACTCCTGTAAGGATAAATAATAGAAAATCAAGAAAATCGATAAATTAGGCCGCCCCTTCGCAAGAATAGACGGCAATCAGCAGGGACTCAGCTCAATATGGAGATGGCCCCAAGGTATTTCAAGGTGCGGGACAGATTGTCGCAGGCCAGGCTGTCAAGCCAGTGTACTTCAGGCCAGCCACGCAACCAGGTGAACTGCCGCTTGGCCAGTTGCCTGGTGGCAATGATACCGCGTTCACGCATCTCATTCTCAGTCAGCTTGCCGTCCAGGTAATCCCAGACCTGCCGATACCCCACTGCCCGTATAGACGGCAGCCCGGCGTGCAAGTCACTTCTGGCTCGCAGCGATCGGACCTCATCGACGAAGCCCTGTTCCAGCATCTGTGAAAATCGTAACGCAATTCGCTGATGCAAAATGTGACGATCTGTAGGAGCAATCGCCAAACTCGCGACAGTATAGGGCAAATGTCCGCCAGCGCCTGCGTCTGCGCCGCGACTTTCCGCGAATTGACGTTGTCGATGTGCCGTCATGCTCTCGCCGCTCACCCGGTACACCTCCAACGCCCGGATCAACCGCTGCGGGTCGTTGGGATGGATACGCGCCGCCGACTCAGGGTCAACCTCGGCCAACTGGCGGTGCAACTCGGCCAGGCCCAGCGCTTCGGCCTGGGCTTCCAGCTCGGCACGCACCGCGGCATCGGCCGCCGGCATGTCGGCCAGGCCATCGATCAACGCCTTGTAATAGAGCATGGTGCCGCCCACCAGCAACGGGACCTTGCCGCGCGCGGTGATCTCGGCCAAGGCCTCCAGGGCATCAGCACGGAACTGCGCAGCCGAATAGCTCTCGGCCGGGTCGCGAATGTCGATCAGCCGGTGCGGGTGAGCGGCGAGGATTTCTTTCGACGGCTTGGCCGAACCGATGTCCATGCCGCGATAGACCAGCGCCGAATCGACGCTGATCAGCTCGCACGGCAGTACTTTGGTCAGCTCGATGGCCAGGTCGGTCTTGCCGGCCGCCGTCGGGCCCATCAGGAATATTGCAGGGGGCTTGCCGCTCATTTCATCGACCGCGCAGGAAGAGTTTGTCCAGGTCGTCCAGGCCCATCTGGGTCCAGGTGGGGCGACCATGGTTGCACTGGCCGCTGCGCTCGGTGTTTTCCATGTCACGCAGCAGGGCGTTCATCTCGGGGATCGCCAGACGCCGGTTGGCGCGCACGGCGCCGTGGCAGGCCATGGTGCCGAGCAGCTCGTTGAGGTGCGCCTGGATACGGTCGCTGGTGCCGTATTCCATAAGGTCGGCGAGTACATCCTGCACCAGGCGGTTGGCCTCGGCCTGCTTGAGCAAAGCCGGGATCTGGCGGATGGCCAGGGTCTCGGGGCCCAGGCGCTGCAGTTCGAAGCCCAACCGCTGGAACCACTGCGCGTGCTCTTCGGCGCAGTCCGCTTCACGCTGGCTCAGGGCCAGGGTCTCGGGAACCAGCAGCGGCTGCCCGCTGAGGCCTTCGCTGGCCATGGCCACCTTCAGGCGCTCGTACATGATGCGCTCGTGTGCGGCATGCATGTCTACCAGCACCAGGCCGATGGCGTTCTCGGCCAGGATATAGATGCCCTTGAGCTGCGCCAGCGCGTAACCCAGCGGGGGAATGTCACCCTGGCTTTCGGGCAACGCCGTCGGCGTCGCGCCTTCATCCAGCGGTTTGTAAAACTCGCGATACACCGCCTGCGCCTCGGCGGCTGGCAGCGGCTGCGAGGGGCGCGGGGTGTACTGGTACTGGTAACCCGCGCCACTGCCACCACTGGAAAACGACTGCTGCGGGGCTCGCGGCTGCTCGAGCACCGGTGAGGCCAGGCGCATTTCGCCCTGGGGGCCGAACTCACCGGCCTGCTGGCCCGTGGGGCGGACCACTTCGGGCACGGCAGCAGGCGCCGCCAACTGGTCTTCCGGGCGCACATCGGCCAGGGCGCGATGCAGGGTGCCATACAGGAAGTCGTGCACCGAGCGCCCCTCGCGGAAACGCACTTCGTGCTTGGTCGGGTGCACATTGACGTCGACGCCGTTGGGCTCCAGCTCCAGGAACAGCACGAAAGTCGGGTGCCGACCATTGAACAGCACGTCGCGGTAGGCCTGGCGCACGGCGTGGGCGACCAGCTTGTCGCGCACCGCACGGCCGTTGACGAAGAAATACTGCAGGTCTGCCTGGCTGCGCGAGAAGGTCGGCAGGCCGACCCAGCCCCACAGGCGCAGGCCATTGCGTTCCACGTCGATCGGCAGCGCCTGCTCCATGAAGCCCGGGCCGCAGATGGCGCCCACCCGCCGCGCACGGGCGGTTTCATCGTGGGCCTCGTGCAGACTGAGGATGCTCTTGCCGTTGTGGCGCAGGTGGAAGCCGACATCGAAGCGCGCCAGCGCCAGGCGCCGTATCACTTCCTGCAGGTGATCGAATTCGGTTTTCTCGGCCTTGAGGAACTTGCGCCGGGCCGGGGTATTGAAGAACAGGTCGCGCACTTCCACCGAAGTACCCACCGGGTGCGCCGCCGGCTGCACCCGCGGGGTCATGTCGCGGCCTTCGGTTTCCACCTGCCAGGCCTCGGAAGCGCTGGCGGTCCGCGAGGTCAGGGTCAGGCGCGCCACCGAGCTGATCGAGGCCAGGGCCTCACCACGGAAGCCCAGGCTCAATACCCCTTCCAGGTCTTCCAGCTCGCGGATCTTGCTGGTGGCGTGACGGGCCAGGGCCAGCGGCAGGTCGTCGGCGGAAATGCCGCTGCCATCGTCACGCACCCGCAGCAGCTTGACGCCGCCCTGCTCCACTTCCACGTCGATACGCCGGGCGCCGGAGTCCAGGCTGTTCTCCAGCAACTCCTTGGCGACAGATGCCGGCCGCTCGACAACCTCGCCCGCGGCAATCTGGTTGGCCAGCCGCGGGCTGAGCAGCTGGATGCGCGAACCGCCACTCATTGCGAGGCCAACGTGGTAGCGGGGATATCGAGGCGCTGGCCGACCTTCAGCTCATCGGTCTTGAGGCCATTGGTGCTGCGCAGGCTGGTCACGCTGACCTGGTAGCGCACGGCAAGCATCGCCAGGGTCTCGCCAGGGCGCACCGTGTGCTCACGCGGGCCAGCGGCGATCTTGCCGGTGTCGCGCAGCCAGGCGATGTAGGTGCCAGGCGGCGGATTCTGCTGGAAGTACTGGCGCACACCAGTGTGGATCGAACGGGCCAGGGCCTGCTGATGGCTTGCGGTGGCCAGCTTGGCGGCTTCGTTGTTGTTCGAGATGAACCCGGTTTCAACGAGGATCGACGGAATATCCGGCGACTTCAGCACCATGAAGCCGGCCTGTTCCACCCGCTGCTTGTGCAGCGAGGTGATGCGCCCCATGTTGCCCAGCACCTTCTGCCCGACATTGAGGCTGGAGCTGAGCGTGGCGGTCATCGACAGGTCCAGCAGCACGCCGGCCAGCATGCGGTCCTTGTCGTCGAGGCTGACGTTACCGGCACCACCGATCAGGTCGGAACGGTTTTCCGTGTCAGCCAGCCAGCGCGCTGTCTCGGAGGTAGCGCCGCGGTCGGACAGGGCGAACACCGAGGCACCAAAGGCAGCACGGGACGGCGCGGCGTCGGCGTGGATAGAGATGAACAGGTCGGCGCCCTTCTTGCGGGCGATTTCCGTACGTTTGCGCAGCGGGATGAAGTAGTCGCCGGTACGTGTCAGCTCGGCCCGGAAGCCTTTTTCGCTGTTGATCTGGCGCTGCAGTTCCTTGGCGATCTGCAGCACGATGTCTTTTTCATGTTGGCCACGCGAGCCGGACGCACCCGGGTCTTCGCCGCCGTGACCGGCGTCGATGGCAACCACGATGTCACGCTTGCCGTTGGGAACCGGCGGCAGCTTGATGGCAGGCTGGGCCGGGGTCACCGGCACTGCTGGCGTGGTTGCAGGCGTTGGTGCCGGAGTCGGGGCCGGAGCCGGCGCGCTGGCAGCGATGGCGTCAGCTTCCTGGTCGTAGAGGTCGACCACCAGTCGGTTACCGTACTGGGCGTTGGGCGCCAGGGTGAAACTTTTTGGGGTGACCGACTTTTTCAGGTCGACCACCACGCGCAGGTCGGTCGGGGTGCGCTGAGCCGACCGCACGCTGCTGATCGGCGTATTGGAGGTAGCCACGTTCAGTGGCGCGGCCAAGGTCGCACCATTGATGTCGATAACCAGACGATCAGGTGCGCTCAGGGTGAATACGCTGTGCTGCACGGGACCAGACAGGTCGAAGACCAGCCGCGTGTTGTCCGGCGCGCGCCACAGGCGCATGCTCTTGACTTGAGTGACGGCCAGAGCGTCAACGGTCACCGTTGTCAGCAGCAGCCCAACGATGGCGACCAGTGCGCGTATGCGCATACCTACCCCACTTACTGTTTATAGTGTTCGGCCAGTGCCACGCACCAAGCCTCGCCGCGAGCCCCCTGCGGCGAAAGGATCAGCGAGCGTCCGCCCGCTTGGGGGCTTATGGTAATGGTCAGGTCGGGCTTTGGCAAAACGCCCGCACCCTTTTGTGGCCACTCGAACAGGCACAGCGGGTCGCCCTCGAAATAGTCACGAATGCCCATGAACTCCAGCTCTTCCGGATCGACCAGGCGATACAGGTCGAAATGGAACGCCCGCACCTCACCGATCTCGTAAGGCTCGACCACGGTGAAGGTCGGGCTTTTCACTGCACCAGTATGGCCCAGACCACGAATCAGGCCACGCGACAGCGTGGTTTTGCCCGCGCCCAGGTCACCTTCCAGAAAAATCACGCCGTGACCGCCGGTCACCTCGGCCAGTTGTGCGCCAAATTTGACCGTGGCCGCTTCATCGGCCAGAAACAGGTTTAAGCCAGACACGCAGAATGCTCCTCCAACAACTCACGAATGACCGGCGCCAGATCACTGGCCGCCAGGCCTCTACCTTTTACGCCCAGACGCTCGCCGGCACAGGCGTGCAGCCATACCCCCAGCCCTGCGGCATGCCAGGCATCCAGGCCTTGGGCCAGCAGAGCCGCCAGCACGCCGGTCAGCACATCGCCAAGGCCAGCACCGGCCATGGCCGGGTGGCCGCGTTCGCACAGCAGCAGCTGCCCGGCCGGGTCGGCTACCAGAGTGCCGGCCCCCTTGAGCACGCAGACGCTGTTGTAACGGCGCGCCAGCTTGCGTGCGGCGCCCGCGCGGTCCGCCTGCACAGCCTCGGTGGAAATGCCCAGCAGCCGCGCCGCCTCCCCGGGGTGCGGGGTAAGGATGCTGCCACTGGGCAGGGCCAGCGGGGTGCGCGCCAGCAAATTCAGGGCATCGGCGTCCCACACCTGTGGGCGCACGGCATTGGCCACCGCCGACAGCAGGCTGCGGCCCCAGGCTGCCTGGCCCAGGCCAGGGCCGACCACCAGCACCGAAGCGCGCTCCAGAACACCCATCAGCTGGTTGGCCGAAGTGGCGCCCAGGCACATTACCTCGGGCAGGCGCGCCAGGCTGGCAGTCACGTGTTCAGGCCGGGTCGCCACGCTGACCAGCCCCGCGCCACAGCGCAGGGCGGCCTCGGCACTGAGCAGCACGGCGCCGCCGGTACCGAGGTCACCACCGACCACCAGTACATGGCCGAAGTCACCTTTATGGGCATGCGCGTGCCGTGCCGGCAGGTGCGCGACAGTCACGCTGCTGAGCGATTGAGGGGTATGGCTGGGGTGTTTGGTCTGCGGCATGGGGTCAAAGGCTCCAATGTCTGGCAGAATTATACGCACCTGAGCCCGTATTGCCTTGCCCATCCATGTCCGCCTGTACGCCTGACCTCGCCCAACTGGCCCAATCGATCAAGATTTGGGGCCAAGAACTCGGTTTTGCCCATGTCGGCATCGCCGGGGTCGACCTTGGCGAACACGAACACCACCTGCAACGCTGGCTCGACGCCGGCTACCAAGGCGAGATGGATTATCTGGGTGCTCACGGCAGCAAGCGCGCGCACCCAGAGCAACTGATCCCCGGCACGGTACGTGTGGTATCGCTGCGCATGGATTACCTGCCCGGCGACACGCAGATGGCCCAGCGCCTGGCTCAGCCGGAAAAAGCCTACGTGTCGCGCTACGCCCTGGGCCGGGATTACCACAAGCTGGTGCGCAAGCGCGTGCAGTTTTTGGCCGATCGCATTCAGGAAGCCATCGGCCCGTTCGGCTACCGCGCCTTCGTCGACAGCGCTCCGGTGCTGGAAAAGGCCCTGGCCGAGCAGGCCGGGCTGGGCTGGATCGGCAAGAATACCCTTCTGCTAAACCGCAAGGCGGGCAGCTACTTCTTCCTCGCCGAGCTGTTCGTCGACCTGCCGCTGCCGGTTGATGAAGCCACCACCAGCGAACACTGCGGGCGCTGCCAAGCATGCCTGGACATCTGCCCGACCCAGGCCTTCGTCGGGCCGTATGTGCTGGATGCACGGCGCTGCATCTCCTACCTGACCATCGAACTGCGGGGGCCGATCCCAGTAGAGTTGCGCTCGAAGATGGGCAACCGGGTGTTCGGTTGCGATGACTGCCAGATCGTCTGCCCGTGGAACCGCTTTGCCAGGCACAGCCAGGAACAGGACTTCCAGCCACGGCACGGGCTGGAGAATGCCGAGCTGGCGGAGATGTTCCTGTGGGATGAAAGGACCTTCCTGCGCAAGACCGAAGGCGGGCCATTGCGCCGGGCCGGTTATGAGCGCTGGTTGCGCAACCTGGCGGTGGGGCTTGGCAATGCGCCTTCGACGATCCCGGTGATCGAGGCGCTGAAGGCGCGGCGCGAGGATGCCTCGGAGCTGGTGAGGGAGCATGTGGAGTGGGCGCTGGCGCAGCACGGCATTTCGTAGCCCAGCCCTTTGGGCTGCGCTGTCGCACAGATAACTGAATTCGCAAGCGATCCTCGTACCCTGTGAGAGCGGCTTTACCCGCGAAGAAGCCCCCGCGGTGGATGGCACGGGCTCGCCCGTGTTCGCGGGTGAACCCGCTCCCACAGGGATCGCATGTCAAGGTTACTGCTGGTCGTTGTAGTGGAACTTGGGCATTTCCCAATGGAACCGAATCGCCAGCAACCGCACAAGGAACCCGCCAAACAAGGTCAGCAGCATCGCCTGTTCCGCCGGCACCTTGAAATGCACGCAGCCCAGGTAGAACCAAGCCGCCGCGAATGAGACGCTGGCGTACAGCTCGCGGCGGAACACCAGGGGAATGTCGTTGCAGAAGATATCCCGCAAGATCCCGCCGAATACCCCGGTGATCACCCCACTGATCGACGCCACCAGCATGCCCTGCCCCATCTCCAGTGCGGTCATGCAGCCGATCAGGGTAAAGGCCACCAGCCCCAGGGCGTCGAGCACCAGGAACAGCGAGCGCAGGCGGCGCATCATCGGCGCGATGAAAATGGTCAGCAGTGCTGCACAACTGGTCAGCACCAGGTACTCAGGGTGCTTCACCCAGGTCAGCGGGTAATGCCCGAGCAGCACGTCACGCACCGAGCCGCCACCCAAGGCGGTGACGCAGGCAATCAGCACCACGCCGAACCAGTCCATGCCGCGGCGGCCGGCAGACAACGCGCCGGTCATGGCTTCGGCGGTGATGGCAATGAGGTAGAGCATCAACAACATGGTGCGGGGTCCGTGCGGGCGTGCGAGGAAGGCGCGCAGTCTAACCAGTTGCCCATGGCACCAAAAGAGGGCGCAGATACAATATCTGCGCCTTTTCGGCTCACACCTTGATGAAGTGCTCGCGATAATGGCGCAGTTCGGCGATGGATTCGCGGATGTCGTCCAACGCCAGGTGGGTGTTGCCCTTCTTGAAGCTGTCACGCACATCAGGCGCCCAGCGCGCAGCCAGCTCCTTCAGGGTCGAGACATCCAGGTTGCGGTAGTGGAAGTAGTTCTCCAGGTCGCGCATGTGCCGGTACAGGAAACGGCGGTCCTGGCAGATACTGTTGCCACAGATCGGCGACTTGCCTTTCGGCACCCACTGCTCGAGGAAAGCAATGGTCTGCGCCTCGGCTTCGGCCATGTCGACCTTGCTCTCGCGTACGCGCTGGGTCAGGCCCGAAGCGCCATGGGTGCGAGTGTTCCACTCGTCCATTCGCGCCAGCACTTCGTCACTGTGGTGGATGGCGATCACCGGCCCTTCGGCCAGGGTGTTCAGTTCGCTGTCGGTGACGATGGTGGCCATCTCGATGATGACGTCGCTGTCCGGATCCAGGCCGGTCATTTCCAGGTCGATCCAGATCAGGTTCTGTGGGTTTTGCATGCGGGGGCTCCTCGTATAGGCCGTCATAGTAGCGTAGTGGTCAAGGCACGCCCATTCACGGCGCGAAGGTAAGCCAAATGGTCCGGCGCCTGGCGTGCTAAACTGCCTGCCGTTTTCAACCTGCCCCCACGCACGGAACCTTCATGGCCAAACGCCAGCTCAATCGCCGCCAGAACTGGCGCATCGAAAAAATCCAGAACGAGCGCGCCGCGCGTGCGGCCAAACGCGAACAACACGTGTTACAGGAACTGGAGGGTGGCGACCTGGGGCCGGAACAACTGGGCCTGGTGATTGCGCACTTCGGTGTGCAGGTAGAAGTGGAAGCCCAGGACGGTGAAGCCGCAGGCCAGGTGTTCCGCTGCCACTTGCGCGCCAACCTGCCGGCGCTGGTTACCGGCGACCGCGTGGTATGGCGTGCGGGCAATCAGGGCATTGGCGTGATTGTCGCGCAGATGCCGCGCAGCACCGAGCTGTGCCGGCCGAACAACCACGGTCAGCTGAAGCCGGTGGCGGCCAACGTCGACCTGATCGTGATCGTCTTCGCCCCCGCGCCCGAACCGCACCCCAACCTGATCGACCGTTACCTGGTGGCAGCGGAACATGCAGGCATTCGCCCACTGCTGCTGCTGAACAAGGCCGACCTGATCAACGACGAGAACGGCCCGGGCCTGCATGCGCTGCTGGAGGTGTACCGCGAGCTGGGCTACCCGCTGCTGGAAGTCTCGGCACATCACGGCGACGGTATGCAACGCCTGCAACAGATGCTCGACGGCCACATCAGCGTGTTCGTCGGCCAGTCGGGGGTGGGCAAGTCGTCGCTGGTCAACAGCCTGCTGCCGGACGCTGGCACCCGTGTCGGCGACCTGTCGGAATGGTCTGGCCAGGGCACCCACACCACCACCACCGCGCGGTTGTACCACTTCCCCAATGGTGGCGACCTGATCGACTCGCCAGGCATCCGCGAGTTCGGCCTGGGTCACGTCAGCCGCAGTGATGTGGAGGATGGTTTCATCGAATTCCGCGACCTGTTCGGCACCTGCCGCTTCCGCGACTGCAAGCATGATCGCGAACCGGGCTGCGCGCTGCTCAAGGCGCTGGACGAAGGGCGTATCAAGCAGCAACGGATGAACAGCTATCGCTCGATCATTGCCAGTTTGCCGGAAGACGCTTACTGACCGCTTGCGCCACAGGTTCTGCGCCGGCTTCAGCTACGGCGCGATCCTGTGGGAGCGGCCTTGCGTCGCGAAAGGGGCGCGCAGCGGCCCCAGATATCAGCATTAATGCAAATATTGCCGGGGCCGCGTTGCGGCCCTTTCGCGACACAAGGCCGCTCCCACAAGGGACCGCGCAAGACGAAAAAGGGTTTACTGGTCCTTGGCCTCATCCATCTTCAGCGTCCCCTCTTCGAAGATGTTCAGCTTCTGGCGCAGTTCACGCGGCTGCATGGGGGCCTGCCCGGCTTCCCCTGGCGCCGCCGGTGCCGCAGCGGCCGGCGGCGCAGGCTCGGCAGCCGGTGCTTCTGGTGCGCCCTGCTCGCCTTCGATATTACGCTGGGCCTTCTTGGTCAGCACGATGATGTCGATGCGGCGGTTGACCGGGTTGAACGGGTCCTTGCGATCGAACAGCGACGACGAGGCATAACCCACCACCCGCGCCACCTGGCCATCCGGGTAGCCGCCGGCCACCAGTGCACGGCGCGCGGCGTTGGCGCGGTTGGCCGACAGTTCCCAGTTGCCGAACTCGCCACTGCCGGCATAAGGCTTGGCGTCGGTGTGGCCACTGATGCTGATCTTGTTCGGCACCGCCTTGATGGTGTCGGCCATGGCCAGCAGGATGTCCTCGAAGTACGGCTGCAGGCGCGCACTGCCAATGTCGAACATCGGCCGGTTCTCGGCGTCCATGATCTGGATGCGCAGGCCGTCCTGGGTGATCTCGAACAGGATCTGGTCCTTGAACTTCTGCAGCTGCGGGTTCTCTTCCACCTTGTTCTGCAGTTCCTGCAGCAGCAACTCCAGGCGCTCACGCTCGACCTGCTCGGCCATGGTCTCTACCTGGTCCTTGTCCAGCTGGATGCTGGTATCAGGCGTCGGTTCCGACTTGGCTTCGGGGTTGATGGTCTTCTCCGGAGCCAGCTGAGGCGAGCCCCCCAGGTCGATGACGTAGGGCGTTCCGCTTTCCGAGAAACCGATCGGGTCCTTGAAGTAGCCGGCAATGGCAATCTTCTGTTCCGGGGTGGCTGTGGACAACAGCCACAGCACCAGGAAGAACGCCATCATCGCCGTGGCGAAGTCGGCGAAGGCGATTTTCCAGGCGCCGCCGTGGTGGCCGCCGCCAAAGCGCTTGACGCGCTTGACGATGATGGGCTGATTGTTCTCCATGACTCAGCGACCGCGAACCGCTTGTTCCAGTTCGGCGAAGCTTGGGCGGTGCTTGGGATACAGCACCTTGCGCCCGAACTCGACCGCCAGCGAAGGCGGCATGCCCGAGGCCGAGGCCACCAGCGAAGCCTTGATCGATTCGTAGAGGTTCAGCTCTTCCTTGGCATCGTGCTCCAGGCACTTGGCCAATGGGCCGAAGAAGCCGTAGGCCGCCAGAATACCGAAGAAGGTACCCACCAGTGCCGCACCCACATGAAGGCCGATGGAGGCCTGGTCACCATCGCCGAGCGAGGCCATGGTCACCACGATCCCCAGTACGGCCGCAACGATACCGAAGCCGGGCATGCCGTCGGCGATGCCGGTCACCGCATGGGACGGGTGCTCCAGTTCTTCCTTCATGCTCAGCAGTTCCATGTCGAACAGGCCTTCGAGTTCGTGCGGGGCCATGTTGCCGGTGGACATGATGCGCAGGTAGTCGCAGACGAACGCGGTCATGCGCTCATCGGCCAGTACCGTCGGGTACTTGGCGAAGATCGGGCTGGCGGCGGCATCCTCGATGTCGGCCTCGATGGCCATCATGCCTTCGCGCCGGCTCTTGTTGAGGATTTCGTACACCAGGCCCAGCACTTCCAGGTAGAAGGCATGAGTGAAGCGCGAGCCGAACATCTTCATCGACTTCTTGATGACGTGCATGGTCATGTGGCCGGGGTTGGCCTGCAGGAATGCACCAAAGGCCGCACCGCCGATGATCAGTACTTCGAACGGCTGGATCAGCGCCGCGATCTTGCCGTGGGAAAGCACGTATCCGCCGAGCACGCTCGCGAATACGACGATGATGCCGATAATTTTAGCCATAGGTTCAAAGCACTTGCTGTCGTGGTCAGGGGAAGAGACGGGAGCTTTAAAACTCTTCTTCTACTTATCGGCAGAACTGCGCCAGACTATAGCCACTCAATGCGAAAAGCCAGTTCGGACTGATGTCAAAATGCCAATTGAAACCAAGGTGCCCGCTCAGGCTCCACGTACGCTAGAGGCCTGGGTAAAGCTGCTCGAGAGTGTTCGCATCCCCGTGCCGAAGCACAGCTACGACCGGGTCATGGCCGCCATCCACGATAACCGCCGCTCGCTGCGGGATATCGCCGAACTGATGCAGGATAGCCCGGCACTGGTGCTGTCGGTGATGCGCGAAGCCAATCATCCCACCAATGCCAGCCTGGCAGAGCCCGCCGAAAGCCTGGAAGTCGCCCTCAACCGCCTGGGCCTCGAGCGTAGCGAACAGCTGCTCAAACGCCTGCCAGCGGTGCCCGTAGAAGAAATCCCACCGGTACTGTGCCAGTTTCAGCTGATCAGCCAGCACGCCTCGCAGCAGGCTAGCGGCCTGTTCGCCAGCCGTCTGGCACGGCTGTGGCAGGAAATCCACTGGGGCAGCCTGTTGTTCCTGTCGCCACTCTGGCCGCTGGCGTTGGCCTACCCCAAGCTGCTCGATACCTGGGAGCTGCGGGTTATCCACAAGGGTGAAGACGCCGCCCATGTCGAGGAAGAACTGTTTGGCGTGCGCATCATGGAACTGTGCCAGACCATGGCGGAGTACTGGCGCCTGCCACAATGGGTGACCCAGGGTTACCGCCTGCTGCTGGAAGAGCGCGAACAACTGGCCCAGGTGCTCAGTATTGCCCGCGACCCGGACCTGCTAAGCCAGCAACACCGCCTGGACGCCGAGCCAGGCCTGCGCCGCTGGTTCAACCAGCCGGCCAACACCGTGCTGCTGGCCAACAACCTGGCCCTGGCGGCACAAGTGGGCTGGGATAACCCGCACCTGTTGCGCTGGCAGCTGTTGACCGCCCTGTACCTGCAGACCTCGCTGGACGACGTGCAACAGCAAGTGCACCAGCAGGCTGCGGCCAGCGCCCGCCGCCACGCCCAGCATGCCCTGTTCCACCCGGCCGAAGCGCTGATCTGGCCCTGGCACCAGCGCCGCCCGCACCCCGACATGCTGGCTCCGCCACCGCCCACCAGCGACGAATTGGCGCGCTGGCGCAAGCTGTGCCAGGACCTTCTGGCCCAGCCCAGCCCGTTCACCAACAGCGTGCACCTGGCCACCCATGTTATCGAGGCCCTTCTGGTCTCTGGCATGCAGAGGATCCTGCTGCTGAGCCTGGACAAGGCAAACGACCAGCTGCGCGTGCAGCAGATGGCCGGCCTGCCCAAGGAAGCCGGGGCGCTGGTACTGCCGGTGGCGCAGAACAAACTGCTGCAAAAGCTGCTGGCAAAGGCCGGTCAATTACGTATTACCCCGGAAAACCACAGCCAGTTCTCGGCCCTGCTGCCGGCCCCGCTGCGCGCCTTGTTCCGCAGCGAGCACGTGCTGCTGCGCTCGCTGGCGGTGGCGGACCAGGTACTGATGCTGATGGTGGCTGACCAGGGCTGCCGGCCGCTGGCCGATGTCAGCGTTCAAGCCTTCGGCAAGACCGCACAGTGCACTGAACGGGCGCTGTCGGTGTTTGCCAACCGCAAGGCCTGAGCCTTGCGCTACAATCGCCCCTCTTTCCACACTGGAGACCGTGGATGACTGACTTTTCAGGCCTGCCCCTGGTGATCGAAGCCGCGGACCTGCTACCGCGCCTGGATTCGCCACAGCTGATCCTGGTCGACCTGAGCAGCGCCAACCGCTATGTCAGCGGGCATATTCCCGGCGCACGCTTTGTCGAAGGCAAGCGTACCCAGCTCGGCCAGCCCCCCGCACCCGGCCTGCTGCCGGCCCTGGGTGAGCTGGAAAAACTGTTCAGCGAACTCGGCCACCGCGACGATGCCGTGTATGTGGTGTATGACGATGAGGGCGGCGGCTGGGCCGGGCGCTTCATCTGGCTGCTCGACGTGATCGGCCACAAGCGTTACCACTACCTCAATGGCGGCATCCAGGCCTGGCCCGCCGACAAGCTCTCCACAGAAGTGCCCGCCAGCGGCAACACGCCGGTGCACCTGCGCATCGACAGTTCGCCAACCGCCACCCGCGAGTACCTGCAAAGCCGCCTGGGCGCCGACGATCTGGTCATCTGGGACGCCCGTGGACCGCAGGAATTCAGCGGTGAGAAAGTACTGGCAGCCAAGGGCGGCCACATCCCCGGCGCGATCAACTTCGAATGGACCGCCGGCATGGATCTCAACGACCACCTGCGCATCCGCAAGGACATCGCCGAAGTTCTGCAGAAGCTGGGTATCACCCCCGACAAGGAGGTGATCACCCACTGCCAGACCCACCGCCGCTCCGGTTTCACCTACCTGGTGGCCAAGGCCCTAGGCTACCCGCGCGTCAAGGCCTACGCCGGCTCGTGGAGCGAATGGGGCAACCACCCGGACACGCCTGTAGAAGTCTAAGGAACCTGAATGAAATCCCGTTTGTTCATCATCAGCCAATACCTGCTGCCGCACCACCTGCTGTCGCGGCTGGCCGGCTGCATCGCCGAGTGCCGCGTGCGCTGGTTCAAGAACGCCTTCACCGCCTGGTTCGCCAAGCGTTATCAGGTCAACATGAGCGAAGCGCTGGTCGAGGACCTGAGCGCCTACGAGCACTTCAATGCCTTCTTCACCCGCGCCCTGAAGCCGGGTGCCCGCCCACTGGACGAGACCCCGGGCGCCATCCTGTGCCCCGCCGACGGTGCCGTCAGCCAGCTTGGCCCGATCGAGCACGGCCGCATCTTCCAGGCCAAGGGCCACGGTTTCAGCGCGCAGGAGCTGCTGGGCGGTGACCCGGCAATGGCCGCGCCGTTCATGGGCGGCGAGTTCGCCACCATCTACCTGTCGCCCAAGGATTACCACCGCGTGCACATGCCGCTGGCCGGTACCCTGCGGGAAATGGTCTACGTGCCGGGCCGCCTGTTCTCGGTCAACCAGACCACCGCAGAGAACGTCCCCGAACTGTTTGCCCGCAACGAGCGCGTGGTTTGCCTGTTCGACACAGAGCGCGGGCCGATGGCCGTGGTGCTGGTTGGCGCGATGATCGTCGCTTCGATCGAAACCATGTGGGCCGGGCTGGTAACGCCACCCAAGCGTGAACTGAAGACCTTCCGTTACGACGAAGCCAGCCGCACGCCGATCCACCTGGAGAAAGGCGCCGAACTGGGCCGCTTCAAGCTGGGCTCGACCGCCATCGTGCTGTTCGGGCCGGAGCAGGTGAAGTGGGCCGAAACGCTGGGTGCCGGCTCTGC
>NZ_JBNRIJ010000030.1:0-38083 GCF_053557675.1 Pseudomonas sp. XP1 | reverse complement strand
CTGCGCGGCCCCTGTGGGAGCGGCCTTGTGTCGCGAAAGGGCTGCGAAGCAGCCCCAAATTTGCAGATCAGCCGCGCGCGTCGCGGTCGCGCAGGCCCAGCAGATACAACACCCCATCCAGCCCCAGGGTAGAAATCGCCTGCTTGGCCGACTGGCGTACCAGCGGCTTGGCGCGGAACGCCACGCCAAGGCCTGCCAGCGACAGCATTGGCAGGTCGTTGGCGCCATCACCCACGGCAATGGTCTGCTCCAGCTGCAAGCCTTCTTCGCTGGCCAACTTCTGCAGCAGGTCGGCCTTGCGCTGGGCATCCACGATCGGCTCCACAGCCACGCCGGTAACCTTGCCATCGACCACTTCCAGCTCATTGGCGAAGACATAGTCGATGCCCAGGCGCGCCTGCACCTGGCGGGCAAAGTAAGTGAAGCCACCGGACAGGATCGCCGTCTTGTAGCCCAGGCGCTTGAGCTCGGCAAACAGGTTCTCGGCGCCCTCGGTCAGGCGCAGCGACGCACCGATCTCGTCCAGCACGCCCACATCCAGGCCCTTGAGCAGGGCCATGCGCTCCTTGAAGCTGGCGCGGAAGTCCAGCTCGCCGCGCATGGCACGTTCGGTGATCGCGGCCACCTGCTCACCTACGCCAGCGGCCTTGGCCAGTTCGTCGATGACTTCGGCTTCGATCAGCGTCGAGTCCATGTCGAACACCGCCAGGCGGCGGTTGCGGCGGAACAGGTCGTCCTTCTGGAAGGCGATGTCGATGCTCAGCTCTTCAGCCAAGGCGAAGAAGTCGGCACGCAGCGCCTGGGCATCGCTCGGCACGCCGCGCACGGAAATCTCGATGGCCGCCTTGCCCTTGTCGGTATCGGCATCCAGCGCCACACGGGCCGACAGGCGCTCGATGCGCTCGATGGTCAGGCCGTACTGACTGATCACCGCACTCACCCGCTGCAGTTGCTCGGGGGTGATCTTGCGGCTGAGCAAGGTGACGATGTGGCGCGCCTCGCCGTGGCCATCGGCCCAGTGCTGGTAGTCCGCCTCGGAAATCGGTGTGTAGCGGGCCTGCAGGTTCAGTTCATGGGCCTTGGCCTGCACGCTCTGCAGCAGGGAGGTGGCCACTTCGTTGTCCGGGATATCGACCAGGATGCCGAACGACAAGGTACCGTGCATGACCGCCAGGCCAATGTCGAGGATGCTCACACCGCCCTGCAGCAGGACGCCGGTGATAGCCGCAGTGAGACCGGGACGATCCTCACCGGTGATGTTGATCAGGACGATTTCGCGCACAACCTGGCTCCGACTTCGATGAAAAATGCGCATTCTACCGATTTTCCGTGACCATCGGGCGCCAACGATACTTTGCCGACAAAACCCGGCTCGCTATACTGCCCCACACTTTCATGCCATTAAGAGCCGAGCTCAGTGAACCGGCCCACGCCCGTCAAAGCAGACAACTTCTTCCTGATGATCTATCGCGCCCTGAGTCAACGTCGCGTGCCACTGGCACTGCGCATCGCCTGCACCAACATTTTCCTGGTGGCGCTGGCGTTGGTGATCTACGCCTGCGTGATGGGCCTGCAATTCAAGCAGGCCATGCACGAGCAGGCCGATGCCCTGGGCCAGAGCCTGACCACCCAGACCGCCACCTCGGCGACCGAGCTGCTGGTGGCCAACGACATCCTCAGCCTCAACGTGCTGCTCGGCAACCTGGTGAAAAACCCGCTGGTGGCCCATGCGGCGATCTACAGCGTGGACAACCGTATCCTCGCCGAGGCCGGCCAGCGCCCGCGCAACAGCCTGCTGGGCGAGGCCGAAGGCCTGTACCAGACCAAGATCACCTTCCAGGACGTGACCGCCGGGCAACTGCGCATCAGCCTGGACATGAGCCAGTTCCAGCAGCCGATGCTGATCAGCCTGCAGAGCATGGGCATCCTTGCCGCCATCCTGCTGGTGCTGGCACTGACCCTGAGCCTGCGCCAGGGCCGCTTCATCACCCTGCCGCTGCTGCAACTGCGGGTGTGGCTGCGCGACCCGCAACCCTATACCCCGGCCACCGACCGCCAGGACGAGATCGGCGACATCGCCCGCCAGCTGCACGCGCGCCTGGCCCCGCCGCCGCCACCTGAGCCGGAGCCTGAAGAAGACGACGACGAGCAATTCGACGACCTGCACGACGCCATCCCGGCAGCCAAGGCTACACCGCGCGCCAAGCTTGCCGCTCAGGCAGACGAGGATGACGACGAAGCCTTCGCCGGGCTGCTGGACGACGAAAGCGCGCCCAAGGCCGCCGTGGTCGAATCCGACGAGCCGCAGTACAGCGCAGTGCTCGCCGTGCAGCTGGGTTCGCAGGAGCAGCTGCGTCGCCTGCCGCGCACGCGCCTGACCGAACTGACCGAGCGCTACCGCGATTGCCTGGAGCACGCCGCCTCGCTCTACGACGGCGAAACTCACACACTCAACGACGGCAGCACCTTGGTGCTGTTCCACAGCCGCGACTGCGGCGAGGACTACCTGACCAACGCCATCTGCTGCGGCGAGTTGTTGCGCGCGCTGGGCCATGCCCTGCAGATCGAGGTGGCGGACAGCGGCATTACCCTGCAGTTGCAACTGGGCCTGGCCCTGGGCAACGACCTGCAAGGGCTGGAGCTGGTAGACCTGCTGATGGCCGAAAAGGCCCAGGACGCGTTGGCGCTGTCGCAGCACAGCCGCAACCTGTTGCTGGTGGAGCGGCAGATCAGCGATGACACCCTGATTCGCCAGCGCGCCCGCATTCGCCCGATTGCCAGCCCCGAAGGCGCCTGCTGCGTGGAGCGCCTGATGGAACCCTACCCGTCGATGCTGGAGCGGCAGTTGGCGCGGATGCACGAACGCCGGGCCTGATACCGGGCTGGCCTCATCGCAGGTCAACCCGCTCCCACAGGGCCTGCACCAACCTGTAGGAGCGGGTTTACCCGCGAAGAGGCCAGCACAGACAGTACAAAAACAGCAGATACGAAAAAGCCCGCATCATTGCGGGCTTTTTCGTATCTGGCAGTTCGATCAGAACCGATAAACTTCCATATCGGTACGAATCGGTGCCGCCATCGGGATCTTGGATTTCTCCGGCGCCTTCTTCACCTGCACCGGCGTAGCCGGCTTTTTTGGCGACTCTTCGGCGATCGCTGGCTGGTTGGCCAACGGCTTGACCGCAGTGCTCAGCTGCTCGGCCAGCTTCTGCAGCAATTGGCCCTGGGCCTGCACCTGCGACGCCTCGCTGCCCGCATGTGGCTGCTCGAGATGAACGATGCGGTTGTCACGCACATGGCCACGGCGATCCAGCAGACGCCATTGAGCATCCAGAATGGCCGGCTGGTCCTTGCCCGAGTCCAGGCGAGTGATCGACAGCAGTACTTGTACATCCGGGTTGAAACCGGCCGCTGCCGGGGCCAGCACCACGCGCTGGCTGTCCAGGCGCCATGCGAGCTGGCGTACCAGGAGCTGGTCGATATCCGACGAAAGGCTGCCGGCCCAACGACCGTCGGTCGCCGAACTCAGGCTGCCATCGGCCTGACGCTGCAGAAATGTCTCACGTTGCAGGTAATCGGCAACCGATACCGGGCCGAGCACCACGGCCATGCCCGCGCTCTGCGAAGGCTGGCCAGGATCACCACTGTCGAGCTGGTACAGGGCAACCGGCTTGTGCATGGTGCACCCGCCAAGGCCCAGCAGGCCAGTCATCAACAGCGCAAATGGAAGGCGCAGAAATTTCATCATCCCATCCAGGCGGTCGCCAAAAGGCCAACCGCAGTGATACACATAGATTCAAACGGGCACACGGCCACGCCGGCACCGCAAGGGCCATATCATCCGCGAAATAACCGTCCGACTCCAGCATTTCTGCCCGGAACGACGCTGAAATTGCCGTTCCAGACATTAAAACCGTTTATGTCGGCACTTCCACCTGCAATCCATCGACCCGCTGGAACCCGCGTGGCAGCTTGCTGCCGCGCCGTCCGCGCTCGCCCTTGTAATGCTCCAGGTCATCCGCTTTCAGAGATAGGGTACGCTTGCCGGCTTGCAATACAAGTGTCGCACCATCGGCAATCACGGCCAGATCGGTAACAAATTCTTCACGGCTGGCTACCCGGTCGCCCGGCACCCCGATGATCTTGTTGCCCTTGCCCTTGCCCAACTGAGGCAGGTCGCTGACCTTGAACACCAGCAGACGGCCTTCGGTGGTCACCGCCGCCAGCCAGTCTTGCTCGCGGTTGGCCACCGGGCGCGGGGTCATGACCTTGGCACCGTTGGGCAGGCTGAGCAGGCCCTTGCCGGCCTTGTTCTTGGCCTGCAGGTCTTCACCTTTGACCACGAAGCCATAACCGGCGTCCGAGGCCACTACGTACAGCGCATCGTCGTCCGGCAACAGCACGCACTCGAAGGTGGCCCCCGGTGGTGGCGTCAGGCGGCCGGTCAGCGGTTCGCCCTGGCCGCGCGCCGATGGCAGGCTGTGAGCGGCCAGCGAGTAGCTGCGGCCAGTGGAGTCGATGAGCACGGCAAACTGGTTGGAGCGCCCGGCGGCGGCGGCCTTGAAGCCATCGCCGGCCTTGTACGACAGGCCGGTGGCATCGATGTCGTGGCCCTTGGCGCAGCGCACCCAGCCCTTTTCCGACAGCACCACGGTAACCGGCTCAGTCGGCATCAGCTCGTTTTCCGACAGCGCCTTGGCCTCGGCACGCTCGACGATAGGCGAGCGGCGGTCGTCGCCATAGGTTTCGGCATCCTTGATCAGCTCGCTACGAACCAGTTTGCGCAGCTTGGCATCGCTGCCCAGCAGGGCGAGCAGCTTGGCCTGCTCTTTCAGCAATTCATCCTGCTCGCCGCGGATCTTCATCTCTTCCAGGCGCGCCAGCTGCCGCAGGCGGGTCTCGAGAATGTAGTCGGCCTGGATTTCGGTCAGGTCGAATCGGGCGATCAGGGCCTGCTTTGGCTGGTCCTCGGTACGGATGATATGGATCACTTCATCCAGGTTGAGGAACGCGGTGAGCAAACCTTCCAACAGGTGCAGGCGCTTCTCCACCTTGTCCAGGCGGTGCTGCAGGCGGCGGCGGACGGTAGCGGTACGGAACTCCAGCCACTCCAGCAGCAGCGCGCGCAAGTTCTTCAGTTGTGGCCGGCCGTCCAGGCCGATGATGTTGACGTTGACCCGATAGCTGCTTTCCAGGTCAGTGGTGGCGAACAAGTGTTGCATCAGTTCATCGGCATCCACGCGGTTGGAGCGCGGGATGATGACGATGCGGCACGGGTTCTCGTGGTCCGACTCGTCACGCAGGTCGGCAACCATCGGCAGCTTCTTGGCCTGCATCTGCGCAGCGATCTGCTCCAGCACCTTGGCCCCGGAGACCTGGTGCGGCAGCGCGGTGACGACGATGTCGCCATCCTCGACGCGGTATACGGCGCGCATGCGGATGGAGCCGCGCCCGCTTTCGTACATCTTGAGGATTTCTGCCCGCGGCGTGACGATCTCGGCCTCGGTCGGGTAGTCCGGCCCCTGGATGTGCTCGCACAGCTGCTCGATGGTGGCCTTGGGCTCGTCGAGCAGACGCACACAGGCCGTGGCCACTTCACGCAGGTTGTGCGGCGGCACGTCGGTGGCCATGCCCACGGCGATACCAGTAGTGCCGTTGAGCAGAATGTTGGGCAGGCGCGCCGGCAGCACGGCCGGCTCCTGAAGGGTGCCGTCGAAGTTTGGCACCCAGTCCACAGTACCCTGGCCGACTTCGCTGAGCAGCACTTCGGCGTAGCGCGAAAGGCGGGCTTCGGTATAACGCATGGCGGCGAAGGACTTCGGATCGTCCGGCGCACCCCAGTTGCCCTGGCCGTCGACCAGGGTATAGCGGTAGCTGAACGGCTGCGCCATCAGCACCATGGCCTCGTAGCAGGCCGAGTCGCCGTGGGGGTGGAACTTGCCGAGCACGTCACCGACGGTACGCGCGGACTTCTTGTGCTTGGCATCGGCATCGAGCCCCAACTCGCTCATGGCGTAGACGATGCGTCGCTGCACCGGCTTCAGGCCATCGCCGATGTGCGGCAAAGCGCGGTCCATGATCACGTACATGGAGTAGTTGAGGTAGGCCTGTTCGGTGAAGTCAGCCAGCGAGCGGCGTTCAACGCCGTCCAGGCTGAGTTCCAGTGAGTCGCTCATGCGGGCCTCGTCATTTCAGGTTCTGGCGCAGCAGCATGGTGCCGCCGCGCTGGGAAAATTCAAGTTGTTTCAGGGCACTCATGCCCAGCAATACGGTTTGCCCGTCCAGGCCCGGCACCACGATGGCGCGCACGTCGCGCAGGCGAATATCCCCCAGCTGCAGGCTGGCCAGGCGCGTGCGGTAGCCTTCTGTACGGCCGTTGGCGGTACTGAGCTGCACCGGGCTGCCGCGCTCCAGGCCAAGCTCGCGGCCCAACGCCTCGGGGATGGCCACGTCGGTGGCACCGGTGTCGAGCATGAAATGCACCATCTGGCCGTTGATCGCGCCATCCACCACGAAGTGGCCCTGGCCGTTGCCCAACAGGCGTACCTCGATGAAGCCTTCGCCATGCGACGACTGCACCTGGGCATTGGGGTTGCGCTGGCTGTCTTCCCACTGGCCAAAGAAACGCGTGGCGAGGAACAGTGCCGCCGCCCAGGCGACGATCATCAATACCTTGCCCGCCCGCTTGCCCGGTGCCTGGCTCATGGCTTGGCGCTCCATCCGCCTTCCGGCGCATCGAAGCGCCAGACGATCGGGCGTGCCTCGCCATCGGCGCGGGTGCCGTTGTTGTTGTCGACACCGATCCAGGCGCCCTTGGCATCGATCACCAGTGCCTCGGCCAAGCCGAACGGCTGTTGATAGCGGCGCGACTCGACCAGGGCATCGGCAGCGAACGACCAGCAGCGCTCGACCTTGCCACTGTCGGTATCCCGACGGCAGACCCGGTAGGCGTTACGTTCGAGGGTGAACAGCTTGCCTTCGAACCAGGCCAGGTCGGCGAAATCGCGCGACAGTGCCTGGGCATTGGGCATCTGCGCCGGCTGCATTTCGACGCCAGCCTCGCTCAACAGCACGCAGCTGCGGCCGCAGGTCCACACCGATTGCTGGCGCTCGATGGCCACCAGGCCCCGCCGCTCGCGCTCGGCGGCCAGCCACAGGCGGTCGCCCGCCGGGTTGATCGCCAGGCCTTCGAACAAGGCGTTGAAGTTCAGCAGCATGCCGCTGGCACGGGCCTGGCGAACCATGGCCGGGTCGATCTTCAACCAGTTTGCCTCGCCTTCCAGCGGCAGTTGCAGCACTGCGGCATGCGCCTCGCTGACCAGGTACAGGTTACCCGCCTGGTCACAGCTGATGCCTTCGAAATCCAGCTCGCCACCACGGATATATGACGCCGCCCAGTTACGCGACTTCAGGCCCCACGGCAGGCCACTTTCCGGCACTGCTGGCGGGGTGAAGGTGAGCGGCTGCGCGCGCCAGGTCGGGCTTTGCTGGTCGAAGCGGTAGATACGGTCGTCGTCGCGGTCGGACACGCCCCACAGCCCGCCCCGGCATTCCACCAGGCCAGACAGGTTGCCACCGCGCATGCCTTCGATCGGGTGCTCGGCGCTCAGCTTCAGCTCTGGCCAGTTGCCCGCCAGGCTCGGCAGGGAAACCAGCGCCAGGCAGGCAGCCAGAAGCCGCCGAATCAAACCATGACCTCGGCCAGGTTGCCTTTGGTTTCCAGCCAGCTCTTGCGGTCGCCCGCGCGCTTCTTGGCCAGCAGCTTGTCCATCAGCTCGCAGGTGGCCTGCACGTCGTCCAGGGTCAGCTGCACCAGGCGCCGGGTGTTCGGGTCCATGGTGGTCTCGCGCAGCTGTGGCGGGTTCATTTCACCCAGGCCCTTGAAGCGGGTGACCTGTGGTTTGCCGCGCTTCTTCTCGGCCACCAGGCGATCGAGGATACCGTCACGCTCGGCCTCGTCGAGGGCGTAGTAGATTTCCTTGCCCAGGTCGATGCGGTACAGCGGCGGCATGGCCACATATACATGCCCGGCCTCGACCAGCGCACGGAAGTGCTGGACGAACAGCGCGCACAGCAGCGTGGCGATGTGCAGGCCGTCGGAGTCGGCGTCGGCGAGGATGCAGATCTTGCCGTAGCGCAGCTGCGCAAGGTCGGTGGCCCCCGGGTCGACGCCAATGGCCACAGCGATGTTGTGCACTTCCTGGCTAGCCAGAACTTCGCCACCGTCCACTTCCCAGGTGTTGAGGATCTTGCCACGCAGCGGCAGGATCGCCTGGAATTCCTTGTCGCGTGCCTGTTTGGCCGAGCCACCGGCGGAGTCACCCTCGACCAGGAACAGTTCGGCGCGCATCGGATCCTGCCCGGCGCAATCGGCCAGTTTGCCGGGAAGTGCCGGGCCTTGGGTGATGCGTTTGCGCTCGACCTTCTTGCTGGCCTTCAGGCGGCGCCCGGCGTTGCTGATGGCCAGCTCCGCCAGCTGCATGCCCAGCTCGGGGTGGGCGTTGAGCCACAGGCTGAAGGCGTCCTTGACCACGCCGGAAACGAAGGCAGCCGCCTCACGCGACGACAGGCGCTCCTTGGTCTGCCCGGAGAACTGCGGGTCCTGCATCTTCATCGACAGCACGAAGGTGATGCGCTCCCAGACGTCTTCCGGCGCCAGCTTCACGCCGCGCGGCAGCAGGTTGCGGAACTCGCAGAATTCGCGCATGGCATCCAGCAGCCCCTGGCGCAGGCCGTTGACGTGGGTGCCGCCCTGGGCGGTAGGGATCAGGTTGACGTAGCTTTCCTGGATGCTGTCGCCGCCTTCTGGCAGCCACAGCAAAGCCCAGTCCACCGCCTCCTTGTTACCGGCCAGGCTGCCGCAGAACGGCTCGTCGGGCAGGCGCTGGAACTCGTTGACCGAATCGACCAGGTAGGAGCGCAGGCCGTCCTCGTAGTGCCATTCGACCTTCTCGCCGGTGGCCTTGTCCTCGAAGCTGACCAGCAGGCCCGGGCACAGCACGGCCTTGGCCTTGAGCACGTGCTTGAGGCGGCTGATGGAGAACTTCGGCGAATCGAAGTACTTGGGGTCGGGGCTGAAGTACACGCTGGTACCGGTGTTGCGCTTGCCGACCGAGCCGACCACTTCCAGTTCGCTGGCCTTGAAGCCATCGGCGAAGGTCATCTGGTATTCGTTGCCGTCACGTTTGACGCGCACGCGCACCTGGGTCGACAGGGCGTTGACCACCGAGATGCCCACGCCGTGGAGGCCGCCGGAGAACTGGTAGTTCTTGTTGGAGAACTTGCCGCCTGCGTGCAGCTTGGTGAGGATCAGCTCGACCCCGGACACACCCTCTTCCGGGTGGATGTCCACCGGCATGCCGCGACCATCGTCGCTGACTTCCAGCGAGTGGTCGGCATGGAGGATGACCTGCACCGAACGGGCATGACCGGCCAGGGCTTCGTCGACACTGTTGTCGATGACTTCCTGGGCCAGATGGTTGGGGCGGCTGGTATCGGTGTACATGCCCGGCCGCTTGCGGACCGGGTCAAGGCCCGAGAGGACTTCGATGGCGTCTGCGTTATAGGCGCTAGCGCTGGGAGTGGCCATAGGGTCTCGTCGTCAGTCTGGTGAATGCAAAAAAGTCAAAATACAGAAAAATCGAGCGCTGCGTACTGCCCACGGGCAATGCCGGCGAAGGCCAGCAGAGCCGGCAGACGCTGGGCGAAGCCCTGGAAGCTGTGGTCGCCACCGGCCTGGATGCGCAGGGCGCAAGCACGGTAATAGCGCTCGGCGTGGCGATAGTCCAGGGTTTCATCGGCGGTCTGCAGCCACACTTGATAGCGGCTGGCGTCCACCGGGGCTGGTACTTCCAGCTCGGCCAGGGCCTGCACGTGATCGTGGGTCAGCTCCCAGGCCTCACCGGTGTAGTGATTGTGCTGGGTGCCCAGGTAGCCGTCGAAATGCTTGTGCGGTGTTACCGCCGGGTTCACCAGCAGGGCCTTGAGGCCGTGGCGCTCGGCCAGATAGGTGGCATAGTAGCCGCCGAGCGAACTGCCCACCAGCAATGGCGCGCCCAGTTCGGCGATGGCGGCTTCGAGCTGGGCGATGGCCTGCCGTGGGTGGTGGTGCAAAGCGGGCACCCGCAGTTGGGCCGACAGGCCCAGTTGCTGCATCACGGCCTCGAGCTGGCGCGCCTTGATGGAAAGCGGCGAGCTGTTGAAGCCGTGGATATAGAGGATGGAACCCGACATGCTGCCCCCGGAATCTTTGGCTTCGCGCCCGGTGATATGGGCGCAGGGACGCGCAGTGTAGCGCGTTCGCCGGGTTTTGACGCAGTGTCACGGGTTTCGCAACAATTTCTTCACCGAAGTCGCAACCACAGTTCCCTGTAGGAGCGCGTCTGCAGCCGCAGCTCAATACCCCGGGCTATCGAAGTCGAGCTTCACTTCGAAATCCAGTGCCCGCTCCACCCCGGTCTCCAACCGCCCGTTGGCATGCAGGCGCAACCAGCGGTAGCCCGGCTGCTCCTCGCTCACCTGGAAATCCTCGCTGCGCGCAGCGAACTGGATACAGGTCGACGGCGTAGCCAGCAGGCGCAGGCCGTCGCGCACTTCATCCCATTCCTGATGCACATGCCCCCACAGCAGCGCCCGCACCTGTGGATAACCCTCGACGATATCGAACAGCGCCTGGGCATTGCGCAAGCCGATCGGCGCAATCCAGGCACAGCTGATATCCACCGGCTGATGGTGGAAGCACACCAGGCAATGCCGTTCACCCGCCTCTCGCAAGGCCGCTTCCAGCACTGCCAGCTGGTCATCCTCCAGCAGCCCGTGCGTTGCCCCGGGGACGGCCGTATTGAGCATGACGATGCGCCACGCACCGATATCGGTCACAGCCTGTACCAGCTCCGGCGCCACTTGCGCCATGACTCGGGCCTCGTCATGGTTGCCAGGCAACCAGCGGGTGGGCACGGCAAACGGCGCGGTCAGCTCACGGAACGCTTCATAGGATGCCACACTGGCGTCCTGGGACAGGTCGCCAGTGCACAGCAGCAGGTCGACAAGCGGCTGCTCCCGCCGCACCTGTGCCACTACATGGCGCAGGCTGTCACGGGTATTGAGGCCCAGCATGCTGCCGGCCGGGTCGGCGAACAGATGGGCATCGGTCAGTTGCACCACATGCACGAGGCGCGATTGGTCTGTCTGAGGCAACGGCCGTCTCCTGGAACGGATTCAGCGCGAATTATGGCTGCACAACGGGTGCGAGCAAACACCCACGAACGACCTGCGTCACACTTCAGCGAACGCTCGCCAGTTCGTGACCACAAGCCAGGCAGTGGCTCAGCCATTCACCGAGGAACAAGTTGAGCTGGGCCTTTTCGTCCGGCTGGTGCATGGCCTCGTTCGGATACGGGTAGATGCTGCGCAGGCGCCGGGTGTGTTCGGCACTGACCACTTCGGCCATGCGCGCATCGTGGTACACCTGCACTTCCAGGTGCGGCACCGGCAACCAAGGCAGGCTGTGCTCCTGGCGCACGTGCAGGGTGGTGGTGTACGGGCAGGCCAGCACCACGTCGAGTACCAGCACACCGAGCATCTGATCGCCCTGGGTCATGCCGATGCGGCGCGAGCTTTGGGTGGTGCGCATGTCTGGCAACAGGCGCATCAGCCGGGCGTAGTTGGCCTCGCAGGCTGCCTGCAGCCCGACCAGGTCGACCCGATAACGCTCGCGCAGCAGGTTCACTTCCACATACCTCGTACTTCATCACGGTTCAGCGCCAGCCATTGCAGACCGATGATGGTCGCCGCGTTGCAGATGCGCCCGTCGCGCACCGCCTGCATGGCATCCTCGAACGACCACACGCGCACGCGAATGTCTTCGCCCTCTTCTTCCAGGCCATGCAGGCCGCCCGCCCCTTCGCTGCTGCAGCGTCCGAGAAACAGATGAACGTATTCGTCACTGCCGCCGGGCGACGGGAAGTAACGGGTCATCGGCCACAGGGCGCTGAAAGCCAGGCCGGCCTCTTCTTCGGCTTCGCGATGGGCGACTTCCTCGGGTTGCTCGTCCTTGTCGATAAGCCCGGCCACCATCTCGATCAGCCAAGGGTTGTCGACCTTGTCCAGCGCCCCCACACGGAACTGCTCGATCAGCACCACTTCATCGCGCAACGGGTCGTACGGCAGCACGCACACCGCATCATGGCGCACGAACAGTTCGCGGCTGATCTCGCGGCCCATGCCCCCGGCAAACAATTCATAGCGCAGGCGTAGCTTGTCGAGCTTGTAAAAGCCCTGGAAGCAGTTGGCCCGCTCGATGATTTCGAAGCCCTTGGGCACTGAGTTCAACGCGTCTGACATGGAAATCCTCATTACCTCGAATACCGCATCGCGCCATCCTACTCTGCACGCCTGCCGGTTTCATCCCTTTCCGGCAACCGTTCGCGCACTCGGGACAGCGCGCCTTGTCTCTGTTAGCTTAGTGGCGAACTGAAGGCCGCGCAGACGGTCAAAGGCCGACTTTTCCCTGTTCTGCAAGGATCCTCATGACACTTGTCAAACTGACGTCCGTGGCTGTGCTGGCCCTGGCCCTGGGTGCCTGCCAAAGCCTGTTCACGCCCAACTACCGGGCGCCGCTCGAGGTCAAGCGTGATGCCTGGGAGCATGTCAAACCCGGCTGCAGTGAAAGCGACTGCCCGCTGGTGAACATCGACATGATCCACTTCCCGGCGTTGCCCAAGCTTGATGGCATCGTCGAGAAACGCCTGCTGCAACTGACCGAAGACAACCAGCGCGGCAACGCACCGGCCACACTGCAAGCCTACGAGCAGCAGTACCTGGCCAGTGCCGATAAGCGCAACAGCAGCTACCTGCAGGCCAAGGTACGCGAGCAGCATGACGGACTGGTGATCATCGAACTGTCCAGCTACCTGGACAGCGGCGGCGCCCACGGCATGCCCGGGCGTGGTTTCATCAACTATTCGCGCAAGCTGGACAAGGTGCTGACCCTGCAGGACATGCTGGTGCCTGGCCAGGAAGACACCTTCTGGAAAACCGTCGAGGAATCACACCGCGCCTGGCTGATCAGCGTAGGCATGGACAAGGACGCCGAGTTCATCAAGACCTGGCCGTTCAAGCAGTCGCCGCACATCGCCCTGACGTACGGCGCGGTGGTGGTCAAGTACGAGGTCTACTCCATCGCGCCCTACTCCATGGGCCACGTGGAGTTGAAGATCCCGTACCCACGCCTGAATGGCGTGCTCAAGCCCGAGCTGTTTCCCGGCCGCGGCTGAAGCTCAACAGCCCGTGCAGTAGCCCTGCCAGCAGCAATGCCGGCAGGGTCGCACCCAGGTCGGGCGCTTGCGCGGCGATCAGATGGTACGCGGCAACGCCCACCGCCCAGGCCAGCAGTGCCTGCCAATGCAAGCCATGCACCTGTGCTGGCAAGCGGCGGCGACGGATCACGTAATGGTCCATCAATACCACACCGAACAGCGGTGCAAACACCGAGCCGATCAGCAGCAGGAAATTCTCGTACTGTGCCAGTGGCGCCAGCAGGGCGATCAGCGTGCACAGCACGCCAATGGCCAGCGCCAGGTGCTCGACCTTCAGGCGCACCAGCACACCGGTGGAAACGGCCGCCGAATGAATGTCGGCAAAAGCCTTTTCCGACTCGTCCAGCAGAATCAGCAGCAGTGGAATGCCCATGCCGGCGCCCGCCAAGGCCAGCAGCAGGGCGTTGGCTTCGCCACTGCCGGCGAAGGCCAAGGTGTAGCCCACGCCCAGGCTCATCAGCCAGGTGTTGCCGATGAAGTAGCCCACCACCGTACCGCCGAATACATGTTTGCCGTTACGGGCAAAACGCGAATAGTCGGCGATCAGCGGCAACCAGGACAGCGGCATGGCGATGGCGATATCGAAGCCCACGGCCAGCGACATCGAACCGTCACCGGCACGGTTCCACAGTACGGCCAGGTCGGCCTTGGCGAACAGGTTCCAGGTCAGCCACAGGCAAGCGCCCAGCAGCAGCCAGATGCCCCAGGTGCGCAGCACCTTGCGCACGAACGCCAGCGGCCCACCGACCGCGAGCAAGGTGGCCAGGGCGCCGAAGCACAGGGTCCAGAGCACAGGGCTGTTCCAGGCGCTGGCTTCGCCGAACACCCGCGCGCCCAGAAGGCTGGCGGCATCGCGCATCACGATGATCTCGAACGCGCCCCAGCCCACCAGTTGCAGCAGGTTGAGCAGCGCCGGCAAGCGCGCGCCGTGGCCCCCCAGGCTCAGCTTGAGCGTGCCCATGGCCGACAGGCCGGTATCGCTGCCAATGACACCGGCAGCCCCCAGCAACAGCACACCCACACCGGTGCCCAGAGCGATGGCCAGCACTGCGCCGGCAAGGCCCAGGCCAGGGGCGAGCATGGCGCCGACCTGCAGCACCATCAGGCCGATGCCGAGGGAGAACCATAGCGAGAACAGGTCGCGGGCGCCGAAGATACGCTGGGCGATTGGGACCGGGTGGTCGGGGGAGAATTGGCTGGGAGATGTCATGGTTGGCGCTCGCCGGCAATGTTGTTGGTGTTCCTGGCGAGGACTGCGTCCTCGTATCGCGACACAAGGCCGCTCCCACAAAAACCGCGCTGGCCTCAAGCCTTGCGCAGTCCCTGTGGGAGCGGCCTTGCGTCGCGAAAGGGCCGCAAAGCGGCCCCAGCGGTCTTAGACTTTGTGATACAGCTGGCTGCCTTCCTGGCGGAACCGCTCGGCCTGTTCGCGCATGCCTTGCTCGACCGTCACATCCACGGTTTCGATCTTGGCAGCGTATTCACGCACTTCCTGGGTAATCTTCATCGAGCAGAACTTCGGCCCGCACATCGAGCAGAAGTGCGCAACCTTGGCCGATTCCTTCGGCAGGGTCTCGTCGTGGTAGGCACGGGCGGTGTCCGGGTCCAGGCCGAGGTTGAACTGGTCTTCCCAACGGAACTCGAAGCGTGCCTTGGACAAGGCGTTGTCACGAATCTGCGCACCCGGGTGGCCCTTGGCAAGGTCGGCGGCATGAGCGGCGATCTTGTAGGTGATGATGCCGGTCTTCACGTCATCCTTGTTTGGCAGGCCCAGGTGCTCCTTGGGCGTGACGTAGCAGAGCATGGCGCAACCGAACCAGCCGATCATCGCCGCACCAATGCCCGAGGTGATGTGGTCGTAGCCAGGAGCGATATCGGTGGTCAGCGGGCCGAGGGTGTAGAACGGCGCCTCGTCGCAGCACTCCAGCTGCTTGTCCATGTTTTCCTTGATCAGCTGCATCGGCACGTGGCCCGGGCCTTCGATCATGCACTGAACATCGTGCTTCCAGGCGATCTTGGTCAGCTCGCCGAGGGTTTCCAGCTCACCGAACTGCGCGGCATCGTTGGCGTCGGCAATCGAGCCGGGACGCAGGCCGTCGCCCAGCGAGAAGCTGACGTCGTAGGCCTTCATGATTTCGCAGATTTCGTCGAAGTGGGTGTACAGGAAGTTTTCCTTGTGGTGCGCCAGGCACCACTTGGCCATGATCGAGCCACCACGGCTGACGATACCGGTGACGCGCTTGGCAGTCAGCGGTACATAACGCAGCAGCACACCAGCGTGGATGGTGAAGTAGTCCACGCCCTGCTCGGCCTGCTCGATCAGGGTGTCGCGGAACAGCTCCCAGGTCAGGTCTTCGGCCACGCCGTTGACCTTTTCCAGGGCCTGGTAGATCGGCACGGTACCAATCGGCACCGGCGAGTTGCGGATGATCCACTCACGGGTTTCGTGAATGTGCTTGCCGGTGGACAGGTCCATGACCGTGTCCGAACCCCAGCGGATGCCCCAGGTCAGCTTGGCCACTTCTTCCTCAATAGAGGAACCCAGGGCGCTGTTGCCGATGTTGCCGTTGATCTTCACCAGGAAGTTGCGGCCGATGATCATCGGTTCCAATTCCGGGTGGTTGATGTTGGCCGGGATGATCGCGCGACCACGGGCGATTTCCTGGCGAACGAACTCGGGGGTGATTTCTTTCGGGATGTTGGCCCCAAAGCTGTGACCGGCGTGCTGCTCGTCGAGCAGGCCGGCGGCGCGCGCCTCTTGCAGCTTCATGTTTTCGCGAATGGCCACGTATTCCATCTCGGCGGTGATGATGCCCTGACGGGCATAGTGCATCTGCGAGACGTTGGCGCCGGCCTTGGCACGGCGCGGGTTGCGCACGTGGGCGAAACGCAGCTTGGCCAGTTCGGCATCGTTCAGGCGCTGCTGGCCGAAGTGCGAGCTCAGGCCGGCCAGGCGCTCGGTGTCACCGCGTGCTTCGATCCACGCCGAACGCACATCGGCCAGGCCCTTGCGCACATCGATGACAACGTTGGGGTCGGTATACGGGCCGGAAGTGTCGTAGACCAGCACAGGGGCATTGGACTCGCCACCGAAATCGGTCGGGGTGTCGTCCAGGCTGATTTCACGCATGGGCACGCGGATGTCCGGGCGCGAGCCTTCGACATACACCTTGCGCGAACGCGGGAACGGTTGCACGGACTGCTGATCGACTTGTGCCGATTCGCTGAGGTTGATCGCTTTTTCTTGTTTGGTCATCACAGGCTCTCCAGACGGCTTCCTAGCAGTGGAATGTCGGGGTGAACCTGAAAGGCGCGGACGCACCCTTGATGGGTGCAGTGCCGGATATGAGGGTGCCTGAAGCTGCATGCAGCTGTGACATTCCCGGACCTGGCACAAGAGGCTCCACGGGAAGGCGAGCAATCTTGTTCCCTACGCAGGCGCTAACCTGATCAGGTTCAACGGGATCCGCAACTTTGCGATCTCAGCCTTTGCTTCAAGGCACCCCGACAAGAACATGCGCAGTCTAGACTGGAGTGGTCGGCAAAGCCAAGCGGGTAAATACGCGGATGATGAAAGGCACTCGAGCGATTGTTGCCGGGGGCGCATGGCACTACACTGGCCCGTCGATCGATACTCAACAGTTCAGTAATTAAATTTCGTACAAGGATTGCCTCTATGCTGCGCAAACTCTCACTGGCGATAGCCGTGTCTTGTGCGTCCAACGGAGTGGTCTGGGCAGCGGACGTGCCCCAAACAGTCAAGACCGACCTGGTCAGCGTCTACCAGGAAGCGGTCGACAATAACGCTGACCTGGCTGCAGCCCGCGCCGATTACGGCGCCCGCCGTGAAGTGGTACCACAGGCTCGCGCCGGGTTGCTGCCTAACCTTTCGGCCGGTGCCGAAATGCTGAACACCCGCACCAAGCTGGACGAACCATCGGCCACCAGCAACCGCAGCGGCAATACCTGGAGTGCGACCCTGGCGCAACCTATCTTCCGCGCTGACCGCTGGTTCCAGTTGCAGGCGGCCGAGGCGGTCAACGAACAGGCGGCGCTGGAGCTGTCGGCGACCGAGCAGAACCTGATCCTGCAAACCGCGCAGAATTACTTCGCCGTGCTCCGTGCCCAGGACAACCTGGCCGCGACCAAGGCCGAGGAAGCTGCCTTCAAGCGCCAGCTGGACCAGTCCAACGAACGATTCGACGTCGGCCTCTCCGACAAGACCGACGTGCTGCAATCCCAGGCCAGCTACGACACGGCGCGGGCCAACCGGATCATTGCCGAGCGCCAGGTACAGGATGCCTTCGAGGCCCTGGTAACCCTGACCAACCGGGAATACACGTCGATTCAAGGCGTGGTCCATACCTTGCCGGTGCAGGTCCCTACACCCAACGACGCCAAGGCCTGGGTCGAAACCGCCGGGCGCCAGAACCTCAACCTGCTGGCCACCAACCACGCGGTCGTCGCTGCCGAGGAAACCCTGCGCCAGCGCAAGGCCGGCCATGCGCCGACCCTGGACGCGGTTGCCAAGTATCAGAAGGGTGACAACGACAACTTCGGTTTCACCAACCCCGCACCGGCCCCCGTTTCGCGCTATAGCGGCGACGTCGAGCAGACCAGCATCGGCCTGCAGTTGAACATCCCGATCTACAGCGGCGGCCTGACCAGTTCGCAGGTGCGCGAGGCCTACCAGCGCCTGAGCCAGAGCGAACAGCAGCGTGAAAGCCTGCGCCGCCAGGTGGTGGAAAACACCCGCAACCTGCACCGCGCGGTAAACACCGACGTGGAACAGGTGCAGGCGCGCAAGCAGTCGATCATCTCCAACCAGAGCGCGCTGGAAGCCACCGAGATCGGCTACCAGGTGGGTACCCGCAATATCGTCGACGTGCTTGACGCCCAACGTCAGCTGTACACCTCGGTGCGCGACTACAACAACAGCCGCTATGACTACATCCTCGACAACCTGAGCCTGAAGCAGGCGGCCGGCACCTTGAGCCCGCAGGACCTGCAGGACCTCAAGCGGTACCTGAAGCCGGACTACAACCCGGACAAGGACTTCCTGCCGCCGGACCTGGCGGCTGCAGCGGCAAAGAACTTCGAGCGTCGCCCCTGATATAGGGGTGGATTTTCCGCAGGGTGGGTTTCTTTTGATGGCCTCATCGCCGGCAAGCCAGCTCCCACAGGTTCTCCACTGGCCTTAAGCCTTGTGCAGTACTGTGGGAGCCGGCTTGCCGGCGATGAGGCCAGAAAACCCAACACAGAACTCAGCGGATAAGTGCACCCAGGCCATCGAGCAAGCGCTGCAACGCGCCCTGGTTGGCCCGCATCACCGCCCTGCCCGCTTCGCCAATGCGCTGTGCATCCTGCGGCAATTCGACCAACCGCCGCACCGCTTCGGCCAGCCCGTCGGCATCGTCCACCTGCTGCAGTGCCCCTGCCTCGCGCAGCATCGCGCTGATTTCGAGGAAGTTGAACACATGCGGCCCCATCAGCACCGGCAAGGCCAGCGCCGCGGGTTCAAGCGGGTTGTGCCCGCCGGTCGCCACCAGGCTGCCGCCGACGAAGGCAATGTCGGCCAGGGCATAGAGGAACAGCAGTTCGCCCATGGTATCGCCGAGCAAGACGCGAGTCTGTGCATCGACCGGCGTGCCGGCAGAGCGGCGCACGGTGGTGAACTGTTCGCTGCACAGCGTATGCACCGCAGCGAATCGCTCGGGGTGGCGCGGCACCAGAATCAGCAGGGCATCACCATGCACCTGCAACAATTGCCGATGTGCCTGCAGGATCAACGCATCTTCACCTTCGTGGGTGCTGGCGGCGATCCACACCGGGCGCTGTGCAGCCCCCCACTGTTCACGCAATGCCCTGGCACGCGGCAACAGTTGATCATCGATCTTCAGGTCGAACTTGATCGAACCGGTGACCTGCACGCACTCCGGACGCGCGCCCAGGTCACGAAAACGCTGAGCCTCGGTTTCGGTCTGCACGGCAATCAGACTCATCTCGGCCAGCATCGGCCGGGTCAGCCTGGCAAAACGCCCATAGCCACGAGCCGAGCGCTCAGACAAGCGTGCGTTGGCCAGCGCTACCGGAATGCCACGCTTCGCACACTGGTGGATGTGGTTGGGCCACAGCTCGGTTTCCATGATGATGCCCAGCTTCGGCTGCACATGGTCGAGAAAGCGCCCTGCCGCCCAGGGCAGGTCGTAGGGCAGGTAGCAATGCTGCACGCGCGGTTCGTCGGCGAACATGGCGCGAATGCGCTCGGAACCGGTCGGGGTCATGCAGGTAAGCGTAATCGGCAATTCCGGGTAGGCCTTGAGCAAGGCACGCACCATCGGCGCCGCCGCAATGCTCTCGCCCACCGATACCGCGTGCACCCAGATGCCGCCGCGGCGCATGGCCGGCAGGCTGAAGCCAAAGCGCTCGCCAATGCGTTGACCATAGGCCGGTGCCTTGCGCGCGCGTAGATACAGGCGCAGCGCAACCAGCGGCAGGCCCAGGTGAAACAACAAGGTATAGAGAGTTCTGTTCATGGCCGCGGAGTTTACCCGATCGCGCGCAGGTGCACCGCAAAGCGCTCGGCCAGCCACTGCGCGGCAGGCCCCAGTGGCTCGTCGCGGCGCCAGGCCAGCTCCACCACCAAGGCCGGTGGCTGCCACTCGCTGTCCAGTTCGACCATGTGCGCCTGATAGGTCGGGTACTGCACCACGTGTCGCGGCAGCCAGGCCCAGCCCAGGCCGCGCATCAGCAGTTCGGCCATGGCATAGAAGCTGTCGGCGCGCCATACCTGCGGGCTGATCGCTTCGCCGCCTGGGTAGCCGCTTTGCTGCGGGGCAATCAGCAATTGACGGTGGCGCGCCAGCTGCTGCCGGGTAACCCGGCCTTCGCCGGCGAGCGGGTGGCCGACCGCGCACACGGTGACCATTTCCACACTGCCCAGGGCGCGCCGCTCCAGCGAGGCCGGGATGCTCTCGTGGTGGAAGAACAGGCCAAGATCGGCGCGCCGCTCCACCAGCTTGCGCGCCACATCGCCCTGGGCACCGCTGGCCAGCTGCACCTCCAGAAACGGGTAGCGGCTGGCCAGCTCGTCGAGGCTGTCGATGACCGGCTGGTAGGGCATGGCTTCGTCCTGGGCGACCCGCAACAAGGCCTCCTGCCCGCGCATCAGCGCCAACGCACGGCCATCCAGCCGCTCGCACTGGCGCAACAGTTCACGGGCATCTTCCAGCAGGGCGCTGCCGTTCTCGGTCAGCTTGGGTTGCCGGCCGCTGCTGCGCTCGAACAAGGTGACCCCCAGGTCGGTTTCGAGCAGGGCGATCGCGCTGCTGATCGCCGACTGGGCCTTGCGCTGTTCGCGGGCCACGGCAGAGAACGAGCGCAGCTCCGCAACGCGCAGGAAGGTACGTAGCTGTTCAAGATTCCACTGCTCGGCCATCGACCTATCTCCCCTGGTGATAGGTAATGACTTTACCCCATCCAGGCAACGTCTAGAATGCCCGACCAGTTACCGGAGGAACCCGCCATGAATGCCTACACCTACCTCGCCATCGCCATCTGCGCCGAAGTCATCGCCACCGCTTCCATGAAAGCGGTGAAAGGCTTGAGCACGCCCTTGCCGTTGCTGCTGATGGTAGTTGGTTATGGCATTGCTTTCTGGATGCTGACCTTGGTTGTGCGCAGCATTCCGGTGGGGATCGCCTATGCCATCTGGTCGGGGCTGGGTATTGTGCTGATCAGTGTGGCGGCGCTGGTGATCTATGGGCAGAAGCTGGACGTTCCGGCGATGCTGGGCATGGCCATGATTGTGGGTGGAGTGGTGGTGATTCAGCTGTTTTCGAAAACGGCTGGGCATTGAGGCAGCCCGTACGGGCCTCATCGCCGGCAAGCCAGCTCTCACAGAGTGAATACAGGCCGCTGGGTCAATGCCATCCTGTGGGAGCTGGCTTGCCGGCGATAGGGCCATCACAGGTATACCCTGTATACTTGCCAGCTGTCCCAGTCTTCGAGGTACCGCCATGCCATCCGCCATTTCCACTGACGTGCTGATCGTTGGCGCCGGAGTCGCAGGCCTCTGGCTCAATGCCCGCCTGCGCCGGCTGGGCTACTCGACAGTACTGGTGGAACGCGCCAGCCTTGGCGGCGAGCAGACCATCAAGTCCCAAGGCATCATCCATGGCGGCACCAAGTACGCCCTGCACGGTGCCCTGACCGGCGCCTCGGAAGCCATCGCCGACATGCCGCGACGCTGGCGCGAAGCCCTGAGCGGCAGCGGCGAGCTGGATCTGACCCGCACTCGCCTGCTGTCCGACGCTCACTACCTGTGGTCACCAGGCACCCTGGCCGGCAACCTCACCAGCTTCTTCGCCAGCAAGGCCGTGCGCGGCCGGGTCGACCAGGTGAAGGGTGAGCAACTGCCACCGGCGCTGCAGGACCGCGCCTTCAAGGGCAAGGTCTATCGCCTGGCCGAACTGGTCATCGATGTACCCAGCCTGCTGGCCAACCTGGCCGAACTGGCAGGCGACAGCCTGCTGGCTGGTGAGCGCATCGAGCCACTGCGCGAGGGCGCCGACCTGGTCGGCCTGCGCGTCGACGAGCGCGACATCCGCGCCCAGCGCATCGTGCTCAGCGCCGGCGCCGGCACCGAAGAGCTGCTGCATGCCCTGGGCCTCAACCAGCCAGCCATGCAGACACGCCCGCTGCACATGGTGATGGCCAAGGGTGCCAACCTGAAACCGCTTTACGCCCATTGCCTGGGTGGCGGGCCAAAGCCCCGGGTGACGGTTACCACCCACCCGGCCGCCGATGGCCAGTGGGTCTGGTACCTGGGCGGCGACCTGGCCGAGGCCGATGGTGTTGCCCGCGAACCGGCTGCGCAAATTGCCGCGGCACAGAAAGAAATCGCCAGCCTGCTGCCATGGGTCGACCAGAGCCAGGTGCGCTGGGCCACCCTGCGGGTCAACCGTGCGGAACCGGCGCAATCGGGCCTGGTCCGCCCGGATAACGCCTTCCTCGCCGACCAGCAACGCCTGCTGGTCGGCTGGCCGACCAAGCTGGCCCTGGCACCGGACTTCAGCGACCGGGTCATCAGCCACCTGGAGCGCGACGGTATCCGCCCACAGGCGCAAGCCGACCTGGCCGACCTGCCACGCCCACCGCTGGGCGTACCGGCCTGGGAGCAACTGCTGCCATGAGCCTACCAACCCTGCACGACTTCCATCGCCCCTTGGGCAGCACCGGCCTCAAGGTTTCGCCGCTGGGCCTGGGCACGGTCAAGCTGGGGCGCGACCAGGGCGTGAAGTACCCCACCGGCTTCACCATCCCCGGCGATGACGAAGCCCGCCTGCTGCTGGCCCAGGCCCGCGAGCTGGGTATCAACCTGATCGACACCGCCCCGGCCTACGGCCGCAGCGAAGAGCGCTTGGGCCCGCTGCTGCGCGGCCAGCGCGATGAATGGGTGATCGTCAGCAAGGTTGGCGAAGAATTCGACAATGGCCAATCGCACTTCGATTTCAGCGCCGCCCACACCCGCCGTTCGGTAGAGCGCAGCCTGCAGCGCCTGGAAACCGACCGCATCGAGCTGGTGCTGGTGCATTCCGACGGCAACGACCTGGCCATCCTCGAACAGCAGGAGGTCTACCAGACCCTTGCCGAGCTCAAGCAGGAGGGCAAGATCCTCGGCTTCGGCCTTTCCGGCAAGACCGTCGCCGGCGGCCTGAAGGCGCTGGAGCAAGGCGATTGCGCCATGGTCACCTACAACCTCAACGAACAGGCAGAACGCCCAGTGCTGGACTACGCTGCCGAACACGGCAAGGCCATCCTGGTGAAGAAGGCCCTGGCCAGCGGGCATATCTGTCTGGCCCCGGGCGTTGACCCGGTGCAGGCCAGCTTCGAGCTGCTGTTCGCCCACCCGGGCGTCAGCAGTGCTATCGTCGGCACCATCAATCCGTTGCACCTGGCCCACAACGTGGCCACCGTCGCCCGTATTCTGGGCCAGCATTGAGTTGCCCCAGGCCCACGGGCCCGGACTGACCCGACGCAAGGAGGAGCCTCGTGGCGCGAACGCTGATCCGCAAGAACCCGAGTAACTTCAAGACATTGCCGCTGCATGTCGAGGCCACGCCCGAAGGGCTGATCTACCAGAGCATCGGCATGCCGCTGAACTTCGCCCAGATCCAACAACGGCGCAAGGCCATCCAGCTGCCCGACGTGCAGCGCTTCGTGGTCGAACTGGCCAACCTGGGCGTGTCGGTGCGGCTGACCCTGCATTGGCAGAACCGCGATTACTGGGTGCTGGTACGTCAGCGCCGGCAAGACCGTGGTGATGTAGTACTGAAACTGATTTCCGGCTATGTGCCGGCGCAGGAGCTGAACCTGCCATTGCACACGGCCGTGCAGGAAGTGGCCGAGGAATGCCTGCTGGAAACCCCGGAAGGCTGGCTGGGTGGGCGCTTCAACGAAACCTGGTTGCCGGTGCCCTACGCTGCCGCCCTGCACTACCGCGAAACGCCGCATTTCGTGCTGGCCCCGGAGTCCGGTGCCGCCCGCCCGGTTCACTGCGGCAAGCTGATGCTGCTGGAACGACCACGGGCGTATGTGCACTTGCCAACCGCCTCATTGCAACTGATCTATGACATGCGTTTGCAGGTACCTCGGGACGCCAAGAAGCTCAGCCTGTTCCACGTTGATGAGCGGCTGGAGGGCGACCAACTGGTGGCGCGACTCAACCGCAAACGGCCAGACCTTTACCTGATGCCGTTGGAGGAAGGCCAGCCGCTGGCTGAGCTGTATACCCTGAAGAAGGATGAACTGGTGCCGGCGAGCACGCGCGGGCTCTACCTGGCCGAAAGTTTTGCACGGCAAGAGGGCTGGGTGGTCACGGACGAGCGGGTGCGCTGGAAGGATTGGGTGAAGCAGCAGGGGTTGGTGGAGAGCAAGCCGGTGCGGGCGTCACATCTGCAGCGGTTTGGAGACAAGGCGCGGGAACTGCTGGAGCGGGCGCGTACTTCACTACACAAGTAAGATTCCGAGGCCTGCGCCGCCCCTGCAGGAGCAGCCTTGTGCTGCGAAGAGGCCGGTAGAGCCAATAGAGGTCTTTTGCCCTGCCGGCCTCTTCGCAGCACAAGGCTGCTCCTACAGGTAATGAGGCAGCCTCAGAGGTTCGATCAGTTCTTGCGAATCTTCTCGACGATCGCCGTGGTCGAGCTGTTTTCGACCAGCCCCAGCACCTTCACGGTACCGCCATAGGCCTTGACGATATCGGCACCCACCACCTGGTCGATACCATAGTCGCCACCCTTGACCAGCACGTCCGGCTTGACCTGGCTCAGCAGGTTCTCCGGAGTGCCCTCGGGGAAGCTGATGACCCAGTCCACCGCCCCCAACCCGGCCAGTACGGCCATGCGCCGGTCGACGCTGTTGATGGGCCGGCCCGGGCCTTTCAGGCGGCTGACCGAGGCATCGTCGTTGACCGCGACGATCAGCCGATCGCCCTGGGCCCGCGCCTGCTCCAGATAGGTGACATGCCCGGCATGCAGGATGTCGAAGCAGCCGTTGGTGAAGACGATCTTCTCTTTGTGAGCCCGTGCGTCGTCGATGGCCAGCAGCAGTTGCTCAAGGCCCAGCACGCCGCGCTCGGAGCCTTCCTCACGCTGGATCGCCCGGCGCAGTTCGGGAGCACTGATCGCAGCCGTACCCAGCTTGCCAACCACGATGCCCGCCGCCAGGTTGGCCAGGGCCACCGCATGGGGCAGGTCCTCGCCGGCAGCGATGGCCGCGGCGAGGGTGGAGATGACGGTATCACCGGCACCGGTCACATCGAACACTTCACGGGCCCGTGCCGGCAGGTGCAGCGCCGGCTGGCCGCTGCGCAACAGGGTCATGCCGTGCTCGCCACGGGTCACCAGCAAGGCGCCCAGGTCCAAGTCTTGAAGCAGCTGCAAGCCCTTGGCGACCAGCTCGGCCTCATCGGCGCAACGGCCGACGATGGTCTCGAACTCGCTGAGGTTGGGAGTGATCAGGCTGGCGCCACGGTATATGGAAAAGTCCTTGCCCTTGGGGTCGGCCAGCACCGGAATGCCCTTGGCCCGCGCCGCCTGGATCAGGCTCTGGTGGTTTTTCAGTGCGCCCTTGCCGTAGTCGGAAAGGACCAGCACCTTGACGCCCTCGAGCAGGCTGTCGACCTCCGCACCCAGCGACAACGGGTCGGTGGCGAACGGTTCCTCGAAATCGATGCGCAGCAACTGCTGGTGACGGCTCATGACCCGCAGCTTGACGATGGTCGGCTGGTGCGCGATGCGCTGGAACACCGAGCGCACGCCTGCAGCCTGCAGGCTGTTGGCCAGGCTGTCGGCAGCCTCGTCCTGGCCAGTGACGCCAATCAGCGAAGCCGGTGCGCCCAGGGCGGCGATGTTCAAGGCAACGTTGGCCGCGCCGCCGGGGCGATCCTCGATCTGATCGACCTTGACCACCGGGACTGGCGCTTCAGGCGAGATACGCGAAGTACCGCCATGCCAGTAGCGGTCGAGCATGACATCGCCGACCACCAGTACCGGGGCTTGATCGAAACGCGGCATGGACAACTTCATGGGCAACCCATATGGAAATAATGAACAGGGGCAGGATATTAGCACAGGGTAGACGACGGCTTTATGGCCAGATCACCCCAGGAAAATTCCCGTGACAATGGGGGCCGCAATGGCCCCGATCAACGAGGGTTCAGGTGATATCGGCCTTGGCCGGCTCATCCAGCCCCATGGCATGCAGGCGGGCATAATGGCCATTGGCCGCAAGCAGCTCGGCATGGGTGCCGCGCTCGACAAGGCGCCCTTGGTCCATGACCAAGATCTGGTCGGCCTTTTCGATGGTCGACAGGCGGTGGGCGATCACCAGCGTTGTACGGCCCTGCATCACATGGTCCAGGGCAGCCTGGATATGCCGCTCGGACTCGGTATCCAGCGCCGAGGTGGCCTCGTCGAGGATCAGCAGAGGCGCGTTCTTCAGCAGTGCCCGGGCGATGGCCAGGCGCTGGCGCTGGCCGCCGGAGAGCAGCACGCCGTTTTCACCCACTTCGGTATCGAAGCCTTTTGGCAGCCGGTCGATGAACTCCTTGGCGTAGGCATCAGCCGCAGCGGCTTCTATGTCGGCGCGGGGGGCGCCGGCCAGGTCGCCATAGGCGATGTTGTTGGCCACGGTATCGTTGAACAGGGTGACATGCTGGGTCACCTGCGAAACATGGCGGCGCAGGTTGCGCAGGCGATAGTTCTCTATCTCCACGCCATCGAGCAGGATCTGTCCCTGGTCGTGGTGATAGAAGCGCGGGATAAGCGCTGCCAGAGTCGACTTGCCGCTGCCAGAGCGGCCGACCAGTGCAATCATCTGCCCTGGCTCGGCGACGAAGCTGATATCGCTCAGCACTTCACGCTCGGTACCTGGGTAGGTGAAGCTCAGGTTGCGCACTTCCAGGCGCCCTTCCACCCGCTCCTTCTCGACGGTACCGCTGTCCACTTCAGGTGCTTCGTCCAGTTGCTCGAAGATGCTCTCGGCACCGGCCAGGCCCTTCTGGATGGTCGAGCTGACTTCCGAAAGCTGACGAATCGGCTTTGGCAACAGGCCGGCGGCCGTAATGTAAGCCACCAGATCACCGGCAGTGGAATCACCGCGCAGGAACAGCACCAGGAACATCAGCGCGGCCATGGCGGTGTAGATCACCAGTTGCAGCATCGGCGTGTACAGCGAGCCGGTCTTGGTCATTTGCAGCTGCTTGTCGGTGTTGCTCTGGCTGGCCTTGCCGAAACGCTGCTCTTCGTAGGCCTCACCGCCAAAGCTGCGCACCACGCGGTAGCCCTGGATAGTTTCCGAGGCAACGTGGGTGACGTCGCCCATGGCCACCTGGATCTTCTTGCTCTGCTTGCGGAATTTCTTGCTGGCGACGCTGACCATCACTGCGATCACTGGCAGGATGGCGACCATCACCAGCGTCAGGTGCCAGTTCATCCACAGCAGGTAGCCGAACAGGAAAACCACGGTCAGGCCTTCTCGGATCACCACCTTGATCGCATCGGTGGCGGCACCGGTGACCATGGTCACGTTGAAGGTGATGCGCGAAATCAGGTGCCCGGAGTTGTGGTTGTCGAAGTAGCGGTTAGGCAGCACCAGCAGCTTGTTGAAGAGTTCCACACGCAGGTCGTGCACCAGGCACAGGGAAACCTTGGCCAGGAAATAGTTGCCGAGGAACGAACCCAGGCCCTGCCACGCGGCGATCAGGATGATCAGCAGCGGTACAGCCTGCAGCAGTTGCAGGTCGCGCAGGTAGGGGACGTTGGGGAACAACACTGCTTCAGGGTTGCTCAGCCCATCAACGAAATACTTCAGAATCCCGGCCAGCATCGGCTGGGTCGAAGCAAAGATCACGAAACCGATGATGCTCAGCAGGAAAATGCCGACATAGGGTTTCACATAGCTCAGCAGCCGGAAGTAGATCTTCAGGCTGGAGGTGTGTTCCGCCGGTCGCGGTGTTTCGGCCATTATCAAGCTCGCTGTTCAGGTTGAACCGGAAATTTTACCACAGGCATCATTTTCGGCACTCCCCCATGGCAGCAACATGGCCAGGCCCACTGGCAGCCAGCTGATGAACCATTCGGCACGTGGCGTACCGGTGAGGCTGGCGGCATCGAACTGCATGGCCAGGGTGGAGTACACCCAGAAACCGAGCAGGATCTTGCCGAACAACGTGCCACGTGCGCGGACGATTTCGCCGAAGGTGTACAGCCACACCATGACCCACAGCAGCATCCCGGGCAGGCCCATCTCCACTGCGATGTGAGTGAACATGTTGTGGGTGTGGTCGAAGTGCTTGCCCACTGCACTCACGTCGTAGGCAGCACCCAAACCAAGGCCGGTCCAGGGATGTGCGGCGATCATGTCGACTACGGCATGGAATATTTCCGGTCGGTAGGACGAGCCGCGCTTGGCGATCAGGTCGTAAACAAAATAGAAGGCCAGACAGGTGGCGATGGCCGCCAGCACGGCAAACACCCGGCTGTGGCGGTCACGGAACCACAACGGGGCCAGGATCACGGTGAGCACCAGGGCCAGGATTGCCCCACGGCTCTGGCTGAGCATGGCAAACAACCCCAAGCACACCAGCGCCACCAGCCACAACAACTGCAGGGCACGTTGCCGCGGCGGCTCGTAAAGCAGGAAAAGCACGGCTGCACCGATGACATAGGCACCCAGGATCGGGTGCGATATTTCGCCGATGCCCTCCAGGCGGGCCAGCAAAGGCATGCCCAGCACGCCGTAGAAATGGATGACCGAAACCATCGCGGCAACGGCCAGCAAGGCACTTCCGGCCAGCAGCAGCTGACGTATGCGGACCTGGCCAAGCTGGCCCAGCAGCGGGAACGCCAGCAGGAACACCAGGATGTAGAGCAGGCGCTTGGCCTCGCGCCCCGGGTTTTCCGCGGCCGACCAGACAAGACTGAGCCCGCTCCACGCCAGCAGCAACAACACACTCCCCCACAAGGCCGGCTGACGCCGCCAGGCCTGCACTATTACTTGCCTTGCGGACCACGCCATTACCAGCGTCGGCAACCACAGGAACAGCACCAGACCTTGTTGATAGACCTTGTTGCTCGGTGCCAGGGCGATAGCTGCCAGAAACCAGACCAGGCCAAACCCCAACCAGGCTCGCGCCCAGTTTTTTTGATACAACATCCTTTCCCCCGATGAATCAAAGACACCATCCAATGGTGCTACAACATTATTTTCGGCATTATTGCCGGTCATTCCGTTCGCCCGACGACAAGGCTCTATTCATGCAATGCTCCCGGCTCCCCCAGGTCGACTTCGATCAGCTGACAAAAGGCGCACAGGTGCTTGAGGCAGATAGCCATGGCGCCAAAGTCTACCTGCTCGCGGATGGTAATTTCCTCAAGGTTTTTCGTAGGAAGCGGCTGATTTCATCTGCACTGCTGCGCCCGTACTCACAGCGCTTCGTCGACAACGCCGCACGCCTTGCACAATTGGGCATCCCCACCCTGAAGGTTATCAGCCAGCACAAGCTCGACCTGCCAGGGCGTACCGCCGTGCTGTACCGCCCGCTGCCAGGGCGCACCTTGTTGCAGATGTCGCGCGATGAAGGTTTCAGCTGGGGGGCCTACCTGCCGCGCCTGATCGAACTGATCCGCCAACTGCATCGCAGCGGCGTGTACTTCCGCTCGTTGCACCTGGGTAATGTGGTGGTCACCCCCGACCAGCAGCTGGGCCTGATCGACGTGGCCGACATGCGCTTCCTGCGCCCGCCGCTGTCGGCGCGCATGATTCGGCGCAATGTGCAGCATATGGTGCGCTACATCGAGCGGGAGAACCTGGGCGACCGCTTCCCCCTTGCCGCCTTCGAGGCAGCCCTGCTGGCGCGCTGAGCGTCAACTGCGCAGCAGGCTCTGCGAGCCGCTGCAGAATGCCTGCCAGGCTTGCTCCGGGGCCAGCGCCTGGCGTTGCCGGGCGGCTACCGCCGGGGCACTGAGCGCCGCACATCGCTCGATAGCCTCGGCCCAGGCATTTTCATTGGCAATGGGCAGGTAGCCACCGGTGTCCTGCAACTGCTCGCGGAACACCTGCAGGTCGCTGCACACCACCGGCACGTCGGCCATGACCGCCTCCTGCACCACCAGCCCCAGGCCTTCGGAGCGCGAAGGCACCAATAGCCAGTCGAATGCCCGGTACAACTGCTGCAGGTCGTCGCGGTGACCGCTCAGGTGAACACGCCCGGCCAAGCCCAGCGCGTCGATACGAGCCTGCAGCACCGCACGCAGAGGCCCTTCGCCAATGATTGCCAATTGCAGGCCCGACTGGCGCGCACTGGCCTTGGCGAACGCCTCGATCAACATCTCGAAACCTTTGCTCTCCACCAGTCGCCCGACCGCGCCCAGCATGACCCCGGCCACCTGTTGCAACTGCAGGGCCTGCCTGGCCGCATCCCGGCTCAACAACGGCTCGGCGAACGCCAGCGGGTCAAGGGCCATGCGCAAGGTCTGCACCGGCCTGCCAAGATCGTGTTCGAGTGATGTGGCAAGCGTCTGCGAAACGGCGGCGATGCTCAGCCGCTCGGCCGGGAACATACGCAGCAGGCGAACGTCACCGGCACTCAGGCGCGTCTTGCCGTGAAACAGCACCTTGGCACGCAACTGCGGAACCTGCTGCAACAACGGCAACACCAATCGCGCCACACCGACACCATCGAGCAGCACGACTTCAGCCTGGGCCTCGTTCAGCGCCTTGCGCAAGCGCATACGCAACCATGGGCGCAACAGGCGCCAGAAGTGCCGCCCTTTCAGCGCCCGTGACGGCATATGCCACTCCCGGGTCGAGCCAAGCCCACAGCAGAGGCCGCTACCCAGCAGCAACCAGTTACTGATCCGGGCATCGGCACCCGCGTGCGACAGTACCTGCCGATGTACCTTGTGGATGGACATGTACGGCGTTCCACCCGCCCACATCATATTGACTATGTTCATGGGCCCTCTCCCGCTCATGTCAGGTGGGACAGCGACTTCATTGAACAAAAATGGTGATTCCCATGCCGATCACGACACCCGCCACCAGCGTCAATGCCAACTTTATCCGATCACGTCTACGACGTTTGGCCTTGCGCTCCACTTCGATGGGCAAGGTCACGTGATTACCAAATCCAGTGTGCAATACTGCATCACCCTCCAAGGTGACCGCTGTCAGGTTTAACTCAGCATAGCGTCGGGAAAGTGCCTTTTCTCCAGCATAGGCGGCAAATGGTGCGCAACGCTGGTAATCGCTCAAACGACGCAGCCCCGGGTTGAGCGAGAACGCCTGCCACTCGGCCTTGTCGGACAGCAGCGGGTAGCAAGGCACCCCGGCGATCACCTGGCGATCACCCAGACGGATGTAAGGGCTGTGGATGGCCAGGTCATGGGCATGACTGCGCAGCCACACCTGCAACAGGTCGGGGCTGACCTCCAGTATGGCCCGGGAGTCTTCGACGAAGCCCTGGCGATAGAAGTGCCAGTCGTCCTCGCAGTGAAAGATGTAGGGCGTCTTGACGTGGCTGTAGGCCAGGTCGATAGACGGAAGCTGGCCCAGTTTTGGCCGGTTGACGAACACCTTGCAGTGGGGTTTCCAGTGCTCAGGCACAGCGGCATGCACGGCATCGTCACCGGAGTCTTCGGTGATGAACACTTCGCGAATGGGCGCGGTATTGTAGCGATCGAAACTCTCAAGGGTATCTTTGAGCAGATCAAACCGCCCACAACTGGTCACGACGAGCGTGACGTCACTCTCATTTGAAAAGCGCACCGGACTCCCTCCGCATTGCGACTATCGACTTCAACGCCCTTTCCTCAGGCGCGAAAGTTCTTATGTTAGATGCCCAGCCTCAGGCGCAGCCGCTGCCATGCAGACAACGGCGGATGGGGCCTGAGCGCCGGGCGCATGTGGTCGACGATGCTACGTCCAACTGCGCCGAAACTGAAACGGGAAACCGCCAGGTGGCGGCCATTTTCTGCAATCTGCCGCGCCAGTTCAGGGTCCGCACGCAAAAGGCGGAGCTTCTCCTGAAGGGTCGGGATGCAGTCATAGAACACCACGTTGTGCATGTCCTGCAGGCCCAGCGCGCGGTTCTCTTCCTCGCCCTGGTCATACGCCAACAGCACACAGCCACAGGCCATGGCTTCGAAATTCTTGATCATGTATTCGCCCATGCCAACGTCGGCACTGACGAAGAAGCGGATCCGGTTGAGCGTATTGCAGTAGTCTTCACCCGACTTGGTCCGGGTGACCACCAGGTTCTCGACGCGGCCCAGCTCGTCCAGCAATGCCTTGCGGCCGCTGTAGGCCACGCTGTTGGTACTGCCGACGAAGGCCAGTTCGATATCGCGCTCACGCCCCTGGTCGGCCAGCAACTGCTCGTCGTAACCCTTGGGCACGAACACGGCGTCGAAACCTTCCTGGCGCAGGCGCTCGCTGACCATATAGCCGGAGCTGATCACCCGCGCCCAGGGCAACTTGCGGTAATGGGCGCTGAACTTGCCGGTGTACTTGCACGGGATGTAGTTCTGGTAGGCATCATGCTCGAGGATGACCAGGTTCGGCACGGTACGGATGAACGCCGCCTGACGGATTTCCTGCTTGAAACGCAGGAAGAAGACAATGCGGTCATAGCGCTCGACCTGCACTTCACGCTTGAAATAGCGGCGCAGGTTGCGCTGGTCTTCGCTGGTCAGCCAGCGCAGGTCGCACTCGCAGTTGGCCGCGACGCCATCGTACAGGCGATCAAGAATCGCCCGCTGTTCCTTCTGCACCAGAAATAGGACTTTCATTGCGTTCCTTGGGCGCTCTGCGCCATCGCGGTCAACCATGGGGGCGCGGCTACAACTCACGCCGCCAGAACAGTTCATGTCGGCGCACGGCCTTGCGGAAGAATTCGTTCTCGCCGTAAGGCGACGGCCGCCGCCCGGCCAGCCAGCGCTGCAACAAGCGACGCAGCCGGCGCTTGAACGGCGCCGGTGGCTGCAGGTCGTGCATCATGCCCAGGGCCATGGCCTTGTCGCGCTGGGTTGCCACGTCCAGTACCAGACTGCAAGGTGCCCACGCCTGAGCGGCGCTCAGCTGCGGTGGCAAGGCCACGCCATCACCACTGTCGCCCATCGGCCAGCGGTCGTTGTCGTGCAGGTGATTGGCGTAGCACAGCAGGGTTTGCGGCTGCCAGGCCAGGCCTTGCAAGGCTTCCAGCACCGCTGCCTGGGCACATATATGGTCGGGGTGCGGGTCGAGCTGCGGGTGCGGCATAACCAGCACCTCTGGCCTGGCCATTTCCAGCAAGGCCCGCAGATCGGCCAGCAGGTTGCGCCAGGTCGGCGCGCCATCGCCGTCGGCCGGCAGCGGGAATGGGTTGAACCGGCGGAAGACGCGAATGTCGGCGAGGTCGGCCTCGCGAGAAGCGGCCGGCTGGTCGGGCGCAGCCTGCATGGCAGGCAGTTGCAGGCAGAAGTAGCCCAGCTGCACGCAACGCGATTCCGCCACACCGGCCCAGCGTGGCACGGCGATACTGTCCCAGGCCCGCAGGCGGCCCTTAAGGCGTGCGGCTTCGGCCTTTGCCAGTCCCATCTTCTGATAGTGTTCGGCCTCGATCTCACCTGCGGTCAGCGTCACTACCCAGGTTTCGTCGGCCTGGCTGTAGAGCCCGTAAGCGGCCAGTTCGGCGTCATCGGCATGCGGCGCGATCACCATCACTCGACGCCGTTGCAGCTCGACCGCCGGGGTTATCCACAAGCGCGGCCGGCCCAACAGCCCACAATGCCGGCCACGCAGGCGCAACGCGCCTGCCTCCAGAGGTGCGGCGAGGCCGGTCAGATTGAGGAAGCGCACGCCATCGACGCCGCGCTCGAAGGTTTGCCGGTCGGCCTGCTCGCCAGCCACCAGCTCGACCTGCGGGTCGAGGAAGCGCCCCAGCCAGCTGCTTTTTACCCGCAGCTCGAGGATCAGGGTGTCGTTGCCCTGCAGCGTGCATTCAGCCTTGAGCAGGCCGCCGCTCAGGGTGGCAGGAACCTCCAGGGTCTGCTCGCCGAATTCGTACGCGTAGTCCTCGCCTGGCGCATAGAACAGGTGGTCGGCAAACCAGGCTTCATGGGCCGCCCACAGCAGCGGCAACAGCAGAAGTGGCAACCACCACCAGCTGAACACCCCTACGGTCACCAGCGCGGCCAGGCCCACCAGCAGGCCCAGGCGCTTGTTGCGCCGGTGGCGCTTGAGCAACTGCTGCTTGCGACTCACGCCTGATACACCGGTACGGGGTTGCACCAGCGGTCCTTGTACTCGCGGTCGGCACGGCCGAACGAGAACCGCAGCGGCTTGTTGCGCGCACGGGCGTCCTCCCAGGCGGCCTGGGTATTGAGGAAGCTCAGCACGCTGCCGGGACTGAAGGCTTTGGTTTCAGGGTCGACACCGCCATTGATGTACTCGACGCTGATCCATTCCGGCGCTTCGACACGGTATACCAGCTGGATGGCGATCGGCTTGCCGTCCAACAGCAGCACCGAGCCGATCAGCAGCTCGCGCAGGCGCTCCAACACCTCGGCCATGCGCTCGGCGCCGGTGGCAGGGAAGCCCCAGCGGCGACGGAACAGGTCGCAGTACATGCTGGCGATTTCCTGCGCGCTGAAGTCGCTGATCGGGCGCACCACACCGCCCGCCTCTTCCAGCAGGCGCAGTTCGCGGCGCTGGTTGTAGCGGAACTTCTTCGACAGGTCTTCGTGGGCGCGGGCCATGGCCAGCTGTTCCTTCTGTGCCTTGAGGCCACTGAAGCGGCCTTGGTTCAGTTCGGACAGGTAGCGCGCGGCATGGCGCAACGGCGCAGCGGCATCGGCGGCCGCCGCCAGGATGATTTCGGCGTTGCCCAGGTCGAACAGAGCCTTTTTCCCGGCACGCTTGAGCACATCCTTGGACAGCGCAAGGTGGCGCCCCCAGGTGGGGATGGCGGCCTTCAGCTCGCCGGCCTGGTGCCAGCCCAGATAACGCACCGGGATCTGTGCCAGGTCCGCCAACTGCTCGACCACCAAAGGATGAGTGGCGACACTGCCACCAAAGCGGGCCCATGCCTCGGCGTAGGCCTTGGCGTCGATAACTTGCCAACCGCGCTCACGGAAGGCCTGGATACGGTTGAGCATCAGGCCTGCCCCACCAGCACACGGACTTGCGGCAGCTGCCAGAAGGCCTCGCGCACCGCCTGGTCGGAAAAGCGTTCACGCAGGCGCTGCAGCATGTGCCCGGCACAGGCCTGGCGCTGCTGCCCATCGAGCATAGCCATGTGCTTCAGGCCCTGAGCCAGTTGCCCCGCATCACCCAGCGGAAACAGTACGCCAACACCCTCGACCACTTCACGGGCACCGCCACAGGCCGTGGCCAGTACCGGTACACCGGCCACCATGGCTTCGAGCAGGACCATGCCGAAGGGCTCATGGTCGGAGCTCAGCGCAAATACGTCGAACGCCTGGAAGTAACGGCGCGCATCCGGCACCTGGCCAAGGAAGTCCACTTGCCCGGCAATGCCCAGCTCGGCAGCCTGGGCCTTGAGCCTGGTTTCCAGGCGCCCCTTGCCGAGAATCGCCAGGCGAGCGCCGGCTGGCAGCCCCGGTAGGGCTTCGGCAAAGCCACGCAGCAGGGTGGCCTGGTCTTTGTCCGGGTGCAGGCGCCCTACGTTACCGACAATCCACGCCTGCGCATCCAGGCCCAAGGCCTGACGGGCCTCGGCGCGTGGCACCAGGGCCGCTTGCAGGGCGTCAATGTCGATGCGGTTGTACAGGGTCTGGATACGCTCTGCCGGCCACTGCGGCAAGCAGCGGCGCATGTCGTCACGCACTGCGTCCGACACGCCCAGCAAGCTCAGGCGCTTGCTGAACAGGTTGGCGAAGATGCGTCGCCCCTTGCGCTCGTAGTCACCGAAAGCGTGGTGCACGCCGATCACCGGCAAGCCGGTGCCCAGCAACGCCACGTAGATCGGCTTGAAGCGATGGGCAATGCAGAAGGCGAAATTGCGCTCGGCCGCGATCCGCCGCAATGCGCGGATGGCGCCGAGTTTCAGGCCGCGCACGGCCTTGGAGCTGAACTCCAGGAACAGCACCTCGTCCGACGCACAGCCAGCCGCTACCTGCGGGTCGGCAGCGCCGGTGAGGAACACCGTGGTGACCTGGTAGCCACGCCCATGGAACAGGCTGGCGTATTGACGGGCGCAGTCCAGGAACGGCCCGTCATAGCCATGGCAGAACTGCAGAATACGCGGCTCAGAGCGGCTGGTCATACGGGGCCGCGCCGTCCTTCACAACCAGGATGTCTTCCATGATCAGGTACTGCAGGTCCGAGCCGAAGAACATGTTCAAGGCGTCGGTCGGCGAGCAGATCATCGGTTCACCACGGCGGTTCAGCGAGGTGTTCAGCGACACGCCGTTGCCGGTCAGGTCTTCCAGCGCCTTCATCATGTCGTAGTAGCGCGGGTTGTACTCGCGCTTGAGCACCTGGGCACGCGAAGTGCCATCCTCGTGGACCACTTCCGGCACGCGGGTCTTCCACTCTTCAGCCACTTCGAAGGTAAAGGTCATGAATGGCGCCGGGTGGTCGACCTTGATCATTTGCGGGGCGACGGTGTCGAGCATCGACGGGCAGAAAGGTCTCCAGCGTTCGCGGAACTTGATCTGCTCGTTGATGCGGTCGGCTACGCCCGGCACGCTCGGGCAACCGATGATCGAACGGCCGCCCAGGGCACGAGGGCCGAACTCCATGCGGCCCTGGAACCAGGCCACCGGATTGCCGTCGACCATGATTTTGGCGATGCGCTGCGGCATGTCGTCGAGTTTTCGCCACTTCGGCGCGTTCGGGTGACGGGCACAGGCGGCAATCACATCTTCGTTGGAGTACGAAGGGCCGAGGTAGACGTGTTCCATCTTCTCGACCGGCACGCCACGGGCGTGGGAAACGTAGGCGGCAGCACCCACGGCGGTACCGGCGTCACCGGAGGCCGGCTGCACGAACAGCTCTTTCAGGTCTGGGCGGGCGATGATCTTCTGGTTGAGCTTGACGTTCAGCGCGCAACCGCCGGCAAAGGCCAGCTTGCCGGTTTCACGCAGGACGTCACCCAGGTAGTGATCGATCATCTGCAGAGCGATCTTCTCGAACAGCGCCTGCATGCTGGCCGCGTAATGGATGTACGGCTCGTCGGCGATGTCGCCTTCACGCTTGGGGCCCAGCCATTCGATCAGCTTCGGCGAGAAGTAGAAGCCCTTGCCCTTCTCTTTATAGCGGCGCAGGCCGATGACGTTGGCGTATTCGGTGTTGATCACCAGCTCGCCGTTTTCGAAGCTGGCCAGGCGCGAGAAGTCATACTTGCTCGCGTCGCCATACGGCGCCATGCCCATGACCTTGAACTCGCCATCGAGCATCTCGAAGCCGAGGAATTCGGTGATTGCGCCGTACAGACCGCCCAGCGAGTCAGGGTCGAAGAATTCCTTGATCTTGTGGATCTTGCCGTTTTCGCCGTAGCCAAAGAAGGTGGTGGCGTATTCGCCCTTGCCGTCAATGCCGAGGATTGCGGTTTTTTCCTTGAAGCCCGAGCAGTGGTAGGCACTGGAGGCGTGGGCCAGGTGGTGCTCGACCGGTTCGATCTTGACCTTTTTCGGGTCGAAGCCCAATTGCTCCAGGCACCAGACGATCTTCTTGCGGTAGCGCTTGTAGCGACGATTGCCCATCAGGATCGCGTCGAGGGCGCGGTCCGGGGCGTACCAGTAGCGCTTGGCATAGTGCCAGCGCGCCTTGCCGAACAGGCTGATCGGGGCGAACGGGATGGCTACCACGTCGACGTCGGATGGCTTGATGCCTGCCTGTTCCAGGCAGAACTTCGCCGACTCGTAGGGCATGCGGTTCTTCGCATGCTTGTCACGCACGAAGCGCTCTTCTTCGGCGGCGGCAATCAGTTTGCCGTCAATGTACAAGGCCGCGGAAGGGTCATGGCTAAGGGCGCCGGACAGGCCAAGAATCGTCAATGCCAAGGGATTAGCCTCTTCATTCGGTAGAAATGCGCCAGCGGCCTCTTGGGCGGGTGGCGGCTAAAGGGCGGGATTATAACGCAAACATGTGCGCAACGCGGCAACCTGTACTGGCCTCATCGCCGGCAAGCCAGCTTGTGTCTTGAGAGGGGATTAGAATCTGAAGTGAGAGCGGTGAATGGCAAGCTGAATGCCAGAGGT
>NZ_JBNRIJ010000029.1:41774-60519 GCF_053557675.1 Pseudomonas sp. XP1 | reverse complement strand
CACCTCTGGCATTCAGCTTGCCATTCACCGCTCTCACTTCAGATTCTAATCCCCTCTCAAGACACAAGCTGGCTTGCCTGCGATGGCCGCAAAGCGGCCCCAATAACGCTGACTGGCAGGCTTCAGGGAAAGCCTGCACTATCTCAGTTGGAAGGTTCGGGGTCGCGCTTGCGCTTGTTGCCCATGCGCACGCCGATGTCCATCAGGAACTGGAAGAAGCCTTCCTGATCCTCCAGCACATTGCTCCAGAACGGCGAGTGGTACAGCGCCACGGCGCCGTGCACCAGCGCCCAGGCAGCGCAATAATGGAAATACGGCGGCACGTCCTCGAGCTTGCCTTCGCTGATACGGCCCTTGATCAGCTGGGTCAGGCGGTCGAAATTGGAGGCACGGATGCTGTGCAGCTGTTCGACCATTTCCGGTACCTGGTTGCCCTTGACCACCTTTTCTTCCAGGCGGTCGAACAGCCGGTACCGCTGCGGATCGCGCATGCGGAACTCGAAGTAGGCTCGCGACAGGGCTTCCTTGTCGCGGTCGACGTCGGCCGAATGCAACAGCGCGTTCAGGTCGCGCTCGTAATCGAGCATCAGGCGCAGGTAGATCTCCGCCTTGGACTTGAAGTGCTTGTAGATCGTGCCTTTGCCGATGCCCACGGCGTCAGCGATCATCTCGACGGTGACGCTGTCTTCCCCCTGTTCGAGAAACAGTTTGAGCGCGGTGTCGAGGATTTCCTGTTCGCGACGGCGAAACTCACGGACCTTACGAGGTTCTTTCTGCATAGGAAGGACTGGATGACAATCGAAGCGGTTTATTATGCCTAACTTGCAAGAAATTGCACGGATCATCCACGCATGTCTGTGTTTCACGATGCTTACGGCCATGCGATGCGGGAGGAATGAAACGTTGGCGTATTCCAAATCTGTTTAAAAAACGATCAATATGCACTGGCACTGCGCCAAAGCTGGCCAATACTTGAAGTGTTGGCGCGGCGCATCCCCCCAAGTGGCGCGCCGATAAAGGTGCTCAGGGACCGCGTACCTTTGTTTTACTCCTAATGGTCTTAACCCGGATTCCCCCCCCAGAACCCGGGTTTTTTTTGCTTACGTGACGGGCCGCCCACTCGAGGCTCGTGCTGAGCTTTTGATCTTGCTCTGGCTTTTGATCTTGCTTTTGATCTTGATCTTCGCGACTTCAGGAGGCCGAACGAAGTCGCAATCGGCGGCGTCTGAACTATCGCGCGCTTAAAAGCAAAAGCCGAAACAAGAGCAAGAGCAAGAGCGCTCAGGCGTTGTATTGTGAATAGTTGCTGTCAGGCCACCCGCGCCAACGGGAACAAGCGCTTGAAGTTGGCAGTGGTCTGTTCGGCCAATTGCTCATAACTGGCCCCGCGCAACGAAGCCACATACTCGGCCACCTCACGCACGTACTGCGGCAGGTTCGGCTTGCCCCGATGCGGGATCGGCGCCAGATACGGCGAATCCGTTTCCACCAGCAGCCGATCGACCGGTACCTGCCGCGCCACTTCACGCAGGGCATCGGCATTGCGGAAGGTAACGATGCCAGACAACGAAATGTAATACCCCAGGTCCAGCGCCGCCTTGGCCATGTCCCAGTCTTCGGTGAAGCAGTGCAGCACGCCGGCCTGCGGCAGGTTGGCCTCGCGCAGCAGCGCCAGGGTATCGGCACGCGCCGCACGGGTATGCACGATCACCGGTTTGCCGGTCTGCCGCGAGGCCTCCAGATGCAGGCGGAACGAGGCTTGCTGCAGCTCGGCTGCTTCCGGCTCGTAGTGGTAATCCAGCCCGGTTTCACCAATCGCCACCACATGTGGGTGAGCGAGTTCGCGCAGCAGCCATTCCAGCGCCGGCGTTTCGCCCGGCGCAAGATCCAGCGGGTGCACGCCCACCGAGCAATCGACATCGGCGTAGCGCTCGCTCAGCGCCTTAACCGCACCAGCATTCTCGGCGCTGACGCCAATACACAGGAAATGCCCGACCCCGCGCTCACGCGCCGCCTGCAGGGCAGCATCGAGGGAGCCCTGGTGGGCGCTCAGGTCCAGACGGTCAAGATGGCAATGGGAATCTACAAGCATGGGATAACGGCACACATGAAAAAATGAAAATCAGCGGGCGCCCGGCAACTGCAGCCAGTGGGCCAGCAGCGATTCAAGCAGCAGGGCGCGGTTGAGGTTGGCCTTGCCCAGCACCTTCTGGCGCTGCTCCAGGATCCACGCCTGCACCTCCAGCACCTTGGCCTGACGGCTCTTCTGCGCCAGGTACTGCACCACCTTGCGCATATCGGCCAAGCCTAGACCCTCCTCGTCCTGGGTCAATTGGTAGCGCAGGATCAGATGCGCCCAATCGCAGAACCAGTCGAACAGCAGCAACAGCGGCACGCCGTTCCAGGCATCGGCCAGCTGGCTGGGCGATTGCTGCTGCTTCAGCAGCTTCTTCACCCCGTCGGTGACCAGCGCGCGCTGCTCGCGCACGCCTTGGGCCTGCAAGCTGACCGCCATCAGCGGCGAACCGGCAGCCAGGGTCAGCAACTCGTCGCGCTCGGCCTCGTCACTGTCGGGCAGCGCGCCGGCCAGCCAGGCCTGGCTCTGGGCCAGGCTGGGCTGGGGGCAGGCGACCTGCTGGCAACGGCTCTTGATGGTCGGCAACAGGCGGCTGGGCTGGTGGGTAACCAACAGCAACACGGTATCGCCGGAGGGTTCTTCGAGGCTCTTGAGCAGGGCGTTGGAGGCGTTGACGTTCATCGCTTCCACCGGCTCGATCAGTACCACCTTGCGCCCACCCAACTGCGCGGTCTGCACCACAAAGGCCACCAACTCGCGCACCTGGTCGACCTTGATCGGTTTGTCGGCTTCTTCGGGCTCGAGGACGAAGTTGTCCGGGTGGCTACCAGCCTTGAGCAGCAGGCAGGACTTGCACCCGCCACAGGCCTCCATACCCTGGGGCTGCTGGCACAGCAGGCGGGCCATCAGGCGCTCGGCCAGGGCCCGCTTGCCGATACCCTGCGGCCCATGCAGCAGGTAGGCGTGAGCGTGCTGGCTGCGACCGGCCAGTTGCTGCCAGAGGGCCTGCTGCCAGGGATAGGCCTCAGCCACGGCAACGCTCCACGATGCCTGGTAGCAACGCATCGATGGAGCGTTGCACGGCCTCCAGAGGTTGGGCGGCGTCGAGCAGGCTATAGCGCTGTGGTTCGCGGTTGGCGCGCTGCAGGTAGGCCTGACGCACCGCTTCGAAGAACGCCTGGCCTTCCTGCTCGAAACGGTCCAGGCGGCCGCGCGCGGCTGCGCGGGCCAGGCCCACTTCGACCGGCAGGTCGAAGACCAGGGTCAGGTCCGGGCGCAAATCGCCCTGGACGAATTGCTCCAGGGTGGCGATACGCTCGACAGGCAAACCGCGCCCGCCGCCCTGATAGGCGTATGTGGCATCGGTAAACCTGTCACACAAGACAACCGCCCCGCGGGCCAGTGCCGGCCGGATCACCTGCGCCAGGTGCTGGGCACGCGCAGCGAACACCAGCAACAGTTCGGTGTCGGCCGCCATGCTTTCATCGCTGGGCGCCAGCAGCAGCTCGCGCACCTTTTCGGCCAGCGGCGTGCCGCCGGGCTCACGGGTCAGCACCACGTCCAAACCCTGCTCGCACAGGCGCGCAGCCAGGTAGTCGCGGTTGGTGCTCTTGCCCGCGCCTTCGGGGCCTTCCAAAGTAATAAACAAGCCGCTCACAGGCAGTCCTTAATGTTGTTCGTCAGGCAGCGGCCGTTCGGCCGCTTGCGCGCCACCGGCAGGAGCGTCCTGCACAGGCGGCTGGTCGGGCGCTGGCTGCGCTGTAGATTCATCGGCAGGCGCCTCGGGCTGTTCGGCCTCGTCGACACTTGGTTGTGTTTGTGGCTGCGGCTCTGACTGCGATTGCGGCGCGGGGCTGGAACGGTAGTCCGCACGGCGCTTGAGCTGGAACTCGCGCACCGCCGAGTTGTGGTCGTCGAGGTCGTCGGAAAACACGTGGCTGCCATCGCCACGGGCGACGAAGTACAGGCTTGTGCCATCGGCCGGGTTGAGCGCCGCGTGAATCGCTTCGCGACCGACCATGGCGATCGGGGTCGGCGGCAGGCCGGTGATGGTGTAGGTGTTGTAGGGCGTCGGCTCGCGCAGGTCGGCGCGGGTGATCTTGCCGTTGTAGCGCTCACCCATGCCGTAGATCACCGTCGGGTCAGTCTGCAGCATCATGCCCAGGCGCAGGCGCCGCACGAAAACGCCGGCAATCTGCCCGCGCTCCTGGGGAATGCCGGTTTCCTTTTCTACCAGCGAGGCCATGATCAGCGCCTGGTACGGGTCACGGTATGGCAGGTCGGCTGTGCGCTCGGCCCATTCCTTGGCCAGCACTTCATCCAGGCGCATATAGGCCTGCTGCAGCAATTCGACATCGCTCATGCCGCGCACGAAGCGGTAGGTGTCCGGGAAGAAGCGCCCCTCGGGGAACACACCGGTATGGCCGAGCTTGTCCATCACTTCCGAATCGGACAGCCCATCCAGCGTGTGCTTGATCTTTTCATGCTTGGCCACGGCCGAACGCACCTGGCGGAAGGTCCAGCCTTCGACCAGGGTCAGGTTGTACTGCACCACGTCGGCCCGACGCCAGGCATCGAACAACTGCTCCACGGTCATGCCGGGGGTCAGGCGGTACTCGCCGGTGTGCAGGGGGGTGCCGGCCATGTTGAAGCGCCAGTACAGGCGCAACCAGACGGCGTCGTCGAGCAACCCTTCGTTCTGCATGCGATAGAACATGCGGTTGGGGGTGGTGCCATTGGGCACGTCGAGCAGGCGCTCCTGCGTCACGTGCAGGGGCTGCTCCAGCACCGAGTTGACCTTCCAGGCCGACCAGCCCACGGCAAGGCCGGCGAGGATCAAGCCCATTTCCAGCAGCAGCAGGAATTTACGTCTCACGAATTCAGGTTTCCAGTAACGTACGGGCAACGGCCTGCAGTTTACGGGTGAGCGGGCCCGGCGACCAGTTTAGCGCGGCAAAGCCACGCACGGGCCAGACACCGTAGACGCTGTTGCAGACAAATACTTCATCTGCCTGCTCCAGCGCGTCGAACGGCAGGTCGCAGACCTGCACCGGGATGCCCAGCAGCGCTGCCTGTTCCAGCAACGCGGCCCGCATCACGCCAGCGACGCCACAGCGGCTGAGGTCGGCCGTGAACAGCACGCCATCGCGCACCAGGAACAGATTGCTGTACACCCCTTCGATCACCCTGCCCTGCCCATCACGCATCAGGCCCTCGGCATGTTCGCTGCCCTGCCATTCGGCACGGGCCAGCACCTGCTCCAGGCGGTTGAGGTGTTTGAGGCCGGCCAGCAGCGGTTGTTCCCCAAGCCGGGTCTGGCAGGGGAACAGGCACACGCCGTGCTCGGCATGTTCGACAGGATAGCTGGGCAACGGGCTGCCCTGCAGGATACGACGCGGCGCGGCACCGGCAACCGGCGCGTAACCGCGCTGGCTGTCGCCACGAGTAAGGATGAGTTTGGCTACGCCATCACCGAGTTGGTTGGCGTAGCGCAGGAGTTCGTCGCGCACCAGCGCCAGGTCGGCATTGATCGCCAGGCGCTGGCAGCCCAGCGCCAGGCGTGCGAGATGGCCTTCCAGCAGGCTGGGCCGGCCGCCGCGCACGGCGATGGTCTCGAACAGCCCATCGCCGTAGGCCAGGCCGCGGTTCTGCAGGTTGATTGCAGCCGCCGGCTGGCCATCGATCCAGCTTTGCATCAACCGGCGAACCGGCGGAATACCAGCGAACCGTTGGTACCGCCAAAGCCGAACGAGTTGGACAGCACCACATCGATCGGCATGCTGCGCGCCTGGTGCGGTACGAAGTCGAGGTCGCAGCCCTCGTCCGGCTCGTCCAGGTTGATGGTGGGCGGAGCCATCTGGCTGTTGATCGCCAGCACGCTGAAGATCGCTTCCACGGCACCGGCGGCGCCCAGCAGGTGACCGGTCATCGACTTGGTCGAGCTGACCGCCAGCTTGTAGGCATGCTCACCGAACACGCGCTTGATCGCCGCCACTTCGGCCACGTCGCCAGCAGGGGTCGAGGTGCCATGAGCATTGATGTAGCTGACCTCTTCCGGCTGGATGCCGGCATCACGCAAGGCGTTGGCCATGCAACGGGCAGCGCCTTCGCCGGTGTCGGGTGGCGAAGTCATGTGATAGGCGTCACCGCTCATGCCGAAGCCGACCAGCTCGGCATAGATGGTCGCGCCGCGGGCCTTGGCGTGCTCCAGCTCTTCGAGCACCAGGGCACCGGCACCGTCGGAAAGCACGAAGCCGTCACGGCCCTTGTCCCACGGACGGCTGGCCCGGGTCGGCTCGTCGTTGCGAGTGGACAGCGCGCGGGAGGCACCGAAGCCGCCCATGCCCAGGCCGCAGGCGGCCATTTCGGCGCCGCCGGCGATCATCACATCGGCTTCACCGTAGGCGATGTTGCGCGCGGCCATGCCGATGCAGTGCGTACCAGTGGTGCAGGCAGTGGCAATGGCGTAGTTCGGCCCCTGCAGCCCCAGGTGGATCGACAGGAACCCGGAGATCATGTTGATGATCGAGCCCGGCACGAAGAACGGCGAAATACGACGCGGCCCCGAATCGTGCAGGGTGCGGCTGGTTTCTTCGATGTTGGTCAGGCCGCCGATACCCGAGCCCATGGCCACGCCAATACGCTGGCGGTTGGCGTCGGTGACCTCCAGGCCGGCATTACGCACCGCCTGAAACCCGGCCGCCAGGCCATACTGGATGAACAGGTCGAGCTTGCGGGCCTCTTTGGCCGACAGGTATTGCTCGACCTCGAAGCCTTTCACCGAGCCGCCAAAACGGGTGGAGTAGGCAGACAGGTCCGTGTGTTCGATCGGACCGATGCCACTGCGGCCAGCCAGAATGCCCTGCCAGGTGCTCGGTACATCAGTACCCAGTGGCGACAGCATACCCATACCGGTGACCACGACGCGTCTACGCGACACAGTACTCTCCTTTTCTAATGACAGAGTTTCTTGCCATTGCATTCAAGCAATGGAATGAAATGGCAACAAGCTCTTGGTACCCGGTGAACGAGACCGACCTGCAAAACGCAGGGTGCTCGCAAAGAAAAAACCGCACGCCGGCAAAGGCAGTGCGGTTTTTCCCGACAAGAAGCGTCGACTACAGCGTCTTAGGCCTGGTGGGCTTTGACGTAGTCTACGGCAGCTTGAACGGTAGTGATCTTCTCGGCTTCTTCGTCAGGGATTTCGGTCTCGAATTCCTCTTCCAGAGCCATCACCAGCTCAACGGTGTCAAGCGAATCGGCACCCAGGTCATCGACGAAGGACTTCTCGAGAGTCACTTCCTCTTCCTTGACGCCCAGTTGCTCGGCGACGATTTTCTTGACGCGTTCTTCGATGGTGCTCATACCTAGTTTTCACTCCTAATGGACATATGTCAGGCAGCTGGCCGGTGGCTAATTTTATAGAAAGACGTTCGCTTTTCAAGCTAAACGCACCTTCACACCAGTCACCACACCCGCTGCCTGGAATCTGGTTGCAGCTTTATAACGGATTTTAGGCTCGCAGTATGACTCTTTTTTTACGAAATCCGTCACATTGAGTTGCAGTATTACATGTACATCCCGCCGTTGACCGGCACGGTGGCGCCGGTTACGTAGGCTGCGCCGTCGGATGCCAGGAACGAAACCACCTTGGCGATTTCGTCGGCCTGGCCCAGGCGGCCCAGCGGGATCTGGGTCTGCAGGGCTTCGCGCTGCGCTTCTGGCAGCTCGCGGGTCATGTCGGTGTCAATGAAGCCCGGGGTCACCGAGTTGACAGTGATGCCACGCGAGCCCACTTCACGCGCCAGGGCGCGGCTGAAGCCTTCCAGGCCGGCCTTCGCGGCCGCGTAGTTGGCCTGGCCAGCGTTGCCCATGGCACCGACGACCGAGCCGATGCTGATGATACGACCCCAACGTGCCTTGGTCATGCCACGCAGCACACCCTTGGACAGACGGTAGAGGCTGTTCAGGTTGGTATCGATCACATCGAACCACTCGTCGTCCTTCATGCGCAGCATGAGGTTGTCACGGGTAATACCGGCGTTGTTGACCAGGATGGCCGGTGCGCCGAACTGCTCGCCGATGGCGGCCAGCACAGCTTCAACCGATTCGGCGCTGGTCACGTTCAATTCCATGCCGGTACCGGTGATGCCGTGTTCTTTCAGGGTGGCAGCAATACGCTCGGCGCCGGAAGCCGAAGTGGCGGTGCCGATCACGGTCGCGCCCTGGCGGCCCAGCTCGAGGGCGATGGCCTGGCCAATGCCACGGCTGGCGCCGGTGACCAGTGCAACTTTACCTTGCAGGCTCATGCAAGCTTCTCCAAATCAGGCCAGTGCCGCGCGGGTGGCGGCGACGGCGTCAGGGGTATTGAGGTTGTAGGTGGTCACGCCATCGGCGCAACGCTTGTTCAGGCCGGCGAGGACCTTGCCCGGGCCGCACTCGACCAGGTTGACCGCACCGTTGGCGGCCAGGGTCTGCACGCACTCGACCCAGCGCACTGGCTGGTACAGCTGCGCCAGCAGGTCGTGCTTGAGAGCATCGAGGTCGGCAGCTACTGCGGCAGTAACGTTCTGCACCACCGGAATTTGCGGAGCCTTCCACTCGATGGCGTTGACCGCGTCGGCAAAGCGCTCGGCAGCAGGCTTCATCAGCGCGCAGTGCGACGGCACGCTGACCGCCAGCGGCAGGGCGCGCTTGGCACCCTTGGCCTTGCACAGCTCGATGGCGCGATCGACGGCGGCCTTGTTGCCGGCGATGACCACCTGGCCTGGCGAGTTGAAGTTGACCGCGCTGACCACCTGGTCTTCGGCCGCTTCGGCGCAGATTTCCACGACCACGGCGTCGTCCAGGCCGAGAATGGCGGCCATGGCGCCATGGCCGGCTGGCACGGCTTCCTGCATCAGCTGGCCACGGCGCTCGACCAGGCGCACGGCATCTTTCAGGCTCAGGCTGCCGGCGGCAACCAGGGCACTGTATTCACCCAGGCTGTGGCCAGAGACGAAGGCCGGCCTGGCACCGCCCTCTTCCAGCCACAGGCGCCACAGCGCGATGGACGCGGTGAGGATGGCCGGCTGGGTCTTGTCGGTCTGGTTGAGTTGCTCTTCCGGGCCTTCCTGGACCAGCTTCCACAGGTCGTAACCGAGTGCCTCGGACGCTTCCTTGAAGGTTTCGATGATCACTGGCTTCTCGGCGCCGAGCTCGGCGAGCATGCCCAGCGACTGGGAACCTTGACCGGGAAAGACGAATGCGAGAGATGCAGACATTGAACAAGCCCTTATGATCTTGTCGTCGGATAGGGTGCGCCAGGCCCTGGGCCAGGCGCGGAATCTGAAAGCTTGGATGAAGACGCAGACCAAGCGGTCACATTTAAGCACTTCATCGTCGATATGCCTAAGGCCTTTATTCCTTCGGCACTGGCCCTTTCGCGGGTAAACCCGCTCCCGCAGGGTTACCACAGGCCTGAACAAGTTTGCCCGCGAACGGGCCGGCACAGGCTACAACAGCAGGTCCTCGAGCCGCCCATGCAAGCGCTGCGGCAGGTTTTCCTGGATCTCGATCAACGCCCGCTGGATGGCACTCTGGAAGCCCTGCACCCCCGCCGAACCATGGCTCTTGATGACAATGCCCTGCAACCCCAGGAAACTCGCGCCATTGTGCCGCGCCGGTGCGAGGTCGGCCTGCAGGCGCTTGAGCAGCGGCATGGCCACAGCTCCGGCTGCCCGCGACAACACGCCCCCCTTGAACAACTGCTCGATGCGCGCGCCGATCATCGTCGCCAACCCCTCGCTCGACTTGAGCAGGATGTTGCCGACGAACCCGTCGCACACAACCACATCGGCTTCGCCGCGATACAACCCGTCACCTTCGACGAAGCCTATGTAGTTGAGCCCGCGGGCATTCTGCAACAGGCTGGCCGCCAGCTTGACCTGCTGGTTGCCCTTGATGTCCTCGGTACCGATGTTCAGCAGTGCCACACGCGGCCGCTGCACGCCCAGGGCCTGGGCGGCCACCGAGCCCATCACCGCGAACTGGTAGAGGTTCTCGGCGCTGCAGTCGACGTTGGCACCAAGGTCGAGCAACTGGCAGTAACCGGTCTGGGTCGGGATCGCCGCCACCATGGCCGGCCGGTCGATACCCGGCAGTGTCTTGAGCACGAAACGCGAGAGCGCCATCAGCGCCCCGGTATTGCCGGCGCTGACGCAAGCCTGCGCCTTGCCGTCACGTACCAGTTCGAGGGCGATGCGCATCGACGAGTCCGGCTTGCCGCGCAACGCCTGGGATGGCCGCTCGTCCATGCCGATCACCTCGCTGGCGGCCACGATTTGCAGGCGCGCGCGATCCGCAGCCGCAAGGCCGCTGACAAGATCTTCAAGGAGGGAGGGTTGACCGACGAGGGTCAGCTGCAGCGAGGGGGTAGCCGAAAGGCAGGCAATGCTAGCCTGGACAATGCTGCGGGGACCGAAGTCCCCGCCCATTGCGTCGATCGCGATGATCTGAGCGGACAAGGATTACTCGTCAGCGCCCTTGTCGATCACTTTGCGACCACGGTATACGCCTTCTGGCGAAACGTGGTGACGCAGGTGTACTTCACCGGTGGTTTTCTCTACCGACAGCGCGTTTTCCGACAGGGCGTCGTGCGAACGGCGCATGTCACGGGCAGAGCGGGATTTTTTGTTCTGCTGAACAGCCATAATTGATTAACTCCTAAACGTTTGGGTCACGCTTTAACTGCGCCAAAACACTGAACGGGTTGGACCGCGATACCTCGTCCTTGCTCGATTCGGGCTCGTCTGCGCCCGCCGGCTGCTGGCATTCTTCCGGATGATGAGCAGGCACGATTGGCAAGGCGAGCAAAAGCTCCTCTTCGATCAATGCCTGCAGATCCAAAGGATCTTCGCCCAGTTCCAGCACGTCATAGCCTTTCGGCAACGACTGGGTATTCGCACCCTCCTTCACCACAGCGTATGTACATTCGCTGTGGATCGGCAGGGTGACCAGCTCAAGACAACGCTGGCAAACCATCTTGACTTCGACGTCCAGCTCGCTGTGGATAACCACCACGTGCTGTTCATCTCGTTCAAAATCGAACTTCGCCTGCACCGTACCGACATTGTCGGAAAGCGGGTCGCAGAGTCTTTCCAAATCAGCGAGCTGCAGCGAACCGTTAAGGGTTACGCCACGATCGGCTAATTTGCGCGGGTCAACGTGAGGTGGAATCGGGTCATTCAACATAGGCGCAGCATTCTAGGGATGCCCCCCGCCCCTGTCAAAGGAAATTCGGCGGCATCGTGCGTGATAGAATTTGTTCAACCGAATCAGGAGTCTACCATGCTTCCTCTGTTACTGGCTTCCAGCTCTACCTACCGCCGCGAACTGCTCGCGCGCCTGCGCCTGCCCTTCACCTGGGCAAGCCCCGATATAGACGAGCGGCGCCTGGACGACGAACCGGCGGTGGAACTGGTGCGCCGGCTGGCCAGGCAAAAAGCCGAGGCTCTGGCGGGCAGCCACCCCGGGCACCTGATCATCGGCTCGGACCAGGTTGCGGTGCTGGGCGAGCAGGTACTGGGCAAGCCGCACACCTTCGAGCGGGCCTGCGAGCAGCTGCTGGAGTGCAGCGGGCAGCAGGTAAGCTTTCTGACCGGGCTGGCATTGCTGAACAGCGCCACCGGGCACTGCCAGGTGGACTGCGTGCCGTTTACCGTGACCCTGCGCGAACTGGACCGGGAGCGAGTGGAACGCTATGTGACGGCAGAACAGCCGCTGGACTGTGCCGGCAGCTTCAAGGCCGAGGGGCTGGGAGTGAGCCTGTTCCAGAGCACGCACGGGTGCGATGCGACCAGCCTGATCGGGCTGCCGCTGATTCGGCTGGTGGACATGCTGACCAAGGAAGGCGTGGTGATTCCCTGAAGATTCGGGGCCGCGCTGCGACCCCGGCAATCCCGGATCAGCGCAACTGCGGCCCCTGGAACCCCATCCACATCGCCAGGCGCTCGGCAACACTGGCCCCCACACGCTTGGAGAAGCGATCGAACGCCGACTCCTGCACGGTGAAGTCCACCAGTTCCTTCTCGCCCACGATTTCGCGCGCCACATAGCTGGCACTGCCCAGCCCATCCACCAGGCCCAACTCCTTGGCCTGCTCGCCCGACCAGATCAGGCCACTGAACAGCTCCGGATGCTCCTTGTCCTTCAGGCGTTCGCCCCGCCCCTGCTTGACCATGGCGATGAACTGCTGGTGCGTGGTATTCAGCACGCCCTGCCAGAACTTGGTCTCTTCCGGCTTCTGCGGCGAGAACGGATCGAGAAAGGCCTTGTGCTCGCCTGCAGTGTAGGTACGCCGCTCCACACCCAGCTTCTCCATGGTGCCGACAAAGCCATAACCGGCTGCGGTCACACCAATCGAGCCCACCAGGCTGGCCTTGTCGGCATAGATCTCGTCCGCCGCACTGGCGATGTAGTAGGCACCGGAAGCGCCAAGGTCGGCGATGACCGCATACAGCTTGATGGCCGGGTATTCGGCCCGCAGACGGCGGATTTCGTCATACACGTAACCCGACTGTACCGGGCTGCCTCCCGGGCTGTTGATGCGCATCACCACAGCCTTGGTCTTGCTGTCCTTGAACGCCTCGCGCAGGCTCTTGACGATATTGTCGGCGCTGGCCGGCTCCTGGTCGGCAATCACCCCGCGCACCTCGACCAGCGCGGTATGGCTGGCACTGCGCGACGCAGCCTTGTCCATGTCCATCAACGGTGTGAATAGAATCAGGATGCCGAACAGGTAGACGAAGGTCAGCAACTTGAAGAAGATCCCCCAGCGTCGCGCCCGGCGCTGCTCCTGAACACCTGCCAGCAGGGTCTTTTCCAGTAGCTTCCAGCTTTTGCGCTCTTCGCGCTCCTCGGGTTCGGCCTCGGGGGCTTTCCATTCGTCTGCCATGCTTACCTACCTTGGAAATGGAATTGCGGAACCACCCAGCCACTCGCGCAACTGGGAAAAATGATCGATGCATACCTGCGGGCCAAACTCGGCCAGCGCCTGCAGCGACATGGCACCATAGCCCACGGCCACCGAATGCATGCCGGCATTGCTGGCCATCTGCAGGTCAAATGCCGAATCGCCAACCATCAACGCACGCCCCGGTTCGACACCGCAATAACCGAGGATTTCCTCGAGCATCAGCGGGTGCGGCTTGCCGCGGGTCTCGTCGGCGGCGCGAGTGATGTCGAAAAACTGCTCCCAGCCATTGGCCTTGAGCACCCGGTCCAGCCCGCGACGCGCCTTGCCGGTGGCCACCGCCAGGCGGTAACCCTCGGCACGGAAGGCATCCAGCGACTCGACCACTCCCTCGAACAGCGGCGAGGGCTGCTGGTCCAGGGCCATGTAGATATCTGCATAGTGCTGACGAAAGCTTTCGACCTGAGCAGGCGCCAGGTGCGGGTACAGGGTGTGGATCGCCTCGCCGAGGGCCAGACCGATGATGCCCTTGACCGCATCCTCGCTGCTTTGCACCTCACCGGCACGCTCGGCGGCGGCATTCATCGCCTCGACGATACGCCCGATCGAGTCAGCCAAGGTGCCGTCCCAGTCGAAGATCAGTAGCTCGTAGCCTTTTTTCATGGATCAGGACGCACTCAGACGTTCAACGGTTTTCGCCCAGACTTCATCCACCGGCGCCTCGAGCTTCAATTCGCCACCATCCGGCAGCGGCACGGTCAGCGCGTAGGCATGCAGGAACAGGCGCTTGCCGCCCAAGTCGCGAATTTCACGGCTGAAATCTTCGTCGCCGTACTTGCTGTCGCCAGCGATCATATGCCCGGCATGCAGGGTGTGCACGCGGATCTGGTGGGTACGTCCAGTGATCGGGCGCGCCTCGACAATGGTGGCGAACTCGCCGAAGCGGCGCAGCACGCGGAACAGGGTCAGTGCCTCCTTGCCCTCGTCGTTCACCTCGACCATGCGCTCACCGGAACGCAGGTTGCTCTTGAGCAACGGCGCACTGACCTGCTTCTTCGAGGTCGGCCAATGGCCGCGCACCAGCGCCATGTAGCGCTTGTCGACACCGTCGCCACGCAGCGCGGCATGCAGGTGACGCAGCATGCTGCGCTTCTTGGCGATCATCAGCAGGCCGGAGGTGTCACGGTCCAGTCGGTGCACCAGTTCCAGTTCCTTGGCATCCGGGCGCAGTTGGCGCAGCGCCTCGATCACGCCGAAGCTCAGACCACTGCCGCCATGCACGGCGATGCCCGCCGGCTTGTTCATCACGATTAGCGCCTTGTCTTCGTAGACGATGGCCGCTTCCAGGCGCTGCAACAGGCCTTGGGCCACCGGCGCCGGTTCGTCACGTTCCGGCAGGCGGACGGGCGGTACCCGCACGATGTCACCGGCCTGGATCTTGTACTCCGGCTTGACGCGGCCCTTGTTGACCCGCACTTCACCCTTGCGCAGGATGCGGTACACCAGGGTCTTGGGCACGCCCTTGAGGGCCGTGATGAGAAAATTGTCGATGCGTTGGCCGGCAAGCTCCGGCGCGACTTCGATCAGCTGAACGCCGGAAGTCGGAGGGGTATTGGTCGTCATGGCGGGATCATAACAATTTTTTATGGAATTGAAGCACTTAATCATTGCTGCTATAGTCGCGAACGCCGCCAAAAGCGGCAGGCCAGCGGCACCAGGCTCCTAGCCGGCCCCTGACCAACGCAATTCTGCAGGACGCGAGGCCGTCCTACGGGGTTTTCGCCAGTTTACCGAATTGCCTGGAATCGCCACCAGCGCTGTGTAGAGAAGACCGAAAAAAAACGACAAGTGCGGTGTTTCACCTGCTTACCCGATTCTTTTCGCTGCACCTCTGCCCGCCCCGTCGCTTCCACGCAACGCCCGGCGAATGCTTCGGAAATACCTGCCTTGGACATGAATGGCGCCAGCGCAGAACCTGCGCTGGCGAAAAATGCAACCCGTTGCGGATTCAGCGCGCGGCAGCACCCGAATTATCAGGGATACGTGCAGGGTGGAGATGCACAGCCCTCGGACCGTGTAGCACCGCGTCCGGCCCACCAGCCCACTGAACGGCTGGCGAGCGGATAAGGTCCTGAACAGATGCCCCCGGGCGTCCACGGCTGACGGTTGATTCCTCCTCCTGACTGAGTGCACAAGGCCCGCTTGGTTGATTCGGATTCCAATTCGAAGCCACCGGGGCCTTGTTGGCACCGCAGCAAACAGGACGCGTCGTCGCGACAACGGCAGGCTGGGCAACCGGCTGGTGCCGAACGTCGCTCGACACGGGGGTGGCCCGGCCACCCTTTGCGCACCTTGGCACCGACCATGAGACGTCGTGTGTGCCGAACGCCGTTTCCGGCAGCCCGGAAACCGACGGTACAACATGAAAAGAATGCTGATTAACGCAACTCAACCCGAAGAGTTGCGTGTAGCCCTGGTGGACGGCCAACGTCTCTACGACCTGGACATCGAGTCCGGCGCGCGCGAGCAGAAAAAGGCCAACATCTACAAAGGCAAGATCACCCGCATCGAACCCAGCCTCGAAGCCGCCTTCGTCGACTTCGGTTCCGAACGTCACGGCTTCCTGCCGCTGAAAGAAATCTCCCGCGAATACTTCAAGAAAACCCCCGAAGGGCGGGTCAACATCAAGGAAGTACTGAGCGAAGGCCAGGAAGTCATCGTCCAGGTCGAGAAGGAAGAGCGTGGCAACAAAGGCGCCGCCCTCACCACCTTCATCAGCCTGGCCGGCCGCTACCTGGTGCTGATGCCGAACAACCCGCGCGCTGGCGGCATTTCCCGCCGCATCGAAGGCGAAGAGCGCAACGAACTGCGTGAAGCCCTGAACGGCCTGACCGTGCCGGGCGACATGGGCCTGATCGTGCGCACTGCCGGCCTTGGCCGCAGCAGTGAAGAAATGCAGTGGGACCTCGACTACCTGCTGCAACTGTGGACCGCCATCAAGGAAGCGTCCCAGGACCGCGCCGCGCCATTCCTGATCTACCAGGAAAGCAACGTCATCATCCGCGCCATCCGCGACTACCTGCGCCAGGACATCGGTGAAGTGCTGATCGACAGCATCGATGCCCAGGAAGAAGCCCTGACCTTCATCCGCCAGGTGATGCCGCAGTACGCCAGCAAGGTCAAGCTGTACGAAGACAGCGTGCCGCTGTTCAACCGTTTCCAGATCGAAAGCCAGATCGAGACCGCCTTCCAGCGCGTGGTCGACCTGCCGTCCGGCGGTTCGATCGTGATCGACCCGACCGAAGCCCTGGTGTCCATCGACATCAACTCGGCGCGCGCCACAAAAGGCAGCGACATCGAAGAAACCGCCCTGCAGACCAACCTGGAAGCGGCCGAGGAAATCGCCCGCCAGCTGCGCCTGCGTGACATCGGCGGCCTGATCGTCATCGACTTCATCGACATGACCCCGGCGAAAAACCAGCGCGCCGTCGAAGAACGTGTTCGCGAGTGCCTGGAAGCCGACCGTGCCCGCGTCCAGGTCGGCCGCATTTCTCGCTTCGGCCTGCTGGAAATGTCCCGTCAGCGCCTGCGCCCGTCGCTGGGCGAAAGCAGCGGCATCGTCTGCCCACGCTGCTCCGGCACCGGCATCATCCGTGACGTCGAATCGCTGTCGCTGGCCATCCTGCGCCTGATCGAAGAAGAGGCCCTGAAGGACCGCACCGCCGAAGTTCGTGCCCAGGTGCCGATCCCGGTGGCTGCCTTCCTGCTCAACGAGAAGCGCAACTCGATCACCAAGATCGAACTGCGCACCCGTGCGCGCATCATCATCCTGCCGAACGATCACCTGGAAACCCCGCACTTCGAAGTCCAGCGCCTGCGCGACGACAACCCGGAAGTGCTGAACAACCAGTCCAGCTACGAGATCGCCGCCGCCGAAGCCGAAGAAGCACCGCAACCGACCGCCACCCGCACCCTGGTTCGCCAGGAAGCCGCAGTCAAGACCGCCCCGGCCCGCGCCAACGCGCCGGTGCCGGCCACTGTCGAAGAGCAGCAGCCTGCCGCACCGGTCGCCCCTGCCCCGGTCGCCCCGGAGCCAAGCCTGTTCAAGGGCCTGGTGAAGTCGCTGGTAAGCCTGTTCGCCGGCAAGGAAGAGCCTGCCGCCGCGCCGGTTGTCACCGCCGCCGAGAAGCCAGCCGCCGAGCGTAGCCCACGCAACGAAGAACGCCGCAACGGCCGCCAGCAGAGCCGCAACCGCAACGGCCGCCGCGACGAAGAGCGCAAACCACGTGAAGAGCGTGCCGAGCGCGCACCTCGTGAAGAACGAGCGCCACGCGAAGAACGAGCCCCACGCGAAGAGCGTGCACCACGTGAAGAACGCGCCCCACGCGAAGAGCGTGCACCGCGTGAAGAACGTGCACCACGCCAGCCACGCGAAGACCGCCGTGGCAACCGTGGCGAAGAGCGCGTGCGTGAACTGCGTGAACCACTGGACGCTACCCCTGCCGAGCGCGAGGAACGTCAGCCGCGCGAGGAACGTGTGGCCCGTGAAGAACGTGCTCCACGCGAAGAACGCGCCCCACGTGAAGAGCGCGCACCTCGCGAAGAACGCGCCCCGCGTGAAGAGCGTGCTCCACGTGAAGAACGCGCACCGCGTGAAGAACGCGCACCGCGTGAAGAACGCGCACCTCGCGAAGAACGTGCCCCACGTGAAGAGCGCGCACCTCGTGAAGAACGTGCTCCACGCGAAGAACGTGCCCCTCGCCCACCACGTGAAGAGCGTCAGCCACGCGCAGCCGAAGAAGCCGCCGAGCAGGCTGCCGAGCTGGCCGAAGAGCAACTGCCGAACGAAGAGCTGCTGCAGGACGAACAGGAAGGCAACGATGGCGAGCGCCCACGCCGCCGTTCCCGTGGCCAGCGTCGTCGCAGCAACCGTCGTGAGCGTCAGCGCAACGCCAACGGCGAGCTGATCGATGGCAGCGAGGAAGAAGGCAGCGAAGAGCAGCCTCAACCGCATCAGGCCACCGAGCTGGGTGCCGAACTGGCCGCCGGCCTGGCCGTGACTGCCGCTGTCGCCAGCAGCAACATCAGTGCCGACGCTGAAGCACAGGCCAACCAGCAGGCCGAGCTTGCCACTGCCGAGGTCGCCGCCGTAGCGGAAACCGACAACAGCGAAGTCGCCCAGCCGGTCGAGAAGATCGAAGCTGCTGCCAAAGCTGAAGAAGTGGCCGTGGCCCCCGTGGTCGAGCTGCCGGTCAGCGAGCCTGTGGCCGTGGTCGAGGCAACTGCCGAGCCAGTGGTCGAAGTCACTCCGCAGCCAGTGGTCGAGCAAGCACCTGCTGCCGAACCGGTAGTGGTTGCCGAAGCAGCGGTAGAAGCACCTGCCGTCGAGGCCGGTGAAATCGAGCAGGCCCCAGCCGTGGCCGAAGCCGCTCCGGTTGCCGAGCAACCTGCCCCGGTTGTCGAAGCCCAGCCAGAAGTGGTGGCCGAGCCTGCACCAGTGGCCGTCGAACCTGCACCGGTCGAAGCCCCTGCGGCGGTGGAACCCGCCACTGTTATCCTGGCCAACGGCCGTGCGCCGAACGACCCGCGTGAAGTGCGTCGCCGCAAGCGTGAGGCCGAGGCTGCCGCCAAAGCCGCACAGGAAGCTGCTGCAGCCACCGAGGAGCCAGCCCTGGAAGCCACCGATGAGCAAAAGCCTCATCACGGTTGATAGCCAA
>NZ_JBNRIJ010000029.1:36927-41657 GCF_053557675.1 Pseudomonas sp. XP1 | reverse complement strand
CCCACAGGGGCCCCACTACCCTCAGGCCCTGCGCGGTCCCTGTGGGAGCGGGTTTACCCGCGAAAGGGCCAGCCCAGGCACTGAATCAGTAGAGGTTAGGCTCCATCTCCAGCTCGACCCCGAACCGCTCGAGGATATCGGCCTGGATCCGTCGCGCCAGCGCATGCATCTGCGCCCCGCTCGCCTGGCCGTAGTTGACCAGCACCAGCGACTGCAAACGATGCACCCCGGCATCCCCTTCGCGATGGCCCTTCCAGCCTGCCTGCTCAATCAACCAGCCTGCCGCCAACTTCACCTGGCCATCGGCTTGCGGATAAGCCACCACCCCCGGGTACTGCGCACGGATTCGCTCGACCTGTTCCGCCGAGACCACCGGGTTCTTGAAGAAGCTCCCGGCATTACCCAGCTCTGCCGGGTCTGGCAGCTTCTCGCGGCGAATGCTGCAGATCGCCTCGCTGATCGCCTGCGCGGTCGGCTCGGTCACCCCCTGCTCTGCCAGGCGCTGGCGCACCGGACCGTAATCCAGGTGAGCACGCAGCGTACGGCTCAAGGCAAAGCGCACCCGCAGGATCAACCAATGTCCAGGGTTGCGTTTGAACAGGCTGTCGCGATACCCGAACGCACATTCCGCCAGGCCGAAGTCACGCAGCTCGCCTGTCTCGCGGTCCAGGGCGGTAAGGCCTACGAACACGTCCTTGATCTCCACGCCATAGGCGCCCACGTTCTGCATCGGCGCGGCGCCCACGGTGCCGGGGATCAGGCTGAGGTTCTCCAGCCCGCAATACCCCTGCGCCAATGTCCACTGCACGAACGGGTGCCATGGCTCACCGGCCTCGGCCTCGACCACGATACGTTCGCCATCGTCGCTGAGCACGCGCCGGCCACGGCTGGCCATGTGCAGCACCAGCGCATCGATATCGCGGGTCAGCAGCAGGTTGCTGCCTCCGCCAATCACCAGCACCGGCAAGCCGCCCTGCTGCGCCTGGGCCAGCGCCTGGCGCACCTCCTGATCATCATGTGCCTGGCTGAAATACCGCGCCTTCACGTCGATACCAAAGGTGTTGTACGGCTTGAGCGATACCTGCTTCTGCCACTGCGCTGTCATAGCCGCCCCTTGATTTCCAGGACCAGTGCCTGGCACGCCGCTTCGACCAGATCGAGCACCTGCTCGAAGCCATCGGTGCCGCCGTAGTAAGGGTCTGGCACTTCATCCAGCGCTGCGCCATAGCGGCGCAGGAACAGGTCGAGCTCCCCCACTGCCGTATGCGGGCGCATCGCACGCAAATGGCCAAGATTGCTCTCGTCCATGGCCAGGATCAGGTCATATTCGGCAAAGTGCGCCGCCGTGACCTGCTGGGCGCGTTGCTGCGACAGGTCATAGCCACGCGCCAGCGCTGCCTTGCAGGTGCGGCTGTCAGGCGCCTTGCCGACATGCCAGTCGCCAGTGCCGGCCGAGGCGACATGCACGCGGTCGGCAAGCCCGGCAGCCTGCAATTGATGGCGCAGCACGCCTTCGGCGGTGGGCGAGCGACAGATATTGCCGAGGCAGACGAACAGGACGCGCATCAGGCCTCCAGCAAGCGCCGTACGCGCTCCAGGTCTTCAGGGGTATCCACGCCCACGGCAGGCGCCTCGATGGCGTCTTCGACGTGGATGCGTACGCCATGCCACAGGGCCCGCAGCTGCTCCAGCGCTTCGGTCTGCTCGAGCCAGCACGGGCCCCAGCTGACGAAGCCATGCAGGAAGCCGACGCGGTAGGCGTACATGCCGATGTGGCGGCGATAAGGCACGCCCTCTGGCAGCAGGTTGCGGTCCTTGGCGAATGCATCGCGAGCCCAGGGCAGCGGGGCACGGCTGAAGGTCAGGGCCAGGCCGTTCTTGTCGCTGACTACCTTGACCGCGTTGGGGTTGAACACGGTTTCCGGCTCATGGATCGGTTCGGCCAGCGTGGCGATGCCGGCTTCCGGATGCGCTGCCAGGTTTGCTGCCACCTGGTCGATGATCACCGGCGGAATCAGCGGTTCGTCGCCCTGTACGTTGACCACGATGGCATCAGCGGGCAGGCCGAGGTGCGTGGCCACTTCGGCCAGGCGATCGGTGCCGGACTCATGGTCGGCACGAGTCATCAGCACTTCGGCGCCGAAGGCCTGGCAGGCCTCTAGAATGCTGGTGTCGTCGGTGGCGATGACCACGCGGCTGGCGCCGCTCTTGCGGGCCTGCTCCCATACATGCTGCACCATCGGCTTGCCGGCGATCGGCAGCAATGGCTTGCCCGGCAGGCGCGTGGAGCGCAGGCGGGCGGGGATCACCACGGTGAAATCCAGGCTCATTTGTCCAGACGCTCGTCGTCAGTCAGGGTACGCGCCTCGCTTTCCAGCATGACCGGGATGCCGTCGCGGATCGGGTAGGCCAGGCCGGCGCCCTTGCTGATCAGCTCGGTCTTGTCGGCACTGAGCTTGAGCGGCCCCTTGGTGATCGGGCAGGCCAGGATATCGAGCAGTTTGGTGTCCATTGGAGGCTTCCTTTAGGCCAGGTGGCCGGGAATTGAAAAAGGGCTCAGGGCTTGCGCAGCAAGTGTTGCAACTGGTTGTCGAACCAGGCGCTGAAAGCCGGCGTGGGCTGCGCCTCGACGGCCAGGTACCACCAGTCGTCAGCGGCGAAGGCCCGGCATTTCACCGCATCCTTCTCGGTCATGACCAGCGGCAGCGGCGGGCTGAAGGCCAGGCTCTGGGCGCTGAACTGCGCATGGTCGGCAAAGGGATGCGGCACCGGCTGCCAGTTTAGCCCCAGCAGGGTATTGAAGAAACGTTGCGGGTTGCCGATACCGGCCACCGCGTGCAGGCGTTGGCCTGCGGGGAAATGGTCAAGCCCGCGGCGCTCGCCACTGCGCAGGTTGACAAGGGCGGACGGCTGCAGGCGGAAGCCGAAGCCATCGGTACGGTCTGCGCTGGCACCATTGAACAGTACCGCGTCAGCCTCGTTCAGGCGCTCGGCCGGCTCACGCAACGGCCCCGCCGGCAGGCAGCGGCCATTGCCCAGGCCGCGGGCGGCATCGATCAGCACCAGCTCCAGGTCGCGGGCCAGGCGATAGTGCTGCATGCCGTCGTCACACAGGATCAGGTCGAGGGGTTCGCTGGCCAGCAGCGCCTGCACGGCGCGGGAGCGGTCGGGGTCGATCATCAGCGGCACACCGGTGCGCTGCACGATCAGCAGTGGTTCATCACCGGCCTGCCCGGCAGCCTGGTCGGCCTGCACGCGCCAGGGTAATTGCGGCGGCTTGGCGCCATAGCCACGGCTGACCACGCCCACCTTCAGCCCCTGCTGACGGCAGTGCTCGATCAGCCAGAGGATCATCGGCGTCTTGCCGGTACCGCCCACAGTGATGTTACCCACCACGATGACCGGCACCGGGGCCCGGTAGCTGGCACTTTCGCCACTGAGAAAACGCGCCCGCTTGCGCGTGACCACGCGGCGATACAGCGCCTCCAGCGGGCGCAGCAGCGCCAGGGCCGGGTGCCCGGCGTACCAGGCGGCGAGCAGACAGTCGGCGAAGGCCATCAAGGCGTGCCCTGGGCCGCCTCGACGGTGGTCATGCGCAACTGGCTGAAACCGAGCTTGCCGGCGGCATCCATCGCGGTGACCACAGCCTGGTGCGGAGTCTTGCCGTCGGCGCTGATGGCCAGCGGCAGCTTGTTGTCGCCGCCCGATTCACGCTCGATCGCTTCGCTCAGGGTGGCCAGGTCGCTCTTGGGCAGCAGGTGGTTGTTCACCGAGTACACGCCTTCTGCGCTGATGGTGATTTCCACCAGCTTGCCCTGGTCGGGCGGCGCCTGTTCGGCGCTGGCTGCTTCGGGCAGCTCGACACGCAGCTGGGTCTCGCGGGTGAAGGTGGTGGTGACCACGAAGAACAACAGCAGGACGAACACCACGTCGATCAGCGACGCCAGGTTGATATCGACGTTCTCCCGCTGGCGATTGCGCCGGAACTTCACGCCTTGCCTCCGGCCACTTCCACTTCACGGTCGCCCTGGATCACTTCTACCAGCTTGATCGCCTCCTGCTCCATGCCCACCACCAGCTCATCGATGCGGCGGAGCAGGAAGCGGTGGAAGAACACCGCCGGAATACCGACCATCAGGCCGGCCGCGGTGGTGACCAGGGCCTTGGAGATACCACCGGCCAGCACTGCGGCGTTGGCGGTCATCTGCGAGCCCATGAAGGCGCTGAAGATGTCGATCATGCCCAGCACGGTACCCAGCAGGCCCAGCAGCGGGGCCATGGCGGCGATGGTGCCGAGGGTGCTGATGTAGCGTTCCAGTTCGTGGATGACGCGCGAAGCGGCCTCCTCGATGCATTCCTTCATGATTTCACGGCCATGGCGCGAGTTGGCCAGGCCGGCGGCAAGGATTTCGCCCAGTGGCGAATCGGCGCGCAGGGCCTTGAGCTTGTCACTGGTCAGTTGCTTGTCCTTGATCCATATCCACACCTGGCCGAGCAGGTGCGGCGGGGTGACGCGACTGACGCGCAGGGTCCACAGGCGCTCGACGACGATAGCCATGGCAGCGATGGAGCTCAGAATGATCGGCAGCATCATCCAACCACCGGACTTGACCAATTCCCACACAGTAAACGCCCCTTCGGAAAAAGGCCGACACTCTACCATAGGCACGTCGGGGGCTCATCTGCCGGAGGTCAGGGAATTCCCCTACCCGGTTTCTACCTTGAGCTGT
>NZ_JBNRIJ010000029.1:31462-36816 GCF_053557675.1 Pseudomonas sp. XP1 | reverse complement strand
CGGCCCCCCCCCCGCCACCGACCGCATCCCTCCAGAAACGCCTCTGTCGGCGCACACTCTCGACCTCCCCCAGCCTCCCCAGCACCAACCGCAACGCCCCCTGCTCCGCTGTGTCATGCATCACCACCCCATGCCGCCGATAACGTTCGACCACCTGCGCGTGCGGGTGCCCGAAGCTGTTGTTGCGCCCGCGCGAAATCAGTACCCCGCGCGGCGCCGTGGCGCGGATGAAGGCCTCGCTGGATGAACTGCGGCTGCCATGGTGCGGCGACTGCAACCAGTCGATCCACGGCGCTTCTGTGGCCGCCAGCCAGGCCCGTTCGGCACCGGCTTCCATATCACCCGCCAGCAACAGTCGCTCACCTTGCGCCTCGACCAGCAACACACAGGAGCGGTCATTGCTGCTCTGCCCATCAGCCCAGCGCCATAGCGAAAAGCGCACGCCATCCCACATCCATTGCTCGCCACTGGCACAAGGTTGCAGTTGCATGTCATCCAGCACTTCGCCGCCGATCACCCGTTTGACCGGCAAGCCACGCAGGATTGCGCCAGCACCACCGGCGTGGTCGGCATGGGCGTGGCTGAGCAGCATCAGGTCCAGGCTACCCACCCCCAGCTTGCGCAAGGTCGGCAACACCACCCGCTCGCCCAGGTCGCTCTCTCCCCTGGCCGGCCCTGCGTCGTACAGCATGTTGTGATGCCGGGTGCGCAACAGTACCGCCAGCCCCTGGCCGACATCCAGATGCCAGACCTCGACCTGGCCGAACGGCAGCGTCTCCCGGGGTACCCATAGCGCCAGCAGCATCACGCCCCCCAACCCGCGCAGTGGCACGCCACGGGGCATCAAAACCAGCAGCGTACCCAGGCACACCAGCAGCCAGGCCCACAATGGCAGAACGGCTGGCAGCCACGCCGACTGCTGTTGGGCCACCAACTCCAGCAGCCGGAAAAGCACGTCGAGCAAACCACCCGCCAGCCACAACAGCACCTCCCCTACCTCGCCCAGCGGCAGCAGCAAGGCCCCCAGCAATGCCAACGGCAGCACCGCCAGGCTGACCCACGGCACCGCAACAAGGTTGGCCAGCGGCGCACTCAGGCTCACCGGCAAGCCCGTAGCCAGCAGCACCGGCAGCAAACCGATGGCAATCCCCCATTGCGCCCGCGTCCAGGCCTGCCAGGGCCGCCAGCCGCCCAGGCGTGCACTGAAGCAATAGCCAAGCGTGGCCACGGCCGCGAACGACAGCCAGAACCCGGGCAGCAGCGCGGCCAACGGCTCCACCAGTAGCACGGCAACCAGCGCCAGCAGCAACGGCAAGGCCGCACCAAGGTGGCGAAAACGCAGGCGCCAGAGCAACACCACGGCCAGCATCAGGCAGGCACGCTGCACCGGTACACCGCCACCAGCCAACCAACCGTAGGCCAGTGCCGCAGCCATGGCCAGGCCGCACGCCCAGGGCAGCCAGGGCAGCCGAGCGGGCCACAGCCCCCAACGCGCCAGCCCGGCAACCAGGCCATACAGCAAGCCGGCAACCAGGCCGATGTGCTGGCCCGAAATCACTAGCAGGTGCACCGTGCCGGTGGCCTGCAACGTTTGCCAGTCCTCCCGGGCCAGACCCGCCCCGTCGCCAATAACCAGCGCTACCAACGCTGCCTGCTGGCCATGGGCCTCGACTGCCAGCAGGCGCTGGCGCAGCGCATCGCGCCAACCGCCGGTTGCAGGCGCCAGCAACTGCCCGGCTTTGACCGTGCCGGTGGCCCCAACCCGGCGCGCCAGCAGTTGCGCCTCCCGGTCTGGCCCATACGGATTGAGCAGCCCGTCCGGGCGCTGCAAGGTCACCGCCAGCCGCCACTGCTCGCCCGCCCGCAGCGACGGCCCGTCGAACCAGCTCAGTTGCAGGCGCTGCGGCAGTTCTGCCCGCCGCGAGCGGGGCGCATCCAGCTCGAAGCGCACACCTTGCGCAGTCCGGGTCGGCAGGCCGACCACCTGGCCTTCAAGCCACAGGGTGCGGCCATCCAGCCCGGCGGCCAGGCGGTCATCCAGCGCCTGCTGCGCGGACCAGCAGGCCCAACACAAACCCAACAGAAAACAGCCCAACGGCCACAGCCGGGTGAACAGGCCGACGCCACCGGCTATAGCCAGCAGCACCAGCCATCCGACCGATGGCAATGCGGGGAGAAAGCCCAGGCACAACAGCCCGAGCGCGAGCGCAAGCATCCCTGTGCGCATAGAAGTAGAGCTCCAGAAGCGAAATCACCTTCTGAGGCATAGCCCAATTGCCGGCAGCGCTTGCTCAACAATTGTCACAAACTCTAAACGAGGCTGAACGGGAATCAGGGCATACTGCCCAGGTCAACGCTCCGGGAGCCTACATGCCGCGCCGACTTTTCAAACGCTACATGCCGGACCCGACCAGTATTCGGGAACACAAGTCCTTACGCTTTTTCGGCAAGTTGCTGCATGACCCGAACCTCTGGCACCTGAACCGCCATTCGGTGGCGAGGGCCATGGGCGTTGGCCTGTTCGCGGCGCTGATCCCGATGCCAGCGCAGATGCTGCTGGCCGCCGCACTGGCCATTCCGCTGCGCGGCAACCTGCCGATCGCGGTCAGCCTGGTTTGGCTGACCAACCCGCTGACCATGCCGCCGGTGTTCTTCGTCACCTACATGACCGGCGCCTGGCTGATGCAGGTGCCGCCGCGCACCCTGCCCGACGAACTGACTTTCCAGTGGATCACCGACCAGTTGTCGACGTTGTGGCAACCTTTCCTGCTCGGCTCGGTGGTGTGCGGGGTGGTGCTGGGTATCCTTGGCTACTTCACCACCATGCTCTACTGGCGCTGGTGGGTGGGCCGGCAGTGGCGTCTGCGCCAATGCCGGTGCAAGGCTTCAGGCACGCATGCCGCGGCCGCTGACCAGCAGGCGAACGCACACCACGTAGAGCACAGCGGTAGCGACCAGCATGAAGGTAATCGCCGTGCCAATGCTGATATCCGACACCCCTAGGATGCCGTAGCGGAACGAGTTGACCATGTGCAGCACAGGGTTGGCCAGCGACACGGTCTGCCAGAACGGCGGCAGCAGGTTGATCGAGTAGAACACCCCGCCCAGGTAGGTCAGCGGCGTCAGCACGAAGGTAGGGATGATCGAAATGTCGTCGAAGTTGCGCGCGAACACCGCATTGACGAAGCCCAGCAGCGAGAAGATGGTGGCGGTCAGCAGCACCACGACCACGGTCACGCCCAGGTGGTGCACCTGCAGGTGGGTAAAGAACAGCGACAGGAAGGTCACGATCACGCCCACCGCCAGGCCACGCAGCACGCCACCCAGCACGTAACCGACGAGGATGGTGTGTGGCGATACCGGCGACACCATCAGCTCTTCGATGGAACGCTGGAACTTGCTGCCGAAGAAGCTCGACACCACGTTGCCGTAGGAGTTGGTGATCACCGACATCATGATCAGCCCCGGCACGATGTATTCCATGTAGGTGAAGCCACCCATGTCGCCGATCTGCCGGCCGATCAGGTTACCGAAGATGACGAAGTACAGAACCATGGTGATCGCCGGCGGCAGCAGGGTCTGCGGCCAGATACGCAGGAAGCGCCGCACTTCGCGGTAGACGATGGTGTTCAGGGCGACCCAGTTGGTGCGCAGTTCCACACTCATACGGCCACCTTCGACAGGTTTTTTTCCACCAGGGACACGAACAGCTCCTCGAGTCGGTTGGTCTTGTTGCGCAGGCTCTGTACCTCGATGTTCTGCAGCGCCAGCTGGCCGAACAACGCCGTGATGCCAATGTCCTTGTCCACCTGCACTTCCAGGGTGTGCGGGGTCAGCAGCCGGCACGGGTAGCCCTGCAGCACCGGTGCAGTGGCCAGGTCCTGCTTGATGTCGAGGACGAAGGTTTCGACATGCAGCTTGCCCAGCAACTGGCGCATGCTGGTGTTCTCGACGATGGTGCCGTGGTCGATGATGCCGATGTTACGGCACAGCTGCTCGGCCTCTTCCAGGTAGTGGGTGGTGAGGATGATGGTGATGCCCTTCTGGTTCAGCTCGGTGAGGAAGCTCCACATCGAACGGCGCAGTTCGATGTCCACACCGGCGGTGGGCTCGTCGAGAATCAGCAGGCGCGGTTCGTGGATCAGCGCGCGGGCAATCATCAGGCGGCGCTTCATGCCCCCGGACAACGAACGCGACTGCACGTCACGCTTGTCCCACAGGCCGAGCTGGGTCAGGTACTGCTCGGCACGCTCCTTGGCCACCTTGGGCGGGATGCCGTAGTAACCGGCCTGGGTCACGACGATGTCGAAGGTTTTCTCGAACTGGTTGAAGTTGAACTCCTGCGGCACCACGCCCAGGCAGCGTTTTAGCGCCGACGGCTCGCGGTCCAGGTCGTGGCCGAACACGTTGACCGTGCCGCTGGTCTTGTTGACCAGGGTGGAGAGGATGCCGATGGTGGTGGACTTGCCCGCGCCGTTGGGGCCGAGCAAGGCGAAGAAGTCGCCTTCGGCAACATCCAGGTCGATACCCTTGAGGGCCTGGAAGCCGTTGCCGTAGGTCTTGGTCAGCTGTCGGATGGACAGGGCGGAACTCATAGCGGGTCACTTACCGAGAAAAAGGTGCAGGACACGCCAGGTAAAGGCACTGGCGCAGTGAGTGCGGCCAATGGTGCTTGGCCTGGCCGCACAAGTACAGTCATGTGTATTGATAATGACTATCGAAGTAGCCGTGGTGTTCGATCAGGTCAGCGCAGTCATTACCGCTGCCTGGTATGCAGGGCGGGCTTTCAGGCGCTCGTACCAGGCCTCCAGGTTATGCATCGCCGGGCGCTCGATGGGCATTTCGAACCAGGCATAGATGAAGCTACCCAGCGGGATGTCGCCCATGCCGATCTGGTCACCGGAAAGGTACGGTTGTTTGGCCAAGGCTTCGTCGGCAATGGCCAGCAGCTGGGCGCATTGCTTGTGCGCAGCGTTGATCGCCACCCAGTCGCGCTGGTCTTCCGGGGTGCGCAACAGGCCCCAGAACAGTGGGCGGAACGGCGTGGCGAAGGACGAGGTGGTCCAGTCCATCCACTTGTCCGCCAGGGCGCGCTGACGCGGGTCGTCCAGGTACCAGCCCTGCTCCGCACCGTATTCGGCGCACAGGTAGCGGACGATGGTATTGGACTCCCACAGGGTCAGGTCGCCGTCTTCCAGCATCGGCACCAGGCCGTTGGGGTTGCGGGCACGGTAGTGTGGCTCGTTGACCACGCCGAAGGCGCCGCCGGCGTCGATGGATTCGAAGTCCAGGCCCAGTTCGTGGGCGATCCACAGCGCCTTGCGTACATTGCTCGAATTCTTGCGGCCCCAGAT
>NZ_JBNRIJ010000029.1:1237-31350 GCF_053557675.1 Pseudomonas sp. XP1 | reverse complement strand
CCCACAAGGATCCCACCCGATCTCAGAGCGGTGCAGTACCTGTGGGAGCGGGTTTACCCGCGAAGAGGCCGGTACAGGCAAACATCGGACTGAAACTCCCACCGCTACACCCTGTCACTGTTCTGACCCTGCCGTTCACAGCGTTGCGTCTAAGCTGTCTGGGACGGCTCAAGCCCCCCTGGTTCCAAGGAGGACCGATTATGTTGCTGTTGTGGTTGGTAGTGCTGGTGATCGGCGCGGCGTACCTCACGCACCGGCGCCTGGCGCCCTTGCAGATTCTCGGCATCATGGCGGGCTATGTACTGCTGATGGGCATTTTCAGCAGCGCTCCTGGCTGGCTGCTGACCCTGCTCTGGATAGTGCTGGCACTGAAGGTCGCCCTGGTGGCGCTGCCGGAATGGCGCCGAAAGGTATTCACAGGCCCCGTGTTCAAGTGGTTCCAGCGCACCCTGCCGCCGATGTCGCAAACCGAGCGCGAAGCGATCGACGCCGGCACCGTATGGTGGGATGGCGAACTGTTCAGCGGCCGTCCCGATTGGCACACCTTGCTCGACTACCCGGCGCCGAAGCTGACCGAAGAAGAACAGGCCTTCATCGATGGCCCGACCGAACAGCTGTGCGCCATGGTCAGCGACTGGCAGATCGGCCAGGACATGGACCTGCCGGCCGAAGCCTGGGCACATATCAAGCAGCATGGCTTCTTCGCCCTGATCATCCCCAAGGAATACGGCGGCAAGGGCTTTTCAGCCTACGCACACTCCCAGGTGGCGATGAAACTGGCCACCCGCAGCGGCGACCTGGCCTCCACCGTGATGGTGCCCAACTCGCTCGGCCCGGCCGAACTGCTGTTGCATTACGGCACTGACGAACAACGCAACCACTACCTGCCACGCCTGGCGCGTGGCGATGAAATCCCCTGCTTCGCCCTCACTGGCCCGCTGGCCGGCTCCGACGCTGGCGCCATGCCTGACACCGGGGTGGTCTGCAAGGGGCAATGGAACGGCGAAGAGGTCATCGGCCTGCGCCTGAACTGGGAAAAGCGCTATATCACCCTCGGGCCCGTCGCCACCCTGCTGGGCCTGGCGTTCAAGGCCTACGACCCGGACCACCTGTTGGGCGAGCAGGAAGAACTGGGTATCAGCCTGGCGCTGATCCCTACCGACACGCCCGGCGTCGAAATCGGCAAACGCCACCTGCCACTGGGCGCCGCGTTCATGAACGGCCCCAACAGCGGCAAGGACGTATTCGTGCCGCTGGATTTCCTCATCGGTGGCCAGGCCATGCTCGGCAAGGGCTGGATGATGCTGATGAACTGCCTGTCGGTCGGCCGCTCCATCTCCCTGCCCGCAGTGGGTACCGGCGCTGCCAAGTACACCAGCCTGGTCACTGGCCAGTACGCCAACATACGCGAACAGTTCAATGTTCCCCTGGCTGCCTTCGAAGGTATCCAGGAGTCGCTGGCACGCATCGGCGGCAATGCCTGGCTGATGGACAGCGCACGGCTGCTGACCGCCAAGGCCGTGGACCTGGGCGAGAAGCCTTCGGTGCTGTCGGCGATCCTCAAGTACCACCTCACCGAGCGTGGCCGCGAGTGCATCAAGCACGCCATGGACGTGCACGGCGGCAAGGCCATCATCATGGGGCCAAACAACTATCTGGGGCGCAACTGGCAAGGGGCGCCGATCTTCATCACCGTCGAAGGCGCCAACATTCTTTCGCGCAACCTGATGATCTTCGGCCAGGGTGCCATCCGCTGTCACCCGTTCGTGCTCAAGGAAATGACCCTGGCCGGGCGCGAGGACCGCGATCAGGCATTGAGGGAATTCGACGACCTGTTGATGAAACACATCATGTTCGCCACGAGCAACGCGGCCAGCACGCTGGTGTTGAACCTCGGCCTGGGCCGCCTGGAAAGCGTACCAGGCGATGCCTTGAGCCAAGGTTACTTCCGGGCGCTCAACCGCCAGGCCGCGGCCTTCGCCCTGCTGGCTGACCTGTCGATGATGCTGCTGGGCGGCGCGCTCAAGCGCCGCGAACGCCTGAGCGCACGGCTGGGTGACGTGCTCAGCTACCTGTACCTGTCCAGCGCCGCCCTCAAGCGCTATCACGACCTGGGTTCACCGGAGCACATGCAGCCACTGTTGCGCTGGGCCGTGGAAGAAAGCCTGGGCCAGGCGGAAAACGCCCTGGACCGCCTGCTGGACAACTTCCCCAACCGCTTCGTCGGCTGTGCCCTGCGCGTGCTGGTATTCCCCTTCGGCCGCCGCCATACCGGGCCGAGCGATGAACTGGATGCCGAAGTCGCCGCACTGATCGGCCGCCGCAAAGGCGACCCGGCACTGGAGGAGCTGTTAGCGGGATGCTTCAGGCCACAGGCCGAAGGCGACCCGGTTGCGGCGTTGCAGCGGGCCAGTGATTTGCTGGACGAAACCGCCCCTGTGCAAAAAAGGCTGCATCAGGCCATCAAGGACGGCAAGTTCACGCCAGGCCATGGTCAGGCCACGGTCGAAGCCGCCATCGAAGTGGGCCTTCTGCAGCCGGCTGAGGGGCAACACCTGGTGGAAGCTGAACAGGCGCGCCGGAAAGTAATCGATGTGGACGCCTTCGACAAAGATCAGCTGAACCCCAAGCCAGGATGCATTCGCTGAGCTTAGGCAGAAAGTCAGAGTGCCGACAGAGCCGCAAAACGGCTCTGTCGGGAAGTTGCAAGCAGGAACAAAGTATCAACCGTTATATAGCGCTACAGCCTCCTCGGGCGAGTAGAGCGGCATGGGGATAACGGTGAACGCCCATAACAGAAGGCGGGGGTCGCTCGTGTCCCGCGCCCAGACGACAGAGAAGGAAGATGGATTGCTGGCGGCCGGGTTGAACACACCCGAAGGCGATAAAGTGCCATTACCCGAAACGACACCCCACTCGGTATCACCTTCCGGGACCGGCAGGTCTTTGCGCGCCTCAACGTCGTAGTACCAGAGTTCAAGTTTGAACTTGCCGTTTTCCAGGGAAGCCTTCAAATAATGCGTTTGCGGCGCATGGTATGTAGCAAATGTCGAGTATGCGCTTTCGCCATTTTGCGTGGCTTTGACCATATCAACCGTGAACCATTTAGGGACGCTGGAAATAACAGCGGCCGGGCGACCGGTCTTGTTTTTCGTACTCAGAACCGCACCAGATCCAGGACCAGCAGGAGGGTAATAGTACCGGGTGCTACCTTCTGTCTCCAGGCGCCCCAGCCGCTCGCCTTCCAGAACCCAGGCCGCCGTATCGGGACCTGGCAGTAGCAGCACAGCCTGTTTATCTTCGCCATTCGTAACGACACGCACCAACGGGTCGAGCGTCAATGCAAGCTTTTGTTGCCGAACGCCTTCACCCTGAGAGAATTGCTCCCCGGGGGGAATGGTATTCCGTGCCATAGGCACCTAATGAGGATTCGTAGGAACCATCTTTCCTCCTGAGCCGGGGAGGCGGGAAAACCAGAGTGGGAAGCCAGGTTTCATCTTCAGGAGCCTTGCCCTGCTTCACTTCAGGAAATGCTTGCTCGCTGAACAGGAACACCACGACGTTATCCACGAGCACGGTTTCGGACGAAGGCAGCGGGACCGGTTCCTGCCCAGCCAGCAAACCTGGGGTGAAATACTGGAAGGCCATTGCCGTTCCCTGATTGTACGGCTGGAAGAAAACACTCAACTCACGCAAGGTGTTTTTTATAGGCTGCTCAAAGGAATAAAGGTCGACACCGCGCTTGGTTTGATAACCCCGCTTCAGTTTCAACCGCAGCGTGTCTTCGCCGGTAAACGAAAAATCCGGTTCTACTCCCCACCCCAGGCGAACAGAGCCATCAACGCGATAAGCGACAGAGCTGCCAAGCGTGTCGGCCTTGATCGTCAGGACATGGCTGCCGTCATAGCCGTTATCCCTGATTTCACTCAACCACCCGACACTGCGCCCCGGCTCCAGGCGAAACGCAACCTCACGCTCGCTCAGCAGCCGTTTTTTCATGACGACAAAGTTGTCCGACCATGCCAGTTGCGGATGACCAAAAACCACGGACGCCACTTTACGCACATGGGCATCGGCCTGCCTGTCGAGCAGGAGTGCTTCGCCCGGCGTAAACTGATGCTTTGCGTAATATGCCTTCCAGCAATCGTTCAGCAGGGTGTACCACACCTGACCATAGGCAATGGGAAACGCCGCATTCGGTACCAGATAATTTGCGCGATACATGATGCTCTCCAGTTCAGGCCAGATGACCTGGCACCATTTGAAATCGCTTCGCCTTTTTCTTTCCACTGGCAAAAATGACAGGCCTCCAAGCACGCAAACCAACTGCACGCTGTCCAGGTAGGCGAACCTCATTGGGGTATACTCGTACTTTTGAGCTAGTCGAGGACCGCATCATGGCCACCCCCCACCTGCAATATCACCTGCAGTTGCTGCAGCATCTGCGCACCATTCTGGTGGCTGTGGCCGAGGCCGAGCAGGTACCAGAAGAAAGCCATGCATTGTTCCTCGAGCGCTTCGACGAACTGCTGAACCTGCTGCCTCAGGATCCACTGCATAGCCAGTACCTGGGGCAGGACCTGCTTTGCCAGGTCATCCAGCGCTATCCGCAAATCGCCCACCTTGTCCCCCGCGACCTGCTCTGGTTCTTTGGCGGTGATTGCCTGCACTTCATGCCCGATGAAGAGTTGAACCTCTATCAGCAACTTGAAGAGCGGCGCCATGAAGCCGAGCAGAACGGCGAATCCTTCGACTGGAATGTACAAAAACAGCTGATGACGGCGGCCCGGTAATATCCCATCAACCCCTTACGACACCTGTCGCGGCGCGTTCTCCACGCAGCAATGCGACTTCCCTTACAGCTTGCCTTTTGCGATCGACGATAGGCTTACGCATGCCGAGCCGACTTCCAGCCCCTGGACGCCGGCTCGACATACACCAACACGTCAACTCCCTATCTGGATCGCACCATGAAACGTATCCTTGCACTTTGCACGCTTGGCCTGGCCTGCAGTTCGGCCATGGCCAATACTGGCGTCATCAACTTCGAAGGCACCGTGACGGATGGCGGCACCTGCCCAATCAGCATCGTCAACCCAGGCGGCTCTCCCCTGCCGATGATCAACTTTGGCGACTTCCAGGCCAAGGACTACGCTAGCGCCGGCCTACAAACGGCGAAGAAACGGTTCGTGCTGAGTATCGACCCTGCTACATGCGCCAGCATGCCGTCCGACACGACCGTCACCTTCAATGCCAACTATCCCGACCCATCGGGCAAGCTGTATGGCCTGCAAACGGGCGTCGGCTACAGTGAGGGCTTTGCGATTGCCATCTACGACGCGAGCGGCGCTCAGCTCGATCCTGGCACCCCGTCTGCCAGCTACACTCTGGACCCTGCAAAACCCACTGAAATGAATTTCAACACCAATCTCCACACTACAAAGAAAGTGACCGAGGGAACAATCGCTTCCAGCGTGAGCTTCACGGTTGCCATTCCTTAAACCCGAACACGACAAGCGCGGCTCGCTGCGCTTGTTTCCATGCCTTTGTCAGATCACTTTTCATGCCTACTTCCCTATTGCGTCAGATTGTCCTTGCCACAGCCGTCACTAGCGCATTCATCTCCTCGGCCCAGGCGGCGCTCACCATCAGCGCCACACGCATCGTGCAGGCAAGCGACAAGCAAAGCAGTTCGATCACCGTTGCCAACCCCAGCACCCAGGCGTTCGCAGTGCAAAGCTGGGTGAATACCGACGTGGACGACGGTAGCATCGCCGTTCCATTGATAGCCTCACCCGCCTTGTTCCGACTTGACCCGGGCAAAGAACAGACCGTACAGATCAATCGCCTGCCCAATGACCTGCCAGATGACAGAGAGTCGTTGTTCTTCTTCAATGTGCAGGAAATCCCCCAGGTGCAGGATGAACAGGCGAACACCCTGACCATTGCACTGCGTACCCGGATCAAGCTGTTCTACCGCCCTGTGGGCCTGCAGGGTTCTGTGCAGGACGGTTTGAACGCCCTGCAATGGTCGGTACAACACAACGACGGCAAGGCACAGCTGGCCGTGCACAACCCCTCGCCCTACCACTACTCCTTCAGGAGCCTAGAGGTGGGCCAATCCACTGCGCGCAAAAGCATCCAAGCACGAGAGATGGTAGCCCCCAAAAGCACCCAGGCCTACGACCTGCCAACGTCGGCATTGGCCCCAGGCATGAAGGTATTCTTCACAACCATCAACGATTACGGCGGTATCACGAAAGAAGTGACGGCGCCGGTTTCCGGCTTGTGAAAGGTATCCCGGCTCAGGGTAACAAGAGCGGGCTCACCTTCGGGAACGGCACCGGAACGCCTTGCGCGAAAAACCTGACCTCAACGTGCAAAGTGAATTTCAAGTCGATTTTCAGCGTCTCCAGGAAGGACCTGGGCAGGACGACGTCGTTACCCATACCTATGCCTACGGATAGATCAGCGGTCTTGACTACGTAGTCTTTGAGCACCTGGAATGGCTCTGCTTCGTTATCATCAGCCAAGACCCCAGTCACCCATATGTCGACCAATTGCCCTTCAAGCATCAACGGCCAGGTATTCAACTTTACCGGAATACGGGCTGGCGCCCTGGAAAGTTCCAGGCTGGCATTGCTGACGCCTTCCAACTCGACCCTGGGCAACCCTTCGCTTACTCGCGAAATGTACAGATTGACCGGTGGCGACGGGTAATCGAGACGCTTGTCACCAGACGCCACAAACCTTACCTCAAGGCTGAGTGCCCCCTGAGCCAAGACGTTTTGCAGCGGAATCTCGAACTCACGCTCACGCCCCTGATAACCAGTCGTGGCTGAGTAGTAACCAGGATCGCCGGGTTTCCCCCACTCCACCCGCAGCCGCTCATCCGGGTAGACCACAGCCGAAGCCGGCACCACGACCAACAGTGGGGGCTCCAGGTCATCGAGCGCAAGGCGCAAATCATCATCTCTTCCCTCCGCCTGGGGAATGCTCGCCAGCGGAAAGGTTCGCGTGGCGGCCGAGACCCGCAACTTCAGAGGCTCGGAAAACGCACTGAGGTTGCCTGCCCTATCCTTGATCGCATAGTACAAGTAACGGTACCCATCGCCGAACCGGACAATCATTTCGCCGTCGAAATCGATGTAGAACGGCCCGCCAGTGTCGTCAATGCCGAATTCACCGACATCGTTCTTTTCAAATGGCTCGGTATCCCAGTAGTAGATGATCCTGTCACCGACAGCAGGCGTTGTGTAGCGGGCTACCTCGGTGCGCAGGCGCTGGCCGTGGTTTCTCAGGTAGCGCTCGGTGAGGCCGTCACGCTCGATCTCGTCCGGGTCTTCCAACACCGTCAGCCTGCCCTGGTCCGCGCCCAGTTCAGGCGGGGTGAGGTCAATCGACACGGTCAGCGTATCCGATGGGCTCATATCACAAAAGGCGTTGGTCACCTCATAACGCAATTGATGGGGCCCAGCGACAAGTCGTTCTTTTGGAACGCTCAGTATGAGATCCTCGGGCTGTACCGGGGTTTCCCACTTCTTGTCTTTCACAACCGGGAACTCATCCCAGAACAGCGTAAGCCATTCGGGCTCTCCAGGTCGCGGATCGGATATCGGCCACATGGGTACTTTGACGCGCAGGGGCTGCTGCGTTGCGGTGACCGGCAGCAGGTTTTTCTCGCCGCCGTCGATATCTTCGAGCAGCACCGGGACATCTACAGGCTTCAGCAACGCCCCAGGCTCGCTTGGCAGGGTACTCATCGGCTTCGCTCTCCCGAAGTGGAGGCCTCGACGGCCCCCACGGTTGGTGTTTACCAGCTGTAACGCACGCCCAGGTTCACACCCCAGGGTTGGTCGACGTGCTCGCCACGGCTGTGGTCGAGGTCGACATGCATTTGCAGGCGCTCTGCAACCGTAACCGCCAGCCCCGCCCCCAGTTCCAGGCGCGACCCCGACAGGTCATTGGCGAAACGGTTCTGGTTGACCTTCACATCGTTGTTGTTGATGAACTCATGCGCGTAGGCCGCCCGCAGGTAGGGCTGAATGACTCGTCCCTGTTGCATTTCGAAGTTACGGCCAAACGTTGCCCCCGCCTTGCCCAGCATCGAGCGCACGGCATCACCCTCGGCCTGCAGGTCGTTATCCAGCTGATATTTCTTGCCTTGTATGTAGGCGCTAGCCCACTGGGTGAATGGCTCGAAGAAATAACCGTGCTCCCATTCGATATGCCGCCCGAATTCGGCCGACACGCCAACACCATGGTTGTTGTAATGCCCCTTGGTGCGTGTGCCGTCACTCAGCGCCACTTTCGAATCATTATCGAAGCGGTTGAATTTCAGCACGCCATCGAAGTAATAGCCGCTGCTACGGTCCAGCCAGGTGCTGTACAGCCCCAGGTAGTAGCTGTCGATCTCGCCGCTGGTGCCACCGCTCAGGTCCAGGTCCGAGCGGCTATGGCCGGCTAGCACACCGAGCAGCCATTGACCGCCCCCAATGGGCAGCGGTGCGTCGGCCCCCAGCGAGAAGCCCTGCTGGGTTTGCTTGTAGGCGACGCCCGAGCTGGCGGCCACGTCATACTTGTTGCCGTACGCACGCATCCAGCCACCGGCCTTGCCATCATCCAGGCGCAATTCCCCCATACGGCTGCGCAAGCTGGTCAGCTCGCCATACCAGACAGTGGGCGCTGTGTTGAACAAAGCCAGCACCGAACGGGTGCCCGGGCTGATGATCTTGCGCGAGCCATCCAGCCACCAATCGTTGCCCTGCTTGGTCAGCTCGTAGGAAAATGCCCCCAGATCCACCGGCCCGTTGATCAACGAAAACGAGGCGCCACCATCTGCCGTCTGTACCACTTTCAGCTTGCCTTCCTGCTGTGGCTCTTCCCCGCTACTGCCAATCAACAAACCATGGTTGCCGCTGGATGTGCCCGTGACATCGAGAAAGTCGGTTTTCCCTTCGGCAAAGTCGGCATCCATGGCAAAATTGCCACTTCCTTGCAGGCTGCCGAGTGTCAGGCGCTGGTACTCGGTGGGTTTGCCGAACTGCACCGTGCCGCCGTCGAGGGCCAGGTCACCCACGGCGGCGTCATCGACCATTGTCCAGCGTGACTGATTGCCAATGGTCAGCTTCCCGACATTTTCCAACTGCCCGGTGAGGGTGGCCTGCTTGTCGAGCGTGACGGTAGCGCTGGAGCCTTGTTCAGCCCGAACGTTGCCCTCGAGGTTGCTGTTCTCGACAACCAGTTCGGCATTCGACTGGTTACGCACTTCAAGCAGGCTGCCATTGCTACCGCTCAGTTGCGAGCCGTTGCTGACCGTGATTTTCGCGGTCGCCGCGCCCAGCCTGCCGCCTTCCACCACGATGGCGGCCCCATCCTGCCCGACGACCTGCGAACCGTCCAGGTCAATGCGAGCTTGCCCCGTGGTGCCGTCGGCATTGACCAGAATGCCTTCCTGGGCACCGATGACCTGGCTACCCTGCGCGTCGAGCCAGCCATTGAATATCCGCACGCCAGCACTGCCCGAGCCCTGCACCCTGCTGCCAGCGAGGTGCAGCTCCGACATGCTGGCGACCTGCGCGCCCCTCAGCTTGCCAGTGACGGTGCTGCCGTTCAGCCAGGCCGCCGAACCACCAGCACTGCTGCGCGCCACGGTCAGGCCGGTACTCTCGCTGGCGATGGTGCTGCCATTGATCCGGGCTAGCGAGCCCCCCTCCATCAACACACCATCGTCCGCTGCAACGATCGAACTGCCGTTTAACTCCAGTTCACTTCCCTCACGCAAGAAAATGTGCTGGGTAGATGCGCCATTACCGGTCAGCTTCGCCCCATCCAACACCTGATAGCCGACCAGGGGACTGGAAGCGTCAATGACCGTGTCACGCTCGATGATCTGCTGGGCTGCCAGGAGATTGGCACCGTACAAACCAAAGGGCAGCACTGTTACGCAACAGGCCACGCTTCGGTAAAACCTCTGCACACTAAACGTGCTCTTCATATCAAAGCTCTCATGCGGCTCAAGTTCAGGCACAACCTTGGCGAACACAGGGAACCCCCCAGGCAAGTACCTACTTCGGCCAAGCTACAGGGAAGAAAAACACCGATGCATAGGAAAAGTCCTACAAATACCAGAGAAAAGACTGATATCGCGCAAAGCGCTTCGTGCACAATGCGCGACCCACCCAGTAACGGATCAGCGACTGAGATCGCAAACGCCCGATGGTGGAACGAAAGCAAGCAGAACCTTGGTCACTCCGGAAGGGATCTCTTCATCCGTTAAAATCGTATATTCGAAATTCGCTCTCGACCTTGTGTATTCCGGGTTGTCTGATCCTTCGTAAGTGGGAAGCACGTTTGTAGCGTAAGGAATACGGTAGGTGAAACCAGTAACGGGATGATCCTCATCGAGATCAACCTCCTCTTCAATCGTCACCTTTTCAATGATCTCCTCAGGGTCAACAGGCGTGCGACCGCGATAGACCCACCAATGAACTCTTATTTTGCTGAACTCACCATATTTCAGGTATTCGCTGAGATCCGGAATCAGCACTTCGACCGCAGCCCCGTCAGGGTGATCTTTTGTTGCCTGAATACTGGCACAGGTGACCGCACCGCTGTTCAAATGATCAAATGTTGCGTCGGGCGCCTTAATGACAATCGCATCGACCTTGACCTCGGTAACGACAGACCGCACGGGGTTAGGCACACCGGATCGCCAGACCTCGTAATACACAGGAACAGCGGGGTGATTGCCCACATTGAGAATAGTGTCCCAAGGCACATCATCCACCGTGATCGAGTCACCGGGTGTATCAGTTTCTTTTACTGTATAAGTACCTGCTTCTTCTCCACCCCAATAAAAGAACAGTTTGTCGTCTTTTTGAGCAAAACTGAAAAGTTTAAACTCCAGCGAGGCATCCAGGCCAGTATCCTTGCCATCCAGTTCATCACGCAGGCCACTCCCCTGACCGGTAACAACTGGCTTTGTCGCATCTGGATGAATGGGCAGCGGCCACTCCGGGTCAGGGCCTCCCGGATACAGGGTTTCGAAATTGACGACGATATCGGTATCGGCACCGCCCATCGGGTGGGTACCCCGCAGCAGTGTATAGCTGACCTTGGTAGCCACATTGCCTGGGCCCGAGCCGTACTCTTTCAACAAGACATCATCGGGCACCCTGATCCGAATGTACTCGCCTGGAGCAGAGCCAACCGTTTCGGCCGGCAGTTCCGCTCCCTGCCATGTGACTACAACGAGATCGGTGCTTTTCAAAGCGACATCCGCCTTCACCCAGACTTCAACACCTGCCTCGGCGTCAAGCTGGTCGATCAGGTAACCGTCTTCTGCCTTGGCAAGCGGTACAATGGGATCTTCAAAAACCGTGGGCAGCGTGCCAAGTGCCACTGCCACGCTCTGGTAGATGGAAAGGAGACTGACGTTGCCAGCCCGGTCAACCAGAACATATAAAATGAACACGCCACCGTCGCCCACCGCGCGAACAATGCTCGCATCGATAACTACGGGCTGTCCTTTGCCGGTTGTTACAACCTCCGCAACGTACTCGTCAAGATCCTCGAACTTTTCGGGAATACGGTTCATCCAGTACACATAGGCGGTATCCCCTTCCTTCCAATCTGAATGCCCCGGCAACTGAAGGGTCACTTTGTCACCGTCAGCCGCCAAGGACGCATCAGTCACCGCCGAAACAGGGGCGAATGGAGTGGGTGGCAGATGCTTGTAAGGCGGTACTGTGTCGAAAATCAAGACCAACGAATCCGATGTCGAAGATTCACCAAAGTCGTTCATGATCCACGTTCTAAAATAATGAGTGCCCTCCAAGCGCATCTGATCATGGTTTTTATCCAGCTTTATAGGATAAGGATCAGGGACAGGGTTATTGTAGAAATCTTTCACTTCCTCATAAAGCGTCGTCCAGACTCGCTCATCGCGCGAATGTTCGATACGCAGCGTGTCCTTTTCGGAATAAATCCACTTGGGCACGCTCAAGATAAAATCGAGCGCGTCTTCCTTCAAGTATTCACTGTATACCAGACCAGTGTCTTCATCGGCCAGCAGTGCCTCATGAATGATCAGGTCACCCAGACCACCTTGCAGCCCTGGAAGACGATCACGTTGCCATGCCGCAATTGCACGCCGGGATTGGATACGAAGCCATTCGGATGGCGAGTGTTTCTTTGTGGAGCTGCTCATGATTTTCTCTCTTCGTTGGAAAGCTGAAACCGAACCTGCTCGACGAAAAAACTAAGTCCTTGCCCTACCTGTGACAACTAGCATTTTTACCAGGTACCGAAGCAGGCATGCCCCTGCCTGCGCAATAAAAAAGGGGCTGCCATGCAGCCCCTCTGCCCGCGCCACGCTGAACAAGCAAACCAGCAGACCTGCTTGCGCCAACGGGTAACTATTGCATTTTCAGCTCAAGGTAATTTCGCGGGTCTACATAACCTGAAAACAGAAGCCTGAGCTTGTGTTGATTGCCGTAATTGTCCGTTACGGTAAACTTCACGGCGTCCTGCAACACCTTGCGGTATTCAGTACCGTGGTAGTCGTCCCAATAGATCAGGTTCGAAGTGCGCTCCAAGCTAAACAGCAGCGCACCGGATGTCACCTCCTCCTGGCCTTTGAAGTCATAATCAAGCCCCTTGAAGTTGACAGTTGGCTCCGCAGCCAGCAGTTGCAGTTCAGCCTGGTAATTCACGCCTGGTGGTATCTCCGCTGTATCATCAGGCCGCCATGGTTTGAACGCGCAGCCAGTAAAACTGACAAAGGTCTCATCGAGTTGCTCCGACTCCCACTTGATCATCGAATAGGTGTCAAATTTGACATCGACGAAGTGAATCCCTCTACCGGTCAACTCCCAGTAATCGGTGGTCGAGTGGTAATAATTGAAGCGATCGTCTTTGATGTCCTCACCGGGGCCACTCGCCACGCGCTTGCCCAGTTCTGGAAAACTGAACAGCTCCAGGCTTGTTTCGAGTGGCTTGATGCCCTCCAACTGAATTTCACCGAAACCTACCGTAGTATCGATCGAGTAATGCGTTTTCTTGGTATGCGCCTGGAATCTCGCCCTGAAATACGCCGTTTCCGCGACGCGTGAGTGCACATAGAACGTGACGACACGTCTACCTTCATCTTCCCCCGGAATGCGCTCCACGCCTTCGTCCTTGGGCTCCACCTCATGTCCAGGCTTGATTGGGATATAGTCATACCTGTCCTGACGCCGCCTGGTGAACATCCACTTGTTCGGGCTGTCTTCCGGAATACCTAGTTGATCTCCCGTCAAGTAAGGCACCGGGTTGTTAGCCTCATCCAGGAGTACCAGTGTATTGAGCTCCGTTTCATCCACCGGGTCCCACACCTCGTTGCCATAGTCGTCATTGAACGACTGGGTTTGCAGAATAACATCTATGCCAACCTGCCCAAGCCTGTTGGCGTACACTTGGTTTCTACTGTTATTGTTGAGCCGCAGGCTGAACTCTTTGAGGGTTTTCCACCGTTCGCTCAGCGCCAACGCTTGTGCCGGAGCAGGGGTTTGGTGCTCGATGATGACCGCGCCGGCGGAAGGCCCGTCAAATGCCACGACGACACTCGCTTCCTCGTCGGTTGAAGCCGGTGCTGTGTAATCCCCTGTAGCACTGATTTCGCCGGGACCAAACACGCGCCAATCAGCTGGTGCATCCCCCGGCAGGCGGAACCTCTGGATAGCGCCCGGCACTATGCGCGGGACAGGGTACGGCTCGACGTCGAGCACATGGCCAACCCCAAACAGTACGATGGTGGCATGGCCCGTTTTGTCGCCTTCGCTGACTTCGAGACGCTGCACACGGACGAAGGGTGGCTTATCCAACCTTGTTGGCTTGAAGGTTGCTTCCCGAGGGTCATTGCGGTCATACGCGATGGTACCGAACTCAGTCCCCAGCAATTTCCAATTGAGGCCGCTGCCGCCAGTTGCACGCAGGACAATCTCGTCCGAATAGTTGGGATACCAGGTGGTCACGCGCGGTGAAATCGTCAGCGGTTCCACAGACTCGATCACCAACGCTGACCGCGCTGCAGCATCAGCCTCCCCCGACACCTTGGCCGTCACTACCGTTACACGCTGAGCGCTGCCACTCTCCTCGACGGGCCTGGCTTGGTAGGCCTTGTCGGTAGCTGACCCTGCAGCTCGGGGGAAAGAGATGTCCCGCGCCTGCCAGTCATACATCTGGGCGCCGTTGGTCGTGAACGTGACACGCTCGCCCGCTGCGATGCTGCTCAGGCCCGGTGAAAGCCAAGCCATCCTGGCATTTGCCTTCAGATCACCAAAACCGATCAGGTCGTAAGGGCGATACTCTTCGGAGACATCCAGGGTCTGCCCGCCAGGCAGAACAAGTTGCGAGCAGATCCGGCGGCTTTGCTCCGTTGCAATCTGGGCCCTGAGCTTGCTAACCAGCAAAGCAGCGCCCACGTTTTCAGCCACGCTGTCGACCTTGCGCGGCAACAGGTACGGCATCGCACCAGGGATAAAGCCTCTTTCCCTTGTACCCGACATTTGCATCAGGAACAGGGCGGCCCCATCACTCTCTGGTGAACTTCCGGTGCCAGCACCCTCCGGAGCCCTTTGGGTAATAGGGGTAATATCAACAATGCTGAAGGCATCCTTGAAGTGCGGCATTGAGGTCAAGAACACAAACGGCTGTTTGAACGCTGATTGAGCCATCAGCTGCTTTAGCATGAATTCCCCCATCGGCTCTGCCGCTTCCGACGAAAGCTTACAGCTCGGATTCGTTGCACTGCCTAAATCGAGTGCGAACTGGAGTTGTCTCTCGCCCGGCGCCTCCACCGGCAATATCACCAGATTGGCCGAGAACTCCAGCCGCTGGCCGAGGCCTGGTACCAGCCGATGAATCCTACGCAGGTGTTTCACCGTACCTGGAGCCACCGACCAGTTCTCGCATCGGCCTGCAATCAGCTCCATCTGCACAACGACCTTGTTGGTCTGGCCTGAGGCTTGTTCAAAGGACAAGGACGGCGGGCCGAACATCAGGCCTTCGAAAATCAACTGGTCATATCGACGCTCATCAAGATAATAAGACCCAGCAATGGGAGGAATGAAATCGTTTTGGCTCAAGCGGTCAGAAAACGTGTTCTGCAGTAATGCCGTGAGCGTATCACGCCCAAGCGCAAGGACCGCTCCCCAATCGTAATTCATCGGCCCCTTGCCAAGTTCAGAGAGCAATGCTGATTTAGTATTAACGGCCATGATCAGACCTCCCCTCATTAGATTCAACGGCAATGGCGCGCTTGGCGGTGTTGGTCAACACTATGACCGAGTATGACCAGATAGGGTTACGTGCATTAACCCTTTCTCGGGACGCAACAATAATATAAGGGCCCTCGGAGTCTTGTATTTCATAATAACCCGTACTGGAATCGATGGTGCCTTCTCCCCGCAGCACGGCCCATTTTGTTTCCGCAGGTTCAAGTGAAACTTCCTCACCATACTCGGCATCGAAGTACCAGAGTTCCAGCTTAACGATACTTTTGCCTCCGTGTTCAGCCTGTACGGCCTTGATAGAACCAGACGCGGTACTCCAAGGTAAGATGATATCGATGCTCTGTTTCAGCCCACCGGCCGAAACCTCCACCCGGTCCAGATGAACAAGCGCCTCCACCTCGCCAGGCTCCCCCGGCGCCCTTTTGGGGGACAGATAAACGCGTACGTTCTTGCCCTCGGGAATATCCAGACCGTCGCCATCCATGGGCTCACGTTGGGAACCCTTGCTGCCGGCGGCCATGGACCAGGTCAGATCGTTCTTGATGTCACCACCTACCAGAAGATAGCGTGGGGTCGGCACGTCTTCTTTATCCGGGTCAAACTGCGCAACCAAGAAATATGGATATATGGAAATGCTTGCCGGCACGACGGTCACCAATGCGCTGCTCTGTTTATCTCCAGCAGTAGCCGTAACAATCACTCGCTTGTAGGCACCCTCGATCTCACTCGCCGATGGTGGGGTGTAAAGCCCTTTTACAATCGTGCCAAGTTTCTCGGACGACTCATTCGGTAATGCCCTGAGCGTCCAAACCACTTCGCCGAGGTCTTCTGGCAAATCGTCATACTTGAAGGTGTCACCTGATACAATCGTTTTTTCAAATGGAGTCAATGCCAAAGCGTATTTCGGGGTCAGATCTCCCATCAGCGCGAAATCATCGGCGAACTCGCCATCACGAGGCGTGGCAACATCCTCGCTTCTGAAAATCAGACCATTGAGGCGGAATACATCCACCTCTATACCCGCTTTATCCAAAGCGCTGGTCATACTTCTGAACGTAGCCCGGATAGGGTCAATGAACGCGTTTTTACATTTTGTCAGCACATAGTATTCTGCACCCATATTGAAGCCACTCTCAACATCCGTTGTAATGTCCGCCTCTTCTACAACGGCCCCAGCTTCAACTCTCAACGAACCATTCTCCAGAAGCTTGACTGGATAATCTTTTTTGAAGTTTATTTTTACTCTGCCTGGGCGATCAGCTGTAGTCCACACACTACCCCAACTGAGAAAGGTACATTCAAAATGCACAGGGGTGTCAACCGCAACACCCATTGAAATCTTACCATTGCTAAATTTGATATAAATTTTTACATCATTAAAACTAAGCCCCGAATGATACTGATAACTGTAAGTCCACCCTCCTTCCGTATAGCCTGGTTCCTGTCCATAGTCGATGTCCTCGGTGGGAATATTAAAAATAGAGGCATCAAACGTCATCTCCCGATAAAAACCTGATACATCAGGCTCCAGCTTGTACTCAAGCCCCGAAAACTCCGGCATCGCCGTGATTCGCTTTACCAAGACCTGCTGCACCCAAGCTTCATTGGACAACATGATACCCATCGAGTAGGGGGCGTCACTAGAATCCCTAGGTTCGAACAGATAGTAAGGAATATCGCTATTATTGTCCGGGAAGTTACCAACTACGGAGGGCGAAAAAGAAATACCCACGTAAATTGCCCCTTCAGGGACTTCCTCCTCACTGACCTGACTTAGTTCCTTCGCCCCCTTCAGCGGGTGCGTGCGCACCCGGAACCTGGCAGGATTGAGCTCACCCTCAACAGGTTTGAGAACGTTCAGTTCCCATACCTGCTTGTCTTTCGGCCATTTTTCTTTAAAATATTTATGAATCGCCGCTCCCAGCTTCTGGTTCATCTCTTCCCAGCCGGTGGCCTCGAATGTGTATCCCATACCATTCGATAGATCGAGTATTACAACCCCCTCTTCACTGACCAAACCGTCACCGGTTTCCTTGAGCCATATATCCATGCGGACCGTGGGTGCGGTCAAGGGGTCCATAAAGGAGTAGTTGATCAATTCCGGCTGAGCACTACCGGGAGATTGCCGATACTCTTTGATAAGACCACCCAGCACATTCATGCTCAAACGGGCCTTTGACGTTGCAAGATCAGCGTTTGCGAAGGAAAGAACAGGTCGATCCAACTGCATGTTCTCTATTTCACGCCAAGCACCATTCTCAACGTCGGTTTTCAGACTGATCAAAGGCAGCCATTCTCCGCCGATGAGAAATTCCAGATGTTCCTGCGCCAGTATCGCATTGGTTCTCCAGCGGTCCAAAATCAACACTGCATGCCATCCAAACGTGCATGGGCCCTGATCCATATACTTACGAAACTGTGCTCTCGTGGGTCGCGCCATTATTGTATCCTCCGATAATGAACACCCAGTGCAGGCCTTCAGGCTCAAGCTGACCCTGGACCCGACTGGGCATGAATAAATCAACTCAAGGTTGCAAAGTAGGCGCCAAACTCTTCAAATTGATGTAATGGGCCCCGCCGTCAAGACTCAACCGTACATGCAACGTAAAGCGCGTTTCGAATTTCAGCCTTTCCAATATTTTTTGCTTGTTTAACTTTGCCTTGATACCATTTTCTGCCTCCTCCCCGGTAACAGGCTCAGACGCGTCACGGATAATCTCTTTCAGCTCGCCATCTGCTTCGCCCGGATTTTCAGGCGGTGTCACGCCGGTTATTGACAACTCGATCAAATCGCCTTTGCGAGCAAATGCCCAATTATCCAATTCAAGATCGGCGCCCTCTTCGGGCACTTCTGACAAGTACAAGTTACCGCCAGCCATCGACGGATTCACAATTGCAATTTGCGGATATTCACCTATCGGCACGGGTGTGATACGCAGGTGATAGGGATCGGACTCGCTCGGGTCGCCATCGCCGTATACCTGGTACACCACTTCAAAACGCCGGCCCTCATCGATCGGGCCCCGGCCCATGTTCGCTGGCACGTATTCGGCCGGGATGTGGAAGCGAAGCGGATTGTCGACATCAGGCGTTTTGGCGATGTACTCGCCGTACTCAGGCCAGCCGCGCCATTCGACTTCCGCCCGTTCGCCCGACAACAGCACGCCGTCCGGGAGTTTCACCCAAACCCCGCTGAGCCCATCGTTGGCATCCAGTGTGCCGCGGTCCTTTGCGTCCGGGGTTGCCTTGATGACGTCCGGTGCAGACAGTACGCGCATGATGCCTATCTTGACCGACAGCTCGAGTGAACGCTGCCCGGCGCCTTCACGACCATAATGGTAGGAAAGCCTGACGGTCGCTCCCTGGTTCTCGGCCAGGTAATCGAACGGGATATGAAAAGAGACATCACCTACGACTTCAGTACTGGCATCCACGCGAATGGTCTGCAGGAAATCGCGCACAGGGCTACGCCAGCTCAACGTGACCCGATCCGCGATCGCCATGTCGGGGTAACCCTTCACGACGATCGTCAAACCATTCCTGAAGTGTTCAGGGTGCAGTTCGTCACCCGGAACATGGCCTTCGATAATGGGTTCAGGCAAGTAACCAGGCAAGGGTGCGCCAGAGTCGATTTCGAATATCTGCTTGGGTGACTTGGCTGTTTTCCCATTAACGAAATCAATTTCATAATCGACCTCAGCACGACCTGGGTCGATAAACCGAAACACATTCTTGCCGACGGTGAAGGTCAGGGCCTTGTTATCCAGATGCTCTTTAGTCACCTCCAATTGATCGGTGATAGGCGTTTGCGGATTGCCATCCTCATCGAACCCCATCAAGGTGAACTTGATGATGTCACCTATTGTCTGCGTTTGATAAGAAGGCACGACAAATGTCACCCCTGCCGCATCCAGATCATCGGGTTGTATGTACAGTTTGTGCGATTCAAGCGCGAGAGCGACAGGCAAGCCCTCGGGATTTTCCGCTGCCCTTAGCCCAATGAAAGAGAACACCCGACGTGACTTCAGGATCTCGGTCCCGGTGTCCACGGTATAGGAATAAAGTGACTCGCCGTCTTTGGCCGCCTTAACAATATCATTTCTGATGAATACCTTAAGCCCATTCTTTACGTCATCCTCCGAAGGGAAATGGTCACCCTTGTCATCAAAAGACTCGCCGGAAGCGTTTACGCCCCACCAATCGGTAGAAACTACATGTGTCGTGTCCATGCCGTCGTACTTGATGACAGTTTCCAGTTTGTCCGTACCCAACTTCTCAAGATCGATCTCTTTCCTGTCATTTCGCAAACGGATGAAAGGCTCTTCCAGCCCGTCAAGCTTTTTACTCATAACTGCTTCCTCGCTCTCGCACCCGGGCTGACCAACTGCCTGCAGCAGCGGTCAAATCAATCGAATGCGAGGAAGTTATAGAGGCTATGTTCCAGCCTCACAACTAGCAGAAATAACAGGTGCTCGCGCCGCGGACAGCATCCGCAGGCATAGGCCTCGTGCATCCACCTATCAAATTTGCCAGGTGTCGGCGCACGCCAGATTTTCTACTCTGCACCTGCAACAGGCGCGCCTGTCAATTTAAAAGCCCTGAAAGGACTGCCCCATGAATCCGACACAGCCCGACACAGCCAAGACCGCTGGAACCATTACGGTTTACACCACGAATGATGACCACCGAGCATACGAAGTTCCTGCCGAAGGCAGTGACCAGACTGTTCGCTTTTCGCTAGACGGCTTTAAAGCACGGCAGATCCATATGATCGGCATTCCCTCGGCCGCCACCATTACCTGGGAATCGAAAGATCGGGTGGACGGTAAACCGAAATGGTGGGTGACGTTCAAAACCACCCATTCGCCTTCATCGCTGGAAAAGAACGACATTGATCAGTATGTCACTCGCAACGCAAAGAACAGCTTCGTACGCACCGCGCTCGGCATTCTGGTCGTCGACAAATCTGAAAATGCTGCAGACAGAGACACACTCGGCGAAATAATCGTCAAGGTTTCAGCCCCACGTCGAGAGCCCAATGCAACCGCTCCTGTCGCTGCGCCCGTCCATGGAGAACAACCATGACCCTGCAAAGCAACGCAACCAACTTCGCCAGCTACACCCATGGCAGCGTTGATGTGCGTACCGGGCTGTACGGCTTCACCCTGGAAGTGCCACCGCTCAATGCCAACTTCCTGCAAGGCCCCAAGCTGCCCGTGGACCTGACCTTCAACCCGCTGAACACCTTCAACGCCGGCTACGGCATCGGCTGGGACTTCAAGTTCAGCCGCTACGACCTGAGCACCCATAGGCTCAGCCTGTACACCGGCGAAAGCTTCGCCGTCTCCGACCAGGGCCCTGGCCAACCGGCCGTGATCCACGAGCAGAAGTTCAAGGCCTTCACCTTCGAGCACATCGGCAGCCACGATGCCCCGCGCTTCCTCGTCACACACACCCACCACCTGCGCGAAATCCTCGAGCCCCTCCGCGCCGATGACTCGATATTCCTGCCGACACGGGTCGAGACCCTCGCCGGCCTCGGCATCAACTTGCGCTACGACGACCTCGGCCGGCTGCTGTCCATCACGGACGATTTCGATCAATCGCTGCTCACCCTCGAATTCGAAGGCAACAGCCAGGTGCAATTGCACGTGCACCCCGGCACTGAAGCCCACCAGCAGTTCACCCTGAAGTTCGACGGTGAAGAGTTGCGCTCCCTGATGATGCCCGCCAGCGACCAGCTCGACTGGACGTTCCACTACGACCGCATGGCCGGCATGCCTTTCCTGCAGCGGCTCACCCGGCCCTTCGGCGGCGAAGAGCGCATCCGCTACAAGGAACGCGGCCACCAGTACCCCGGCATCGACGAGTACCTGCCCCATGTGATCGAGCACCTGGAAATCCCCGACCCGCTGGACGAAGCCCACGCGATCAAGACCACCTACCAGTACAGCGGCGAAAACTTCCTGGGCAACGGCGCATCCGGCCTGGTCTGGGACAAGGAGTCCAACCGCGACCAGCTCTACCGCTTCGTCGGCAACAGCTACAACTACCACACCACGGTCAGCCACTACCTGGATGACAAGGTGTCGAAAACCGTCAGGTACACCTTCAACCGCTTCCACCTGATGACCGAGCAGGTCACCGACGAAGCCGGCTGCATCCTCACCGTCAGCACCGAGTACCACGACAAGGCGGGCAGCTTCGAGTCCCAGGACGTGCGGGTGCAGTTGCCGAAAAAGATGACCAAGACCTGGACCCAGCGAGACACCCAGTTGCACCGCAAGGAATGGGTCGAAACCGATTACGACACCGACGGCAACCTTGTGCGGGAAACCCTCGCCAACGGCATGATCATGCTGCGCGAGTTCTACCCCGCCAGTGGCGCCAAGGGGTGCCCGCCCGACCCCGATGGCTTCAAGCGCAACCTCAAGAGCCTCACCGTCTACCCGGCCGAGGGCGAACCGGCCAAGGTCCTGCGCACACGCTACACCTACCGCTCGCTGCCCAGGCTGGCCACCGCGCAGGCACCCCGGCAGGCCGACAGCTGGCTGGCCACCGACGGCTGGCTGGTGGTCGACAGCGTGCAGGAGCTGGAAGTCGTCGACGGCGGCGAAAAACTGCTGCGCCGCGAGGACATCACCCACCTGAACATGCCCGCCAATGCGTTCCTGCATGGGCGCATCGACTTCAAGACCACCGAGCTGGGCAAGACCTGGTCGCGCACCGAATGGCGCCATCAGCAGAGCAACGATGACAACGGCAAGCCGACCCGGGTGCGCACCACCACCACCTTCAAGCCCCATGGCGGCACGCTGGAAAGAACCCTCAGCAGCCTGCACAGTGCCTTGCGCGACCAACCCGTCGAAACGCAAGACACCAACGGCGTGCAAACCCGCTACGGCTACGACATCGTCAACCGGCCGAGCATCGAGACCGTGGCGCCCGGCGACACCGACACCGCCAGCCGCACCTATCGCTATGGCCGGGCCACGGAAAACCAGCGCACCCTGTGGTATGCCGAGACCACCGACGTCAACAAGGTGGTCACCCGCACCTACCATGACGGGCTCAACCGCCCGGTGCGCGAAGAGCGCACCCTGGTCGCGCTGGACGACCCGCAGTCCAGCACCCGGATCACCCGCAAGGTCTGGGAAAAAACCTACGACACCCGCGGCCGTGTCGACAGCGAGATCCGGTTCGACTACGTGCCCGCCGCGCCCGGCAGCGACAACGCCGACGAGCAGGTCATCGCGCTGACCTCGCACTACCGCTACGACGCCTGGGGGAATCGATGCGAGGAGCAAAGAACGGATGGGGTCAAGCTCGTCACCCTGTTCTCGCCCTTCGGCACCGACGGCAACCACATCGAGCAGTGGCAGGAAAGCCGCGACCAGCCGGGCATCAGGCAGAACCACCGCGTGGTGGAGTACAACCGCTTCGACAAACCGGTCTACGAATACAACCTGCACCTGCCCGTCGACGCCGAAGCAGGCGCCAAGCCGGTGGAAGTCGACCGCACCGACTACCTCTACGATGGCCTGGGCCAGGCCGTGAAGGAAACCCTGAGCTTCGCGCCCGAGCACAACATCAAGCCGCGCGTCACCGAATACCGGTATGACGCCTGGAAACGCCACTTCGAAACCGTGCGCCCCAATGGCAGCGTGCTGACGCGCACCTTTGACGAACGCAGTACCGCAGAACTCACCACCCTGCTGGAAATCCGCGCGTACAGCGGCGCAGCACCGCGACCGGTGTGCAAACGCAGCTTCGACGGGCTCGAACGCCTGACCAGCGTAACGGTTGGCCCGCGTGTGGAAACCTACCAGTACCGCGGCCAGACCGACCTGGTGGACACCCGCACCTTCAGCAACACCGACCCGGCCCACAAAGACAAGCCCAAACAGGTCGAGCGCTACGACTACAAGCCGGCACTGACCCCCGAGCCCACCCTGATCAGCACCACCCTGGAACACGCGCAAGGGCCACAGGCCGCCAACGAAGCCACGTTCGCCTACCGCCCCAGCAGTGCCGAAGTGGTCAGCGCCGGCAACGAGCAGGGGGCCCGCGTCTACGCCTACACCGACCAGGGGTACCTGGCCCGGGAAGAATGGAACGGCACCGATGCGCAGCAGTACACCATCGACAACCGTCACTCCCTGCAAGGCCGCCTGCTCTATCGCAAGCACAGCGACGGCGACGCCTGCCTGTACGAGCATGACCCACTGGCGCGGCTGACCAGCGTCACCCAGGGCCACCTGCAGGCCGTGCTCGCCTACGACAGCATGGGCCGGCTGCACACCCTTACCACCCGTGACACCCGCGACCCGGAAAACCGCTATGTACGCACCACCCAGACCTACGACGACCTGGGCCGTGAGCACCGGCGCACGCTGCAAACCCCCGACCAGACGCAAATGCTGGAGCTGCAATGGCTGGACGGCACCACGTTGAAGTCACGCACCCTCTACAACCTCACCGATGCGGGCGAACACGAATGCCTGCGCCAGGAAATGTTCGAATATGACGCACTCAACCGCCTGGTGATCCAGGATTACCTGGGCGACTGGGGCAAAGAGGGCAAAGAGGGCAAGACGAGCGAACGCTGGCAGGCCTTGCCGCGCAACGCCAAGGGCCGCGCCATCCGCGGCAAGACCTACGCCTTCGATGCCATGGACAACCTCGAGCGCTGCCTGACGCGGTTTGCCGATGGCAGCGAGGACACCGCGAAATTCAGCTATGCAAACGACGACAGCTTCCAGTTGACCAAGGTGGCCCACACCCTGCTCGAAGACTACCCGGCCACACAAGCCTTCACCTATGACTTGCGCGGCAACAGGCTCAACGACGAGCAAGGGCGCCCGCTGGAGTACGACCTGCGAGGCCGCCTGGAGCGTGTGCGCGAGACCGACGGCAGTGAACGGGTGCGTTACCTGTACGACGGCCATGACCAGTTGCTGGCCAGCGTGCACGGTGACGAGGCCCGCAAGGTGCAGCGGCGATACCAGGACCATCGGCTGGAGGCCACCCGGGAAGGCAGCCTGCTGACCCAGTACCTGCTGGGTGACACCCATGCCCTGGCGGTGCAGCGCTCGGACGCCCCCACCGACCCGCTGCTGCTGCTGACCGACAATGCCGGCAGCATCGTCACCGAGGTGGACGCCGAAGGCACCCGCCCCGCCAGCTACACCGCCTATGGCGAACGCCAGGACGACAACGGCATGCACTGCCTGCTGGCATTCAACGGCGAGCTTCGCGAGGAGGCCACGGGCTGCTACCTGCTGGGCAGCGGTTACCGCGCCTACACTCCGGAACACGGCTTCAACAGTCCCGACTCGATGCCACCGGAAGAGGTCGGGATCAACCCCTACCTGTATGCCCTGGGCAACCCGGTCAAGTGGGGGGACCCTACCGGGCATAAGGCTCAGCCGCTCGCTGACAGTGGCGTGGCTGAGTACGAAGAGGAGACAGGGGCCACGAAGACCGAGTTGAAGTGGCTTGTAGTTGTTTTTTCTGCTGCCATACTAATTGGAATGGTCATCGCCACAAAATCGCGTATCCCTTTGGCAGCCATATCTCCCATAGCCTGGGTCGGTATAGCTGTACAAGGTATCGGCTTGGGCGTGCAAATCGCGGGAGCAAAACTTGCAAAGGAAAAACCTAAGGTTTCCGACGCACTCTATTATGCTGGCATGGTAATTAGCCTCATCGGCGTTGCGATTACTTTCGGGGGCCTGGCCAGACCTCGACTATATCGTTCTGGACCCTCAAGTTTCCCAAGCCGGCTATCCTACCCTCCTCAAGCGAACCACAATCCTATGGCGACAAACCACGCATCAAACATGCAGAGCCGTCTTTCAGCAGCGCACAACCGTTCACTGGCAGCTCGTTTGAATGCAAGACTTCCACCTCCATCTTACGAAACAGTAGCACCGCCATCTTACAATGAGGCCATAGAGATGGGTAACTTATCGTCCGGAAACACCCCGGTGCTGCAAACACCGCCTTCATCTGCACCGGTATCCGCGTCATCTTTGTCAACGTCTAATTCTGGTAGTCAAGGAGACTATCGATATGTAAGGACGCCCGTTTACGTAAATAAACCGACGGTCCGGCCTTGGCCTTGATCCTCAAACCCGACCCGACACGCTTTACCGCCCTCACACTCCAAGACGCATAGGTTTTCAACCAGACGGCGCTCCCGGCAGCAATATTCGCCGGGAGTCACCACCCCTTCCCTGTCCATATCTCTCTGCAGCGCGCAAGACTGTTCCTACATCCACCTCAGACCTCCCTCCCTACCCTGTCTGTCCCGAACCCGGCGCCGTCAGCCTCCCCTGATGCATGCCGCTTTCTGCATACAGCCAAGCCCCAGCTCCTGCCTCAGCCCCGGAGCCAAGGGTGCCATAGGGACCTTCCATGCCCATGCTTCACTGCCGCAGGCCTGCCTTGACACCTCCACTGCCCGCGTTGGTGGGCAGTTCATTACTACTGCTGTCGATCACGCCAACCTTCGCCGCTACGCCGCGCTTCCAGGCCGAGTTCATGCACCAAGCCGCAGGCCAGGCCAGCGAGGCCGGTGCCTTTGCCCTGCAAGCGCTGGCCGAGCAAACCCCTCTGGCAGCCGGGCGCTACCGCGTGCAGGTCGTGGTCAATGACACCACGCCCTACACGCGCGAGATCGACATTCACAATAACGACGGGCAGGGCCTGCAGGCCTGCCTGACCGGCGAGCTGCTGCGCGCCTTCGACCTGCGCGAAGAAGCCCTCGATACGCCATTGCCCACCGACGACACCTGCCTGGACCTGGCCACCCTGGTGCCCGAGGCGCAGGCCGACTTCGACCCGCAACGCCTGCACCTGGCATTGTCCATCCCCCAGATCGCCATGCGCCGACACACCGCAGGGTCAGTACCCGAAGCGCGCTGGGATGCCGGCATCACTGCCGCGTTCGTCAACTACCAGGCATCGGCACAGCACTACAGCAGCGACAGCGGCCGCCGCCGCAGCAGCCAGGACCTGTACCTGAACAGCGGCATCAATGTCGCCGGCTGGCGCCTGCGCAGCACCCAGGCGCTTCGTGACAGCACCGATGGCCAATTCGACAGTCGCCACAGCGACACTTATGCGCAAAGCGATGTGCCGGGGCTGCGGGCCAACATCACCCTGGGCGAAACCTCCACTGGCGACGACGTGTTTCGCAGCGTGCCCTTCGTCGGCGCACGGCTGGCTTCGGACCTGGACATGTACTCCGACACCGAACAACAGTACGCCCCGGTTATCCGCGGGGTAGCCCAGACCCGCGCGAAACTGGAGGTGCTGCACAACGGCTACCCGATCTACTCCACCTACGTGGCACCCGGGCCATACGCCATCGATGACCTCAGTGTCGGTGCCAGCCATGGTGAACTGGAGGTGATTCTTACAGAAGCCGATGGGCAGGTACGCCGTTTCACCCAACCCTATTCGTCACTGGGCAACCTGCTGCGCGAGGGTGTATGGCGCTACAGCGCAACCGTGGGTCGCTACAACGGGGCCGAGGAGCTGGACCGGCCACGGTTCTGGGAGGGCACGCTGGCCCGGGGCGGGGTCTGGGACAGCACGCTGTATGGCGGTGTGTTCACCAGCGATTACTACCGCGCCGGCGCCTTGGGTGTCGCCCGTGACTTCGCCGATCTGGGTGCGCTGTCGTTCGACGTCACCCACGCAAACACCAACCTCGGCAGCCTGAAAGGCCAGGTGCAAGGGCAGAGCTTTACCACGCGTTATGGCAAGAGCTTCGCAACCGGTACCAATCTGCGCTTCGCCGGCTATCGTTATTCGACCGAAGGCTACCGCGATTTTGTCGAGGCCGTCCGGGAACGCAACCAGTCCGCGCATTACCTGGGCAACCGCCGCAGCCGACTGGAAGCTTCGGTCTACCAGAATGTCGGCAATGGCTCGCTGAGCCTTACGTTCTCGCAGGATGATTACTGGGGCAGCACTGCCCAACGCCGTCAGTACCAGGTGCAGTACAACACGCGCTGGCGTGACGTGAGCATCAACCTGTTCGCCTCCCAGGCCCTGACCGACAACACCGGCGATAACCGCATGTTCGGCCTGAGCCTGTCGCTGCCCCTGGATTTTGGCCGCCGCCATACCGCCAGTTTCGACCTGCAACGCTATGACGGCCGCTACAGCGAGCGTGCCAGCCTCAGCGGCGGGATGATGAACAACCAGCTCGGCTACCAGGTATCGCTGAGCAACGACCAGCAAAACAACACCAGCGGCGCACTGTCCCTGGCCCATCAAGGGACCAACGTCAGCTACGGGGGCGGCTACACCCAGGGTGCCGACTACCGCAGTGTGTCGCTCAACGCCAGCGGTGCTCTGCTGGCCCACGGTTCTGGCATCGTATTGGGCCCCTACATGGGCGAGACCGGCGCCCTGGTGCACGTGCCTGACGTTGCCGGCATCACCCTGGCAAACACGCCTTCGAGCCAGGCCAACCGCCAGGGCTACCTGCTGGCATCGAACCTGCGCCCTTACCGGCTGAATTCGCTGTTGCTGGATACCGACGAGCTTTCGCCGGAGACCATCATCGACAATGCCACGCAACAGGTTGTGCCACGCCGGGGCGCCATCGTCAAAGCCAGCTTCGCCAGCCGCCAGGTGATGCGCATGGTCCTGACCCTGCAGCAGGCGGACGGCCGCCCATTGCCATTCGGCACACAGATAAGCGATGCCCAGGGCAATGTCTTGGCGGTGGTCGGCCAGGCCGGCCAGGCGCTGGTCGCCAGCGATGTACCGGGGCTCCAGCAATTGCAAGCGCGGTGGGCAGACCAAGCCACCCGCGAATGCCAGGTGACGGTCAACCCCGGCGAAATTCCCCAGGTCAATGGCTACCGCCTGAAAACATTAACGTGCCAACCCCGGCATGCACCGTCTTCAACCCAAACCGACATGAATCACCAGGAACACACCTCATGAGCACATTTCGATGCACGGCACCGCGCCCTGCCGTCACCGCTGCCTGCGCCTTGGCATTGGGGCTGCTCTGCAGCGAGGCACAGGCCAGATGCGATTGGGAAACGGGCGCTACCTACATGAGCTTCAATCTTGACGTGGGCACCCGCTGGGTACCACGGGACGCCCCAATCGGGAGCGAGATTGCCAGCATCCGATTGAATGTTCCGAACGACTCGAGGGCGGCACTGAACTGTTTTTATGAGGCCTCGCCCCCTACGACCTTCAGCATGCCCGCCTCAACGGCCATGGCCTTGGGTGTGCCTGTTCAGGGTCAGCGTTTTGCCGACAGAGTGCTACGCACCAACATCGACGGTATCGGTGCCATCGTCACCGTGGGCCCACCCTTCACGGGTACGGCGAACAATTCGTTCACACCCGACGACAACAAACTGACCATTCCTTACAAGGGCACCATGCGCACGGATACAGGATTCGCTGCGAGAGTGGCCAACTTCAGAGGCACCTTGCAACTGATCAAGACCGGCCCGATACCTGCAGGCGAATACGACCTGAACAGAGAATTGTTCCACGGGCTTACAAATGACAAAGGCAAGGTCATGGACTTCAGCGTACGTGGCAAGATCAGGCAAGCGCAATGCAAGTTGCTGGGCAACCCAGTCAGCGCCGACCCGGTCAGGTTTGCAGACCACACGCTCGCTGATTTTACCGGCCCTGGGCCAGTGGGCACCGAGGTGGCGTTCAACATCCGCCTCAGCGACTGCGATGACGACAGTACCGCGCCCACGGCCTTCGCCCATATCGAACTGGACGGCACCAACGGCTCATCGGTGGTAGACGCCGATCAGGGGGTCTTCAGCCTGGGCACGGGTTCCACGGCAGACGGCTTCGGTGTTCAGATCATGCACGGTGACGGGCGGCCACTGCCGCTGCAGAAAGCCGTCGGGGTGAAACGACTGAATGTCGGCGAAACCCTGCTGGACTTCAAGGCACGCTACTTCCAGCTCGAACCCAAGGAGAAGGTGAAGGCTGGCCTGGCGAAGGCCTCGTTGAAATTCACAATCAGCTACAAGTGAGCAAAACACAGGCGCCTTGCGACAGGGCGCCTTGGCAGGCCAATTTCAGAAAGGCGAAAACGAAGAAAGGGACTTGCGTCCCTTTCTTCGTTCTTCGATTTGGAGCGGGAAACGAGACTCGAACTCGCGACCCCGACCTTGGCAAGGTCGTGCTCTACCAACTGAGCTATTCCCGCATTGTGAAGCTGTACCACTATCGGCGTGAAGAGCCTTGAAGACCTTCACCACCACTGCACCGCATAGACGCCACAGTATTGAACTGGAGCGGGAAACGAGACTCGAACTCGCGACCCCGACCTTGGCAAGGTCGTGCTCTACCAACTGAGCTATTCCCGCAAATGGCGTCCCCTAGGGGACTCGAACCCCTGTTACCGCCGTGAAAGGGCGGTGTCCTAGGCCACTAGACGAAGGGGACACACGACACTTTTCAGTGCACCAGGTTTGAACCTCACGATTCAGCCTGGATTTTCTTTTCCTGCCCCGCCATTAAGCGCTGCCGGAGAAACTGGAGCGGGAAACGAGACTCGAACTCGCGACCCCGACCTTGGCAAGGTCGTGCTCTACCAACTGAGCTATTCCCGCAATTTGGCGTCCCCTAGGGGACTCGAACCCCTGTTACCGCCGTGAAAGGGCGGTGTCCTAGGCCACTAGACGAAGGGGACACGCTGCTGGCATTACTGCCTGCTTTCACTCCCTGCCGCGTTTCGCTGTGTGCTTTACGCTGCAAGTGGCGCGCATTCTATGGATGGTTCGGACAGGCGTCAACCCCTTTGTAGAAATTTATTTAAATCAATGA
>NZ_JBNRIJ010000029.1:0-1064 GCF_053557675.1 Pseudomonas sp. XP1 | reverse complement strand
CTGAGGGCGGTGCGATCCCTGTGGGAGCGGCTTTAGCCGCGAATAGGCCGATACAGGTATATAGCCGCTGTTCGTCCCCAGACGAACTCACTACACTCAAGGGTGTAATTCTTCTTCAATGAGGCATTAACGGTGACACCACTTCTGATCACCCTGCTCATCGTGGCGGGTATCGCGTTGCTGATCGTGATCGGCTACCTAAACAATGTGGTCGAGAACGGCAAGCTAGAGCGCGCCCGGATGAAGGTCGAGCTGGCCGACCGCCTGCGCCGCTGTGGCGAAATCACCGAGACCTTCCCAGGCCAGTTCATGACACCGGCGCTGAAGTTGCTGCTGACCCGCCTGGAGCTCAACCTCAACCAGCGTCAACTGGCGATGGACAAGCACAATGCCGAAATCAAGGCGCGCATCGCCGAACTGGAGAGACTGATTGCCCAGGGCGGGCAGATACCGGTGAACAACCCGCCCAACCCGATCCAGACCGAGATCAAGGCCAAGGATGTGCGCTTCCTGCTGGAGGCGTTGCACAACCAGGTGACCCGCGCCGCCCAGGAGGGCTTCCTGCCCACGCCCGAGGCAAAGCAATGGGTCAAGGAAATCCGCCATATCCTGGTGCTGTTGCATATCGAGTTCTTCAACAACCTAGGCCAGCAGGCCCTCCAGCAGAACCAGCCAGGCCAGGCGCGACTTGCGTTCGAGCGCGGCGTGCAGTACCTGCGCAAACAGCCGGAACCGAAGGTTTATGAGGAGCAGCTTACGTACCTGGAGAAGCTGCTGGCCCGGGCCAACGCCCAGGTGCTGGACCGCATGGCTCCGGCGGAGGACGAGCAGAATGAACTGACCCAGGGGCTCAAGACCGATGAGGAAGAGACCTGGAAGAAGAAGGTGATGTACGACTGATGCTTTAACCTTTACCGGCCTCTTCGCGGCTAAAGCCGCTCCCACGGGGACCGCCTCGCCCTCAGGCTTGATGCCATCCTTGTGGGAGATTCTATGGTTGTGGGCAATGCTTTTTGCCCCCTTTGCTCATGTATTCGCCTTGAGTCTTCATCAAGGCGAATGCA
>NZ_JBNRIJ010000028.1:54531-65781 GCF_053557675.1 Pseudomonas sp. XP1 | reverse complement strand
CTCTGGCATTCAGCTTGCCATTCACCGCTCTCACTTCAGATTCTAATCCCCTCTCAAGACACAAGCTGGCTTGCCGGCGATGGGGCGCAAAGCGGCCCTGATTCAGTTACTGGACAGACGGTCCCCACGGGCAAAGCGCCACGTGCGGATGATCTCCAGCCGGTCAAACTCGGCCAGGTCCCCGGTAAACGGCGCAAACGGCGCCGCCAGCCGCACGATGCGCTGCGCCGCCTGGTCCAGCACCGGTTGACCGGACGACTCCAGCACCAGCACTTCGTAGAGCGAGCCATCGCGGTTGATCGACACCATCATGCGCAGGTTGCCGTAGATCTGTTGCCGGCGCGCTTCGTCGGGGTAGTTCAAATTGCCCACACGCTCGACCTTCTTGCGCCACTCCTCCTTGTACCAGGCACCCTTGTCGCGCATGGTCGATGCAGCATTGAGCCGGTGGATGCGTGGGCGCTTGGCGTACATCTGCTGTTCGTTGGACAGCTCCGCCTCCAGGCTGGCGATCTGGCTGGACAACTGCGAGCTGTCGAAGTCCGGTGCCGGGGCTGCCGGCTTGGGCTGCGGCTTGCTTTCCTTGGGCTTGGGCTCGACCTTCTGTGGCTTGGGCGCCGTGGTCACTACCGCCGACTTCTGCGGGACAGGGGGCAGTACCACCTCGGGCTTCGCGGCGGGTGGCGGGGTGATCTTGTTGATCTTGCTGTCCTGGAACGGTGCCAGTTCGGTGGTCTTGGGCACCGCTTTCTTGTCCAGGGTGCCGCTGCCCTGCTGGTTGTCCTGGGCCTGGAAATCGGCCTTCTCCGGCGGTTTCTCGCTCTTGAAGGTGGCCAGGGTGATGTCCATGGTGTGGCGGATTTCGGCAGGCTTGACCACGCTGAAGCCGACGCCAAGGATCAGCGCCAGGTGCACCAGGGCGGCCAGGAACAGGGTAAAGCCGAGCCGGTCCACCGGGCGAACACGGGGGGGGAGCAGGTCGGCGGGGATGTCAGCGGGCAGCGTCATCAGGTTTCCAGCAACCGCAGGGCGGGGTAGCAGGCCAGGCCAAAAGGACCCGCATCATACCCCACTCTGGGTTGTTGCCGTGCGTCGGCGGTCAGCGCGCCTTCAGCTGGCGATCAATGGCATCCATCAATTTCCCGCCGATATCGGTGTTGTAGGCGGCATCGATCTCGCGGATGCAGGTGGGGCTGGTGACATTGATTTCGGTGAGGTAGTCGCCGATCACGTCCAGGCCCACGAACATCAGGCCCTTCTCGCGCAGGGTCGGGCCGACCTGGGCGGCGATCCAGCGGTCGCGGTCGGTCAGCGGGCGTGCCTCGCCACGGCCGCCGGCGGCCAGGTTGCCACGGGTCTCGCCGCTGGCCGGGATACGCGCCAGGCAGTAGTCCACCGGCTCGCCGTCGATCATCAGGATGCGCTTGTCGCCGTCGACGATCTGCGGCAGGTATTCCTGCGCCATGATCTGCTGGTTGCCGTGCTGGGTCAGGGTTTCCAGAATCACCGACAGGTTCGGGTCGTCCTTGCGGTGGCGGAACACCGAGGCGCCGCCCATGCCGTCCAGCGGCTTGAGGATCACGTCACCGCGGCTGTTGGCGAACTCGCGCAGGATGTCGACACGGCGGCTGACCAGGGTCGGCGCCATGCACTGCGGGAACTGGGTGGCGAACAGTTTTTCGTTGCAGTCGCGCAGGCTCTGCGGGCGGTTGACCACCAGCACGCCTTCGCGCTCGGCCTGCTCCAGCAGGTAGGTGCTGTAGACGAACTCCATGTCGAAGGGCGGGTCCTTGCGCATCAGGATCACGTCCAGCTCGGCCAGCGCGCTGTCCTGCTCATCGCCCAGTTCGAACCAGCGGGCCGGGTCGGCGAACACTTTCAGCGGGCGCACCTGCGCACGCGCCTGGCCGGCGCCCAGGTACATGTCGCGCTGTTCCATGTAGAACAGGCTCCAGCCGCGCGCCTGTGCGGCCAGCAACATGGCCAGCGAGCTGTCCTTCTTGTAGGAGATGGACGCGATGGGGTCCATGACAATGCCGAGGCGAACGCTCATGGGGGTGGTTCCTCTTGGCGGCGCATGGCCGCGATGGATCGAAAGAAAAGTGGCTCAGGGTGGCGCCGTGAGCGCCGCCGGTCAAGGGGCTCCGCAGATGGAACGGCCACCCGGAGTGTGCTAAAAATGCCAGTCATAGCGCTATACAACAGGCCTTTGCGGCTGCTGCGCAGCCCTATCGCGACGCAAGGCCGCTCCTACAGGAGATTGCGGTCCCTTGTAGGAGCGGCCTTGTGTCGCGATAGGGGCGCGAAGCGGCCCCAGGAATTCGGCATAAGCAGCGACGGTAGCCCAAGTGATGGAACAACCCCTGAAGGTGATGGTGATCGACGATTCGCGCACGATCCGCCGCACCGCGCAGATGTTGCTCGGTGAAGCGGGCTGCGAGGTGATCACCGCCAGTGATGGCTTCGATGCCCTGGCCAAGATCGTCGACCACCAGCCCAGCATCATCTTCGTCGACGTGTTGATGCCGCGCCTGGACGGCTACCAGACCTGCGCGGTAATCAAGCACAACAGTGCCTTCAAGGACACCCCGGTCATTCTGCTTTCGTCACGTGACGGCCTGTTCGACAAGGCCCGCGGCCGGGTGGTCGGCTCCGACCAGTTCCTGACCAAACCGTTCAGCAAGGAAGAACTGCTCGACGCGATCCGCGCCCACGTGCCCGGTTTTGCCGCAGCCCAACAACACGCACCCTGACCGCGCCCCGCCATGGCACGGTCTTTCTTTCCTGATGGGGAACCAGCATGGCCCGAGTTCTGATTGTCGACGACTCGCCGACAGAGATGTACCGATTGACCGAATGGCTGGAAAAGCACGGCTACCAGGTGCTCAAGGCCAACAACGGTGCCGATGGCGTGGCCCTGGCCAGGCAGGACAAGCCCGACGCAGTGCTGATGGACATCGTCATGCCCGGCATGAACGGCTTCCAGGCCACCCGCCAGCTCAGCAAGGACCCGGAAACCAGCGCCATCCCGGTGATCGTGGTCACCACCAAGGACCAGGAAACCGACCGTATCTGGGCCACGCGCCAGGGCGCTCGTGACTTCCTGACCAAACCGGTGGAGGAGGACGCGTTGATCGCCAAGCTCAAAGAAGTGCTCGGGGCTTGACCACCCGCCCGCAGGGCGCGTCGCTGACCGCCTTCGAGTTGTTGCTGGACATCGACCGGCGCTGCCGCCTGCTGGTCGCCGACCAGCCGCCGCAGGACAACCGCCTGCAACAGTGGAGCGGCATCGGCTTTCGTATTGCCGGGCAATGGTTCGTCGCGCCCATGGGCGAGGTTGCCGAGGTGCTGCGCGAACCGCGCAGCAGCCGCGTGCCCGGCGTGCAGCCGTGGGTGTGCGGGGTAGCCAACCTGCGCGGCCGGCTGTTGCCGGTGATGGACCTGAGCAGCTTCTTCGGCCTGGGCCACGCCGCCCCGGGCAAGCAGCGGCGGGTGCTGGTGCTGGACCACGAGGACCTGTTCGTCGGCCTGCTGGTGGACGAGGTGCTGGGCCTGCAGCACTTTGCCCTCGACAGCCTGCAGCTGTCGCCACCACAGCCGCTGATCCGCGCCGCTGCACCTTTCGTGCAGGGGCACTTCCCGCGTGAACGCAACTGGGCGATCTTCAGCCCCTTCGCCCTGGCCCAGGCGCCGGGCTTTCTCGATGTGGCGTTATAGGACCTGCGAACGTGAACAAGCCTGTCACCCCCGTCACCACCGTGACCCCGCGTACCCGCAGCATCGCGCAGATCACCTTGTTGTTCCTGATCCTGATCCTGTCGATCATCCTGCTGTTCGCCAACTTTGCCTACCTGAATACCCAGTCCAACTACGACAAGCAGTACATCGGCCACGCCGGCGAACTGCGGGTGCTGTCGCAGCGCATCGCCAAGAACGCCACGGAAGCCGCCACCGGCAAGGCCCTGGCCTTCAAACTGCTGTCGGACGCGCGCAACGATTTCGAGCGGCGCTGGGGCTACCTGCGTGAAGGTGACAAGTCCACCGGCCTGCCACCCGCGCCGCCCACGGTGCGTGACGAGATGGAGGCGGTACGCCGCGACTGGGAAAACCTGCGCAAGAACACCGACACCATCCTGGCCAGCGAGCAGACGGTGCTGTCGCTGCACCAGGTGGCGGCGACCCTGGCCGAGACCGTGCCGCAGTTGCAGGTGGAATACGAGAAAGTGGTCGAAATCCTGCTGCAGAGCGGCGCCCCGGCCAGCCAGGTGGCTGTAGCCCAGCGTCAGCTGCTGCTGGCCGAACGCATTCTCGGCTCGGTCAACACCGTGCTGGCCGGTGACGACGCCGCGGCCCAGGCGGCCGACGCCTTCGGCCGCGATGCCGGGCGCTTCGGCCAGGTGCTCGAGGGCATGCTCAGTGGCAACGCGGCGATCCAGGTGACCCGTGTCGAAGACGCCGACGCTCGTGCGCGCCTGGCCGAAATTGCCGAGCTGTTCCAGTTCGTTGCCGGCTCGGTGGATGAAATCCTCGAAACCTCGCCGGAACTGTTCCGGGTGCGCGAGGCTGCCGGCAACATCTTCAGCCTGTCGCAAACCCTGCTCGACGAGGCCTCGCACCTGGCCAACGGTTTCGAGAACCTGGCCGGCGGGCGCACCCTCGACACTGTCGGCGGCTATGTGCTGGGCCTGCTGGCGCTGGCTTCGATCATCCTCATCGGCCTGGTGATGGTGCGCACCACCAACCGCCAGCTGCGTGAGACAGCGGAAAAGAACGAACGCAACCAGCAGGCGATCATGCGCCTGCTCGATGAAATCGAAGAGCTGGCTGACGGCGACCTGACCGTGACCGTATCGGTGACCGAAGACTTCACCGGCGCCATTGCCGATTCGATCAACTATTCCGTGGACCAACTGCGCGACCTGGTCGCCACCATCAACCACAGCGCCGTGCAGGTCGCTGCCGCCGTGCAGGACACACAGAACACCGCACGCCAGCTGGCCAAAGCCTCCGAACACCAGGCCGAGCAGATCAGCGAGGCATCCGAGGCGGTAGGCGACATGGTCGAGTCGATAGACCGGGTTTCGGCACACGCCTACGAGTCGGCCAAGGTGGCCGAACGCTCGGTGGCGATCGCCAACAAGGGCAACGAGGTGGTGCACAACACCATCAACGGCATGGACAACATTCGCGAGCAGATCCAGGACACCGCCAAACGCATCAAGCGCCTCGGTGAGTCTTCCCAGGAAATCGGCGATATCGTCAGCCTGATTGACGACATTGCCGACCAAACCAACATTCTCGCGCTCAACGCGGCGATTCAGGCCTCGCTGGCCGGCGAGGCTGGCCGTGGGTTCGCCGTGGTTGCCGACGAAGTGCAGCGCCTGGCCGAGCGCTCGTCGTCAGCCACCCGGCAGATCGAGGCGCTGGTGCGCACCATCCAGGCCGACACCAACGAGGCGGTCATTTCCATGGAGCAGACCACCGCCGAAGTGGTGCGCGGTGCCCGCCTGGCCCAGGATGCCGGGGTGGCGCTGGCCGAGATCGAAGGCGTATCGCAGAACCTCGCCGATCTTATCCACAGCATTTCCGATGCCGCCCAGCTGCAGACTTCGTCTGCCGGGCAGATCTCCCACACCATGGCGGTCATCCAGCAGATTACCGCGCAGACCTCCGCCGGTTCCGGCGCCACCGCCGACAGCATCCGCCATCTGGCACGCATGGCCAGCGAGATGCGCCGTTCGGTGTCCGGATTCACCCTGCCGCCACCAGCAGAGCCCAAGTGAATGGTCCTGCTGAAGAGCCGCGCCGAGGAGTGCCCATGGCTGTAGCACCAGTAAGCCCCGAGCGCCACGACACGGTGGCGCTGGCCTGGACCAAGGCCGCCATCCTCGACTGCCTGGGCCAGGCGCGCCAGGCGCTGGAACGCTTTGCCGGCGAGCCTGGCGACCTGTCGATGCTGGCATTCGTGGTCGACAACCTGCACCAGGTGCACGGCTGCCTGCGCATGCTCGAACTGCGCGGCGCCACGCGCCTGGCCGAAGAACTGGAACTGTTCGCCAAGGCCCTGGCCGATGGCCAGGTCAGCCCCCGCGGTGATTGCCTGGGCGCGTTGTTCCGCGGCCTGGAGCAATTGCCGTCGTACCTGGAGCGCCTGCGCGGCGCCCGCCACGACCTGCCTCTGGTGATGCTGCCGCTGCTCAACCAACTGCGTGCCTGCCGTGGCGAGGAGCCATTGGCCCAGGCCAGCCTGATCAGCGGCGCCGCCCAACGCTTTGCCGGTGCCGACGACCTGGCCAACCTCGACCTGTCGCTGGGCAACTGGCGCGAGCAGCTGCAGGCAGGGCCTGGCCGCGATGCCCTGCGCTCGGTGGTGACCGCGCTGTGCGACGACCTGATGCGCATCAAGGAGCGGCTGGACCAGTTCGTGCGTGGCGACCGCCAGGACAGCGAGCAGCTCGATGCCCTGCTGGCGCCACTGCGCCACGTGGCCGACACCCTGGCAGTGCTGGGCTTCCAGCAGCCACGCCGGGTGATCATCGACCAGGTGCTGGCGCTGCAGGCCCTGGCCCAGGGCGAGCGGGCCGTGGACGACGCGGTGTTGATGGATGTAGCAGGGGCCTTGCTGTACGTGGAGGCTACGCTCAACGGCATGGTCGGCCCGCTGGAGGAAAACGGCCAGGGCGGCCTGCCGGGCTCGGACCTGGCCGAGATCCGCCAACTGGTGTTGAACGAGTCGCTGAACGTACTGCAGCAGGCCAAGGATCTGATCGGCGATTGCCTGGAGTCCGGCTGGCCGCGGCAACGCCTGCAACCCTTGCCAGGGCTGTTGCAGCAGATTCGCGGTGCGCTGGCGATGTTGATGCTACCAGCCGTGGCCGAGCTGTTTGCCGGTTGCGCCAGCTATGTGCAGCGCTGGCTGCAGCACCTGGAGATGGAGCCCCCAGCCGATGAGCTGACGCACCTGGCCGAGGCCCTGAGCGCCGCCGAATGCTACCTGCAATGGCGGGTGGCGGACCCATTGGCGGATGGCCAGCCCTTTATCGACATGGCGCGCGCCAGCCTTGCGGCGCTGGGGGTGCACTGCGCGCTGGTCGAGGCCACCGCGGGCCGCGATGGCAGCGCTGATGGCATCGATGACGAGTTGCGTGAAGTGTTCCTCGACGAGGCCGGTGAGCTGCTGCCGGAAATCGAGCGCCACTGGCTGCGCTGGCGTGCCGACAACCAGCAGCGCGAGGCATTGGGAGAAGTGCGCCGTGCCTTGCATACGCTCAAGGGCAGCGGCCGCATGGTGCATGCCGAGGCGGTGGCCGAACTGGCCTGGGGCGCCGAACACCTGCTGAACCGGGTACTCGAGGGCCGCAGCGTGCTCGGCCCGGAAGGCGTTGTGGCCCTGCAGCAGGTATTCGTCTACCTGCCCGACCTGCTCGCCGACTTTGCCGCAGGCCAGTTACCGCAACTGACGGAAATCGAGGAGCTGGCCGGGCACCTGCATGCCCTGGCCGAAAACGATGCCCCGGTGGCAGCTGACATCGATGGTCTCGACCCGCAATTGCTCGACATTTTCCGTAGCGAGGCGCAGGGCCACCTGGCCAGCCTGGATGCTTTCCTGCAAGGCGCCGACGGCCACGATACGCAGGTCAGCGATGGCCTGCAGCGCGCCCTGCATACGCTCAAGGGCAGTGCCGCCATGGCCGGGGTGATGCCGGTTGCTGAACTGGCCACCGCCTTCGATCGCCTGGCACGTGAATACAAAGGCCACCAACTGCCTCTGCAAATGGCCGAGATCGAATGGCTGGAAGCTGCTCGCTCGCTGTTCCACCTGGGCCTGGCGCAACTCGATAGTACGCCGCTGGCGGCCATCCCTGGTGCCGTGGAGCTGATCGAGCAGGTTGGCCAGGCGGTGGACGCGCACTTGGCCAGCTTGCATGACGACTCGCAGCATCAGCGGCGCAGCAAGCGCGACCCGCAGTTGATTGCCAGTTTCCTGGCCCAGGCCATGGATATCCTGCTGGATGCCGAATCGTTGCTGTCGCGCTGGCAGGAACAGCCCGGCCAGCGCGATGCGCTGGACACGCTGCTCGACGAACTGACCACCTTGGGCCACGCAGCACACTCGGCCGACCTGTGGCAGATGGATGACGTGTGCGAGGCCTTGCTCGACCTGTACGGCGCCGTGGAGGAGGGCAGCCTGCCCGCCGATGCGCGCTTCTTCGTCCACGTGCAACGGGCCCATGAGGCCCTGCTGGACATGCTCGACGAGGTGGCGGCCGGGCAGGACATCCCACCAAGGCCGGAGCTGGTCGACAGCCTGCGCCACCTGCTGGGCCAGGCCCTGGCTCCGGAGGCTACCGGCCTGGTGGGCATCGACACGGTCACGCCGCTGCACCCGGACATGGACCTGGCCGATACCCTTGGCCTGGGGCCGGCGCACCACCCTTTGCTGCCTGCTGTGGCCGAGCCGCTGATCGAAGAGCCGGAAAGCCCAGGCGAAGAGCTGCTGGAAGTCTTCCTCGAAGAAAGCTCGGACATCGTCGAGAGTGCCGCCGCAGCACTGGCGCGTTGGCAGGCCGACCCGCGCAACAGTGTGGAGGTGGACAACCTGATGCGCGACCTGCACACCCTCAAGGGTGTGGCGCGCATGGTCGAAATTGCGCCGATCGGCGACCTGGCCCACGAGCTGGAGTTTCTCTACGAGCTGCTGGCCGCTGGCCGTATGCCGCCTAGCGCACCATTGTTCGCCTTGCTGCAGAACTGCCATGACCGCCTGGCGCACATGCTCGATGCCGTGCGCCTGGGGCAGCCGTTGCATGCCGCCACCGCGCTGATCGACTACATCCGCAACTTCAGCTTCTCGGCCCTGGCCGATAGCGCCGCCGGCCAGGGGGCGGTCGAGGCCGCGACCAGTGAGGCGCCGGCGGTGGCACCGGAGCGGGCGCCGGGCGACATGGTCAAGGTCGATGCCGAGCTGCTCGACGACCTGGGCAACCTGGCCGGTGAGCACTCGATCATCCGTGGGCGCATCGAGCAGCAGGTCAACGATGCGCAGTTCACCCTCAACGAGATGGAAACCACCCTCGAGCGCATGCGCGACCAGTTGCTGCGCCTGGACATCGAGACCCAAGGGCGGATATCCAGCCGGCAGCAGTTCGAAGGTGATGCGTATGACGACTTCGACCCGCTGGAAATGGACCGCCACTCGCAACTGCAGCAGCTGTCGCGGGCCCTGTTCGAGTCCGCCTCGGATTTGCTGGACCTCAAGGAAACCCTGGCACAGCGCGCCCAGGAGGCCTACAGCCTGCTGCAGCAGCAGGCGCGGGTGAACAGCCAGTTGCAGGAAGGCCTGACCGCCACCCTGATGGTGCCCTTCGAGCGCCTGGTGCCGCGCTTGCAGCGTGTGGTACGGCAGGTGGCCAGCGAGCTGGGCAAGCAGGTGGAGCTGGTGGTCGGCAATGCCGAGGGCGAACTGGACCGCAGCGTGCTCGAACGTATGGTGGCGCCGCTGGAGCACATGCTGCGCAACGCCGTCGACCATGGCCTGGAAAGCCGCGAAATGCGCCTGGCCGCCGGCAAGCCGGAGCAGGGCACCATTCACCTGAATCTGCTGCACGAAGGCGCGGACATCGTAATCGAAATGACCGACGACGGTGCCGGCGTGCCACTGGAAGCGGTGCGCCGCAAGGCCATCAAACGCGGCCTGCTGGACCCGCAGGCGCAACTGAGCGATCACGAAATCCTCCAGTTCATCTTGCGCCCGGGCTTTTCCACTGCCGAGAAGATCACCCAGATCTCCGGGCGTGGCCTGGGCATGGACGTGGTACATGAGGAGGTCAAGCAACTGGGCGGCTCGATGAGTATCGAGTCGGCCCAGGGCAAAGGCGCGCGCTTCCTGATCCGCCTGCCGTTCACCGTGTCGGTCAACCGTGCGCTGATGGTGCATCTGGGCGAAGAGCAGTACGCCATTCCGCTGAACACCATCGAGGGCATCGTCCGCGTGCCGCCGGCCGAACTGGCGGCGTGCTACCAGCTGGATGCCCCGCGTTATGTGTACGCCGGCCACGAATACGAGCTGCGCTACCTGGGTGAACTGCTGCAGGGCATGCCACGCCCGGCATTGCTCGGGCAGAGCGTGCCGCTGCCGGTGTTGCTGGTGCATTCCCAGGAGCAATCGTTCGCCATCCAGGCCGACAGCCTGTCGCCCAGCCGCGAGATCGTGGTGAAGAGCCTGGGGCCGCAGTTTGCCGCGGTTGCCGGGTTGTCGGGGGCGACGCTGCTGGGCGATGGCCGGGTGGTATTGATTCTCGACCTGCTGGGCCAGTTGCGTGGCCAGCAGCGGCGCCTGGCGCGCCTGCCGGGCGATGGTGCGGCCCGGCGCCAAGTGTTCGGCCCGGCGCCACGGCGGGCGTTGCTGGTAATGGTGGTGGACGATTCGGTGACCGTGCGCAAGGTCACCAGCCGCCTGCTGGAACGGCACGGCATGAGCGTGCTGACGGCCAAGGACGGGGTTGATGCCATGGCCCTGTTGGAAGAGCACCGCCCCGATGTGCTGCTGCTGGACATCGAGATGCCGCGCATGGACGGCTTCGAGGTGGCCACACGCATCCGCCGTGACGAGCGGCTGAAAGACTTGCCGATCATCATGATCACCTCGCGCACCGGGCAGAAGCACCGCGACCGAGCGATGGCCATCGGCGTCAACGAATACCTGGGCAAGCCTTATCAGGAGTCGGTCCTGTTGCAGAGCATTGCCCACTGGAGCCAGACCCATGCTTGAACTGATCGCCGGCCAGCGCAGCAGCCTGACCGGGCTTTTGCTGCCGTTGGGCGACCGTACCTTGGTGTTGCCCAACGTGGCGGTGGCCGAACTGAGTGGTCAGCGCAACCTGGTGTGTCAACGCGGCGAGCCGGCCTGGCACCTGGGCTGGATCGACTGGCGCCAGCAGCGCCTGCCGCTGATCGGCTTCGAAGCCGCGTGCGGTGGCGAGACACCCTGCGGCGAGCGGGCCCGCGTGGTGCTGCTCAATGCCCTGGGTGATACCGGCCTGCGCTACCTGGCGTTGTTGCTGCAAGACATACCGCGCTCGTGCAAGCTCGACAGCCAACTGAACTACGTGGACGTGGCGCTGGGCCGGCTGGAGCTGGCGGCAGTGCAGGTGGGCGAGCAGGTGGCGCGGGTGCCGGACCTGGTCGGGCTGGAACGGCTGGTGCGTGACGCGGAACTGCAACCTGACTTTGGGTAGGATGTAAGCCATA
>NZ_JBNRIJ010000028.1:47920-54472 GCF_053557675.1 Pseudomonas sp. XP1 | reverse complement strand
CAGCACTTCGACCGGCAGGCCGTTGCTGGTGAACAGCCAGGCGCACAACCACAAATCGGGGCTGAAGGTGTGTTCGCTATCTTCAGGAGGTCTGTGTTTGCATGTACTACGGTGAACGCTTCAACGCCTGGACCCACCTGGTCGGTGCCGTCCTGGCCTGTATCGGTGCCATCTGGCTGATCGTGGTCGCGGGCCTGCAGGGCGACCCGTGGAAGATCGTCAGTTTCTCCATCTACGGCAGCACCTTGTTGTTGCTGTACAGCATTTCTACCCTGTACCACAGCACTCGCGGGCGGGCGAAGGTGATCATGCGCAAGCTCGATCACCTGTCGATCTACCTGCTGATCGCCGGCAGCTACACGCCATTCTGCCTGGTCAGCCTGCGCGGCCCCTGGGGCTGGAGCCTGTTCGGGGTGGTCTGGGGGCTGGCGGTGATCGGCATGCTGCAGGAGATCAAGCCGCGATCCGAGGCGCGCATCCTGTCGATCATCATCTATGCGGTGATGGGCTGGATCGTGCTGGTGGCGGTCAAGCCATTGCTGCACTCGCTCGGCAGCGCAGGCTTTGCCTGGTTGGCCGCCGGCGGGGTGTTCTATACCGTCGGCATCATCTTCTTCGCCTTCGACAGCCGCTTCCGCCACTGGCATGGCATCTGGCATCTGTTCGTGATCGCCGGCAGCCTCATGCACTTCGTGGCGGTGTCGTTCTACGTGCGTTAGTTAAAAGTCGCCCCACAGTTGCTGCGCCACCGCCAATGCCACCACCGGTGCGGTTTCGGTGCGCAGCACGCGTGGGCCCAGGCGTGCTGCATGGAAGCCGGCAGCCTTGGCCTGGTCGACCTCCGCCTCGCTCAGGCCGCCCTCGGGGCCGATGAGGAAGGCCAGGGTAGCAGGCTTGGCGTGGCTGGTGAGCGGTTCGGCCACCGGGTGCAGGACCAGTTTCAGGTCGGCCTTGGCGGTGTTCAGCCATTCAGCCAGGGTCACTGGCGGGTGGATGACCGGCAAGGTCGAGCGGCCGCATTGTTCACAGGCGCTGATCGCCACCTGGCGCCAGTGGGCCAGGCGCTTGTCGGCGCGCTCGTCCTTCAGCCGCACTTCGCAGCGTTCGCTCACGATCGGGGTGATTTCGTTGGCGCCCAGTTCGGTGGCTTTCTGGACTGCCCAGTCCATGCGCTCGCCACGGGACAGGCCTTGGCCGAGGTGCACGTGCAGTGGTGAATCGGCTTGGCCAGCGAGGGCCTGGTCGAGGCTGACGCGCACGGCTTTCTTGCCCACTTCGAGCAACTGGCCGCGGTATTCCTGGCCACTGCCGTCGAACAACTGCACGGGGTCGCCGGGTGCCATGCGCAATACGCGGCCGATGTAGTGGGCCTGGGCTTCGGGCAGGTCGTGCTCGCCAAGGCTCAGGGGGGCGTCGATGAAAAAGCGGGACAGTCTCATGGTTCAGCTCGGACGAAAAGGGGACATGTGACCCTGTGGGAGCGGGTTTACCCGCGAATGCGGCGGTGAGTCCACTATCGCATTCGCGGGTGAACCCGCTCCCACAGGGTTAGGCGGCAGGCTGTAGGACCTAGCCCGGGTCGCGGAAGTCGGGGTGGAAGTTGGCTGGTACGGCCACGCTGACGCTGTCGCGGGTGGCAATGTCGATGCCTTCGCTGGCCACTTCTGCCAGGAAGTCGATTTGCTCCGGCGTAATCACATAGGGCGGCAGGAAGTACACCACGCTGCCCAGCGGGCGCAGCAGGGCGCCACGCGTCAGGGCATGCTCGAACACTTTAAGGCCACGGCGCTCCTGCCACGGGTAGGCGACCTTGCCGGCCTTGTCCTGGACCATTTCGATGGCCAGAGCCATGCCGGTCTGACGAATCTCGGCCACATGCTCGTGGTCGGCCAGGTGCGCGGTGGCGCTGGCCATGCGGGTGGCCAGGGCCTTGTTGGCCTCGATCACGTTGTCCTGCTCGAAGATGTCCAGGGTCGCCAGCGCTGCGGCGCAGGCCAGCGGGTTGCCGGTGTAGCTGTGCGAGTGGAGGAATGCGCGCAGGGTCGGGTAGTCGTCGTAGAACGCCTGATACACCTTGTCGGTGGTCAGGCAGGCAGCCAGTGGCAGGTAACCACCGGTCAGGGCCTTGGACAGGCACAGGAAGTCCGGGCGGATGCCGGCCTGTTCACAGGCGAACATGGTGCCTGTGCGGCCGAAGCCCACGGCGATTTCGTCGTGGATCAGGTGCACGTCGTAGCGGTCGCAGGCCTCGCGCAGCAGCTTGAGGTACACCGGGTGGTACATGCGCATGCCGCCGGCACCCTGGATCAGCGGTTCGACGATCACCGCGCTGATCGAGGCGTGGTGCTCGGCCAGGGTCTGTTCCATGGCCTGGAACATGGTGCGCGAGTGCTCTTCCCAGCTCGTGCCCTCGGGGCGCAGGTAGCAGTCGGGGCTGGGCACCTTGAGGGTGTCGAGCAGCAACGCCTTGTAGGTTTCGGTGAACAGCGGCACATCACCGACCGACATGGCGGCGATGGTTTCGCCGTGGTAGCTGTTGGTCAGGGTGACGAAGCGCTTCTTGCCCGGTTTGCCGACGTTCTGCCAGTAGTGGAAGCTCATCTTCAGCGCCACTTCGATACATGACGAACCGTTGTCGGCATAGAACACCCGGTCGAGGCCAGCCGGAGTCATGGCTACAAGGCGCTCGGACAGCTCGATCACCGGTTGGTGGCTGAAGCCGGCCAGGATCACGTGCTCCAGCTGGTCGACCTGGTCCTTGATGCGCTGGTTGATTCGCGGGTTGGCATGGCCAAACACGTTGACCCACCAACTGCTCACCGCATCCAGGTAGCGCTTGCCTTCGAAGTCTTCCAGCCACACGCCTTCGCCGCGCCTGATCGGGATCAGCGGCAGCTGCTCGTGGTCTTTCATCTGGGTGCAGGGGTGCCACAGGACCTTGAGGTCGCGTTGCATCCACTGATCATTGAGGCCCATGGGCACTTCTCCTGGCTTTGCGGCTTGGTTCGACCGCGTAAGCCTAAGCAATGCCGCAGGGCAGGACAACCGCTGCTGTTCACCGGGTTGCCAGCTTCGCTTGCTACCGTGCCGAATCGTCGCAGGCAAAATTGTCAGTGGCCAAAAGGACTTGATGTCACTGCGCTGGCAGGGTCCGCAGACCTGACGTATTCTTAACGCATCTCTCCCGGGGCATTCCTGCCTCTCCCCGTTTCTGTAACCCCCTGACTCGGAGTTCGCCGACATGGCTGCTGCTTGGGTGCGCCTGTGCGCGTTGGTATTGATTGGTGTGTCCAGCGGCGCCGCGCTGGCAAAGGACAAGACACCTTCGGCGATCGTCGTGGGTGGCGGCCTGGCGGGCCTGACCGCCGCTTATGAGCTGCAGAACAAAGGCTGGCAGGTGACGCTGCTGGAAGCCAAACCGGGCATGGGCGGGCGCTCGGGCCTGGCCACCAGCGAGTGGATCGGCAACGCCAAGGCGCAGCCGGTGCTCAACCAGTACCTTGACCGTTTCAAACTTGAAACACTGCCGGCACCGGAATTCGTACGTACCCCCGGTTACCTGATCGACGGCGAGTATTTCAGCGCCACCGACCTGGCAACCAAGCAGCCGGCTACTGCCGATGCGCTCAAACGTTACGAGAAAACCCTCGATGACCTGGCCCGTTCGATTGATGACCCGCTGAACCCGCAAGCCAACAGCACGCTGTTCGCCCTCGACCAGATCAACGTTTCCACCTGGCTGGACAAGCTGCAACTGCCGGCCACCGCCCGTCAGTTGGTGAACCAGCAGATCCGTACCCGCTACGATGAGCCATCGCGCCTGTCGCTGTTGTACTTCGCTCAGCAGAACCGCGTGTATCGCGGCGTCAGCGACCGTGACCTGCGTGCCGCTCGCCTGCCCGGCGGCAGCCCGGTGCTGGCCCAGGCTTTCGTCAAGCAACTGAAGACCATCAAGACCAGTTCGCCGGTGACCTCCATCGTCCAGGACAAGGACGGCGTCACGGTCAAGGTCGGCAGTGTCGGCTACCAGGCCGATTACCTGGTCATGGCCGTGCCCCTGCGTGCCCTGGCCAAGATCCAGATGACCCCGGGCCTGGACAGCCAGCACCTGGCGGCATTGAAGGGCACCAACTATGGCTGGCGTGACCAGCTGATGCTCAAGTTCAAGAAGCCGGTGTGGGAAAGCCGCGCGCGGATGTCGGGCGAAATCTTCAGTAACGCTGGCTTGGGCATGCTGTGGATCGAACCTGCGCTCAAGGGTGGCGCCAACGTGGTGATCAACCTGTCGGGTGACAACGCTCGCCTGCTTCAGGCGTTCGGCGACAAGCAGATGGTCGACCAGGTGCTGATCCGCCTGCATGCGTTCTACCCACAGGCCCGTGGCTCGTTCACAGGCTACGAGGTCAAGCGCTACAGCACCGACGCCGGTACCGGCGGCGCCTACCTGGCCTATGGCCCGGGCCAGATCAGCAAGTACTGGCGCCTGTGGGAGCGCCCGGTGCAGCGCATCACCTTTGCTGGTGAGCATACTGACGCCCTCTACCCAGGCACTCTGGAGGGCGCGCTGCGCAGCGGCCAGCGCGCGGCCAACCAGGTGCAGGACCTGCTGGCCGGCAAGTCGTTCGACCCGGCCAAGGCGGCGCCGGTGGCGGCGGCAGCAGCTGCAGGCGCCGTGGCGGCCAAGGAGAGCAAGGGTGGGTTCTTCTCCAACCTGTTTGGCGGCTCTTCCAGCAAGGGCGACAAGGTTGAAAAGGCCCCGGCCAAAGCTGAGCCGAAGGCGGTCGATGAGGCCAAGCAGGACAAGCCGGGCTTCTTCAAGCGCCTGTTCGGCGGGGCCGACAAGCCTGAGATAAAGGCCGAGCCGATTGCCAAGGCCGAGGAAGTGGCGCCGGCACCTGTGCCTGCGCCGCAAGCACCGGCCCCGGTTGCACCAGCACCTGTGGTCAAGGAAGCGGCGGCCAAGCCTGCTGCTACCAAGGCTGCACCTGGCAAGCATGCACCGGCGCACAAACCGGCCCACAAGCCTGCCGAGACCAAGAAGGCAACTGCCAAGTCCGAGCCTGCCAGGAAAGCTGTAGCCAATACCCAAGCCAAAGCGGGTTGATTTATTGCCAGCCTCTTCGCAGCACCAGGCTGCTCCTACAAGTACTGCGCTGTCCTGTAGGAGCAGCCTTGTGCTGCGAAGGGTCGGCACTGGCAACCGCCGATTACCCAACTATCGTTAATGTTTCCTTAATGGGAAACCCACACAATAAATATCGGATTTCTCGATAATCCAAAGCAATTTTTTCCGCTTTTCTTCGATACGTTACGCGTTAGTCTGTGCACAGCTTTCACGGGGAAACACGTCAACATGCAACTGCGCAATTCACCTTCTCGCTACGGCGTGGTCAGCATTGTCCTGCACTGGGGCGTGGCTCTGGCTGTCTTCGGCCTGTTCGGCCTGGGCCTGTGGATGGTCGGCCTCGACTATTACAGCCCTTGGCGCAAGGCCGGCCCGGACCTGCACAAGAGCATCGGCCTGCTGCTGCTGGCGGTGATGCTGCTGCGGGTGGTCTGGCGCTTCATCAGCCCGCCACCACCTGCACTGGCCAACCATGGCGCACTCACCCGCCTGGCAGCCAAGTTGGGCCACCTGGCCCTGTACTTGGGGTTGTTCGCGGTAATGATCGCCGGTTACCTGATTTCTACCGCCGACGGTGTCGGCATTCCGGTCTTCGGCCTGTTCGAAGTGCCGGCACTGGTCAGCGACCTGCCCGACCAGGCAGACCTGGCTGGCGTGATTCATCTCTGGCTGGCCTGGGGCTTGGTGATTTTTGCCGTGCTGCATGGCCTGGCAGCGCTAAAGCACCATTTCATCGACCGTGACGCGACCCTGACCCGCATGCTGGGCCGCAAAGCTTGACTCTCAACCTCAATTGCATAGGAAGGAAGTAAGGATGTTGAAAAAGACTTTTGCCGCCCTGGCGCTCGGTACCGCTCTGTTCTCCGCCGGCCAGGCCATGGCTGCCGAGTACAAGATCGACAAGGAAGGCCAGCACGCGTTCGTTGACTGGAAGATCAGCCACCTGGGCTACAGCTTCATTCACGGTACCTTCAAGGACTTCGACGGCAACTTCACCTGGGACAGCGCCAAGCCTGAAGCCAGCAAGATCAACGTCGACCTGAAAACCGCCAGCCTGTGGTCGAACCACGCCGAGCGTGACAAGCACATTGCCAGCGCCGACTTCCTCGACGTGAAAAAGTACCCCGAAGCCAAGTTCGTCTCCACCAGCGTCAAGCCGACTGGCGAGAAGACTGCTGATGTGACAGGCGACCTGACCATGCATGGTGTGACCAAGCCGGTCACCTTCAAGGCCACCTTCAACGGTGAAGGCAAGGACCCATGGGGCGGCGAGCGCGCTGGTTTCAACGCTACCACCACGCTGAACCTGAACGACTTCGGCATCAAGGGCCCGGGCGCTACTTCGCAGACCCTGGACCTGGATATCAGTGTTGAAGGCGTGAAGCAGAAGTAATTCGGCTTAGCTGAAAGACCGAGGGGGCTGCTTC
>NZ_JBNRIJ010000028.1:31195-47847 GCF_053557675.1 Pseudomonas sp. XP1 | reverse complement strand
AAAACCTTTTGGCGCGGCCTTGTGTCGCGAAAGGGCCGCAAAGCGGCCCCCTCATGCTTTTTGTCAGCCCTTGCGGGTAAGCAGCGCCGGGCGCTCACCGCGCGGACGGCTTGGCAGGTCATCCAGTTGCTCCGGCGTCGGGTATCGGTCGAGCTTCGATTCCTTGCGGATGATCACCGGCTGTTTTTCCGGCTGACGCGGGTTGCGCACGGCCGGTTCTTGCCGGGCGGCATCGTCACGGGCCGGGCGGCCACGGCCACCGCCATCACGACGGGCACCGCCACCGTTGTTGCCGCGGGCCGGACGTTTCTCGCCGCCCCCGCCGCTGCGCGGCTGGCCGCTGGTGCGACCCTGGCCACCGGCATTGCTGCGCTGGCCATTACCCTGGCCCTGACCTTGGCCGGCACTGCCACCCGGGCGGCGATTGCGGCCCTGGTTCTTGCCCTGATACGGGCTGACGTAGTCGGCACGGTTGCCGAAGTTGTCGATTTCGTCGTCCAGGAACTCTTCCGGATCACGGTCGACAGGCACTTTCGGCACGCTGCTGTTGCTGGCCTGCTGTTGCTGCTGGCGTGGCTTCTTGTCACGCGGCTTGCGTTGCTGCTGCTTGTCGCCGCTCTTTTCCTTGTCGGCCGGCTTGTCAGCAGCCTGTTGCTTGGCCTTGCCTTTATCCTTGCCCTTGTCCTTGCGGCCGCCGTTGGCGTCTTTGCCGCCTTCGCCGCGGGCCTGCTGGTTGCGGCCACCACGGCCGTTGTTCTGCTGGCGTTCGCGTACTTCAGGTTTTTCGGCTTCTATCTGGCTGGCGTCGAAGCCCATCAGGTCGCCGTCCGGGATCTTCTGCTTGGTCACCCGTTCGATGCTCTTGAGCAGCTTCTCTTCATCCGGCGCGACCATGGAAATGGCCTCGCCCGAACGCCCGGCACGGCCGGTACGACCGATACGGTGGACGTAGTCTTCCTCGACGTTCGGCAGCTCGAAGTTGACCACGTGCGGCAATTGGTCGATGTCCAGGCCTCGGGCGGCGATGTCGGTGGCGACCAGTACGCGCACGTTGTTGGCCTTGAAGTCGGCCAGGGCCTTGGTGCGGGCGTTCTGGCTCTTGTTGCCGTGGATCGCGGCGGCGGTCAGGCCGTGCTTTTCCAGGTACTCGGCCAGGCGGTTGGCGCCGTGCTTGGTGCGAGTGAACACCAGTACCTGTTCCCAGGCACCCTGGGTGATCAGGTGTGCCAGCAGCGCGCGCTTGTGGCTGGCGGGCAGGCGGTATACGCGCTGCTCGATACGCTCGACGGTAGTGTTCGGCGGGGTGACCTCGATACGCTCCGGGTTGTGCAGGAGCTTGTCGGCGAGGTCGGTAATGTCTTTGGAGAAGGTGGCCGAGAACAACAGGTTCTGGCGCTTGGCCGGCAGGCGGGCTAGGACCTTCTTGACGTCATGGATGAAGCCCATGTCGAGCATGCGGTCGGCTTCGTCCAGCACCAGGATTTCCACGTGGGCCAGGTCAACCTTGCCTTGGCCTGCCAGGTCGAGCAGGCGACCCGGGCAGGCGACCAGCACGTCCACACCCTTGGCAATGGCCTGGATCTGCGGGTTCATGCCGACGCCGCCGAAAATGCAGGCGCTGACCAGTGGCAGGTCACGGGCATAGACCTTGAAGCTGTCATGCACCTGGGCTGCCAGTTCGCGGGTCGGGGTCAGGACCAGCACGCGAGGTTGGCGCGGGCCATGGCGCTGCGACTTGTCGGGGTGGCCGGCCGGGAACAGGCGCTCGAGGATCGGCAGGGCGAAACCGCCGGTTTTACCAGTACCTGTCTGTGCGGCGACCATCAGGTCGCGGCCTTGCAACACGGCGGGAATCGCCCGCTGTTGCACGGGGGTCGGCTGGGTGTAGCCCGCAGCCTCGATAGCGCGGACAAGAGCCTCGGAGAGACCGAGGGAAGCAAAGGACATGGGCAATCCTGTTCTCGTGTGGGCTGGGCCCGTTTGGGATGTTCTGCCTGGCGCGACGGGCATCGGTGGGATGCGATCGCGTCCGGTCCAGCTGGGCTTTCACTGCACATCCGGGTAGCGGAGGGTAACGCGAAGGCGCGTCGATGCCGATCGGGATGCCTGTTGCGAGGCCGAGCGTCCGGGCGTGAGCCGGGCGGGAAGGCCCGAGTATAACAGAGCTATCGCGCTGTGCTGCTTTCCTGCTGCTCAACGGCGTTGAGAATGTTTCCGATGTCGCCTGTGTAGCGGTTGCTGATTGCTGCATAGGCCGGTTCCTGCTTGAAGCGACGCAGTTCCGCGGCGAAGGCTTGGGCCAGTGCCTCCCGCCCCGGCTTGCGCGCGAGCCCCAGGTACTGCGCCTGGCGGTTGATCACCAGTGGCAGCTCCTTGACCTGCTGTTGCAGGCCCAGATGCCGCAGCAGGTAATGGCCGACCCTGCGGTCGGTGATTGCCAGGTCGATGCGGCCTAGCACCAGCTTGCCGAAGTTGGCTTCATGGGTAGGCGCGGCTTCGCGCGTGAAATGTACGGCCTCATTGAACGCGGCACCATAGACGTAGCCGGGTGAGGTACCGACTGTGAGGCCGGCAAGGTCTTCCAGCGCCTTGACGGCATGGGGGCGTGCACTGGCCTCGAACAGGACGAACTCTACCTCCGACATGGGCTCGGGGGCGTACACCAGGTATGGCTGGCGCGACTCGGTCTGGAAGATGTCCATGATGCCGTCGGCCTGGCCCTGCTCGATCATTGCCAGGCAGCGCTTCCACGGCAGGAATTCCCACTCCACCTCGACGCCAAGGCGTTCGAACACCCGTGTGGTGACTTCGTAGTCGATGCCGTGCGGCTCGCCGTCGTGCTGGTATGCATAGGGTGCCCAGTCGTCGGTCACCAGGCGCAGGCGCTCGCCCAGGGCCAGCGGGCTCAGGCAGGCAAGCAACAGGATCCAGAACAGGCGGGCGACGTGTGGCATGGCCGGAGATTACGCGCTCGGCCTGTTCAAGGCCAGTGAGGATGATGTTCTCCTGTGCTGGCCTCTTCGCGGGTGAACCCGCTCCCACAAGTACAGCACCAGCCTGCAAGCCAGCAGATCCTGTGGGAGCGGGTTTACCCGCGAAGAGGCCGACACAGGGTCACTCAAGTGTGGGATGACCTCAGCAGATGCGCTTCGATATCCTTGCGCCGTTCGCCCAATGACAGGCGCAACCCCGGGTGGCGCAGGCACTGGCGCAGTTGCTCGGGCCCCATATGGCCATGGCGGGCGTTGAGGTTTTCCAGGGCCTTGTCCCACCAGGCCGGCGCGCAGGCGCGGTCGAATTCATTAGGGTAGGGGTAGCAGCCATACAGCAGCTCGCGGGCGAACTGGCGCTCGTGGCTGGGCAGGGTCATGCTCAGCGCCTTGTAACCCAGGCGTTGCAGGGCTGGTGGCCGTGGCAGCTGGTCATTGACCAGGGACACGTCGGCCAGCGCCGCGTGGCTCAGTGGGTCATGGCCGTGCTTGCGCAGCCAGGCCTGGATCTTGGCGCGGAACTGCGCCTTGCGGCTCCAGTAGTGGTGGATGACATCTGTGCACTCGGCCAACTCCAGCGTGCGGTAGGCCGCCACCGCCAGGCAGAACTCCTCGAGGGTATAGGCTTCGCGAGCCAAGGGGTGGAACTCGTCCATCATGGCGATGGAGCGGTCCAGGGCGCCGGCGTCTTCGGCGGTGAGGCCGATCACCCCGGAATTGACCAGTGGCATCTGGCAATCGGCCAGACCGCGGGATTCAAGGATGGCCAGCAGGTTCTTGTACAGCAGGCACTTCTGGTTGCTGCCATAGCGCGCACCGATGGCATTGCACAGCAGGCGGCCTGGGGCCACCCGGGCGAACAGCTCCAGCGGCGACTTGCGGAAGAAGGTGTCGGTGTCGATCAGCACTGCCAGCGGGTGTTGCTGCAGCACCTGGCGCAACAGCACATGCTTGCTGCGAAAGTGATAACCGTGAGGGGCGTTCCATGCCTGGCGCGTGGCTTCGTCCAGCAGGTGTACAGTGACAGGCAGGCCGGTATAGGGCTGCGGGTTGTCGGTGTAGACCTGGATGTCCATGGCTTCGTCTGCTGCCGTGCCCAGGTGGGCGAGGGCGCTGATGATGCTGAAACAGGCTTCCTGATGGTAGGTTGCCGGGCCAAAAGCCAGGTAGACGAGCTGGGGACGCGATGGCTGGTGGGGCTGCATGGCAGGCAAGACCTGTGTAACCGGAAAATGAATAAGGCTTTAGTCTATGACCAAAGCCTTAATCAAATCTTAAACAGGTTTTGCAAAAAATTTCAGCGTGGCAGCTTCAGATTGTTCCAGATCGCAAGGCTCGGCTCGGCCTGGTTCAAGGTATAGAAGTGCAGCCCTGGAGCGCCGCCTTGCAGCAGCTGTTCGCACATGCGGGTGATCACTTCTTCGCCGAATGCCTGGATGCTGGCAGTATCGTCGGCATAGGCTTCCAGCTGCTTGCGGATCCAGCGCGGGATCTCGGCGCCGCAGGCGTCGGAGAAGCGCGCCAGCTTGCTGTAGTTGGTGATCGGCATGATGCCGGGTACCACCGGGATGTCCACGCCCAACTTCTGTGCGCGCTCGACGAAGTAGAAGTAGCTGTCGGCGTTGAAGAAATACTGGGTGATGGCACTGTCGGCACCGGCCTTGACCTTGTGCACGAAGTTGGCCAGGTCAGCCTCGAAATTGCGGGCCTGGGGGTGCATCTCCGGATAGGCGGCCACTTCCAGGTGGAAGTGATCCGCGGTTTCCTGGCGGATGAATTCGACCAGGTCACTGGCGTAGCGCAGTTCGCCACTGGCCATGCCCATGCCCGATGGCAGGTCTCCACGCAAGGCGACGATGCGCTTGATGCCTGCAGCCTTGTATTCGGCCAGCAGGGCGCGCAGTTCGGCCTTGGTATCGCCTACGCACGACAGGTGCGGCGCGGCAGGTACCTTCACTTCGCTTTCCAGCTGCAGCACGGTGTTCAGCGTGCGGTCGCGGGTAGAGCCACCGGCACCGTAGGTGCAGGAGAAGAAGTCCGGGTTGTAGGCGGCCAGCTGGCGGGCGACGCCCATCAGCTTTTCGTGGCCGGCATCGGTCTTGGTCGGGAAGAACTCGAAACTGTAACGGCGTTCCTGGGACATCGGGCGTTCCTCTGGCAGCAAGCTTCAAGCGGCAGGCTGCAAGTAAAAGCCAGATCGGTCATGGCCGGCCTGGCTTGGGCATCGTTCAAGATCCTTGATGCTCGAGCTGCAAGCGGCAATGGCATGGTCTGCCTTTGATTGCCGCTTGAAGCTTCAAGCTGGCCGCTTAGTAGCGGTAGGCGTGCGGCTTGAACGGGCCTTCGACGGTGACACCGATGTAGTCAGCCTGCTGCTTGGTCAGCTGGGTGACCACGCCGCCGAAGCCGCGGACCATTTCCAGGGCCACTTCTTCATCGAGCTTCTTCGGCAGTACTTCAACGGTCAGGCGCTCGGCTTTCTTCTCGGCCGGCAGGTCAGCGAACTTCTGCTCGAACAGGAAGATCTGCGCCAGTACCTGGTTGGCGAACGAACCGTCCATGATGCGGCTTGGGTGGCCAGTGGCGTTGCCCAGGTTGACCAGGCGGCCTTCGGCCAGCAGGATCAGGTAGTCATCGTTCTGCGGGTCGAAGCTGCCGGCGCCGGTGCGGTGGATCTTGTGCACCTGCGGCTTGACCTCTTCCCAGGCCCAGTTCTTGCGCATGAAGGCGGTATCGATTTCGTTGTCGAAGTGGCCGATGTTGCATACCACGGCGCGCTTCTTCAGCGCCTTGAGCATGTTGGCGTCGCAGACATTGACGTTGCCGGTGGTGGTCACGATCAGGTCGATCTTGCCCAGCAGGGCCTTGTCGATGCTGGCTTCGGTGCCGTTGTTGATACCGTCGATGAATGGCGAAACCACTTCGAAGCCGTCCATGCAGGCCTGCATGGCGCAGATCGGGTCGACTTCGGTGACCTTGACGATCATGCCTTCCTGGCGCAGGGACTGGGCCGAGCCCTTGCCCACGTCACCGTAGCCGATCACCAGGGCCTGCTTGCCCGACAGCAGGTGGTCGGTACCACGCTTGATGGCGTCGTTCAGGCTGTGACGGCAGCCGTACTTGTTGTCGTTCTTGCTCTTGGTAACCGAGTCGTTGACGTTGATCGCCGGGACTTTCAGCTCGCCCTTGGCCAGCATGTCCAGCAGGCGGTGCACGCCGGTGGTGGTCTCTTCGGTCACGCCGTGCACGCGCTCCAGTACTTGCGGGTACTTCTTGTGCAGCAGCTCGGTCAGGTCGCCACCGTCGTCGAGGACCATGTTAGCGTCCCATGGCTTGCCATCCTTGAGGATGGTCTGCTCCAGGCACCACTCGTACTCTTGCTCGGTTTCACCTTTCCAGGCGAACACCGGGATACCGGCGGCGGCGATGGACGCGGCGGCCTGGTCCTGGGTGGAGAAGATGTTGCAGGACGACCAGCGCACTTCGGCACCCAGGGCAACCAGAGTTTCGATCAGCACGGCGGTCTGGATGGTCATGTGAATGCAGCCCAGGATCTTCGCACCCTTGAGCGGTTGCTCGGCCAGGTACTTGCGACGCAGGCCCATCAGTGCAGGCATTTCCGATTCGGCGATGATGGTTTCGCGACGACCCCAGGCGGCCAGGGAGATGTCGGCGACTTTGTAATCGGTAAAACCAGCAGGCATGTTTGCAGCGCTCATGAGAGCCTCCATTCGTAGTGTGCGAATGGGCGCCGTTGTGCGTTAAGCGCTCGCGAGAGCGAGCAACGCCCCATCCGAGCCTGACAGGCCTAGCCTGCTGCAGCGCCCCTCGGACGGGTGGCGGGCATGGCGCCGCTGTGGGCGGCCATGTGAAGCGGCGGAGATTATAGCCGTGCCCGTCGGCTTGCCCAAGGTTTTCTGTCGATTAATCGCGACGATAGTCGATGTTCAATGGAGCGGCAGCGGCAGCTCTGCCATCATTGCTGCACGTTAGCCAAGCAGGTCAGGAGTACAGATGAACTTTCATACCCGCAAGTGGGTTAAACCCGAAGACCTCAACCCAAACGGCACTTTGTTCGGTGGCAGCCTGCTGCGCTGGATCGACGAGGAGGCGGCGATCTACGCCATCGTCCAGCTGGGCAACCAGCGCGTGGTGACCAAGTACATATCGGAAATCAACTTCGTCAGTGCCTCGCGTCAGGGCGACATCATCGAACTGGGCATCACCGCCACCGAGTTCGGCCGCACCTCGATCACCCTCAAGTGCGAAGTGCGCAACAAGATCACTCGCAAGGCCATTCTCACGGTCGACAAGATGGTCTTCGTCAACCTTGGCGAGGACGGGTTGCCGGCACCGCATGGGCGGACCGAGATCAAGTACATCCAGGACCAGTTCCCGGACAGTGCAGTCGAATAGATCCCGGTTGTAGGTGCTGGCCTCTTCGCGGGTAAACCCGCTCCCACAAGGTTTTCACTGCCCGAAAGGTAGCGGAGATTCTGTGGGAGCGGGTTTACCCGCAAACAGGCCGGCACAATTGCTCACGGCTGAGCGCTGACCTTGCGTACCACTCGCCCGATGCTCAACCCCTGCACCAGGATCGACGACAGCACCACGATGTAGGTGATCGACAGCAGCAGGTCACGCTCCTCGCCCAGTGGCAGCGACAGTGCCAGGGCAACCGACACCCCACCGCGCAGGCCACCCCAGGTCAGCACACGTACCGTGCCCTTGGGCACCGGGCGCCAGCGCCGCAGCAGCACTATCGCCGGGGCCACGGTCAGCAGCCGCGACAGCAGCACCGCCAGCGCCAGCACGCTACCGGCCGCCAGGTGCATCCAGTTGAATGGTAGCAGCAACAGTTCCAGGCCGATCAGCGCGAACAGCAGGGCGTTGAGCATGTCGTCGATCAGTTCCCAGAAACCGTCCATGTAGCGACGGGTCATGTCGTTCATCGCCAGGTTGCGCCCCAGGTTACCGATGATCAGCCCGGCCACCACCATGGCGATCGGCGCCGAAACGTGCAGTTCGTAGCACATCGCCGAGCCGCCGATGACCAATGCCAGGGTCAGCATCACTTCCACCTGGTACTGCTCGACGCTCTTGATCATGCGGTAGGTGGCGTAGCCGATCAGGCCGCCGAACACCACACCGCCGATGGCCTCGCGGGCGAACAGGATCGCCGTGTCGGTCATGCTCGGTGTTTCCCCCAGCTGGATGATGCCCAGCAGCACGGTGAACACCACCACCGCAGTGCCGTCGTTGAATAGCGACTCGCCGACGATGGTGGTTTTAAGCGGTTTGGAGGCATTGGCGGTACGTAGCGCACCAAGCACGGCAATCGGGTCGGTGGGCGAGATCAGCGCACCGAACAACAGGCAGTAGATCAGCGGCACCTGCCAGCCGAAAAGGGCGAACACCCAGTGCGACAGGTAACCGATGACCACGGTGGCAATCAGCACGCCGACGGTGGCCAGCAGGCCGATGGGCCAGCGGTAGTTGCGCAGGTCGGAGAGGTTGACGTGCAAGGCGCCGGCGAACAGCAGGAACGCCAGCATCCAGTGCATCAGCAGGTCGTTGAAGTCGATCTGGTTCATCAACCCTTCGACGCGCGCTTCCAGACCAGGGAAGCCGATAAGGCTCAAGCCCTGCAGTATCAGTGAAAACAGCAGCGCCGTGACCATCACGCCGATGGCAGGGGGCAGGCCGATAAAACGGTAATTTACATAGGTGAGAAGGGTGGTAAGGCAGATAAACGCGGCAACTAGTTCAAGCATCCCGAATCCTGTAACAGTGGCTTCCAAGTCGTAACCCGAATTACTCGGGCAGTTCTTTGATGACCTGGCGCGGGGTTCGGGACACAAGGTTTGACCAGAGTCGTTTGAATCGTTCCCATGTAAGGGGCCGCACAGCGGCCCGCGAACGCTATATAGTCCCAGCCATAAATAGCCACAAGGATAAGAAGGCGTGTTGGCAACTTCCCTGGTACTGATCGCCGCCCTGCTGCACGCGACCTGGAACACCCTGATCAAATTCAGCGGCGAGCGCCTGCTGGTAATCGCCAGCATGGATACGGTGGCGTTGGCCTTCGCGGTTCTTGCGGTGGCCTTTGTCGAGGTGCCTCCGGCCAACATCTGGCCCTGGCTGCTGGCTTCGGCGCTGGCCGAGCAGCTGTACCGCTTTCTGCTGATCCAGGCCTACCGCGTGGGCGATCTGGGGCTGGTCTATCCTCTGATGCGCGGGCTGTCGCCGCTGGTTGTGCTGGGGCTGACGCTGACCTTTGCCGGTGAATCGCTGAGCCAGCAGCAGATAATCGGCATCCTGTTGATCCCCTGTGGCATGGCCTGCCTGTTGTGGCAGGGCGGTGGGGGTGACCGGCTACCTTGGTCGATGCTGCCGGTGGTTGCCCTGATCGGCCTGTGCATTGGTTGCTACACCTGGTTCGACGGCCAGGCGGTGCGCTTGTGGGGCAAACCCTTGGATTACCTGGTGTGGCTGACCTTGCTCAGTGCCTGGCCCTTCCCGTTGCTGGCCAGCGTGGCGCGGCGTGCGCCGTTCGTGTTGTTCTGGCGCCTGCAGTGGCGCCTGGGGCTTGCGGTGGGGCTGTGTGTATTGCTCAGTTACGCGCTGGTGCTGTGGGCCATGCACCTTGGGTCGGTGGCCGAAGCGGCGGCGTTGCGGGAGTTGAGCGTGATCCTGGTGGTGCTGCTGGGTATGCGCTACCTGAAAGAACCTTTTGGCGGGCCGAGACTCCTAGCTTGCGGGCTGGTATTGGCCGGCATGCTGGTAATGAAGCTTTGACCCGAAGACTGAACAAGGAGTCCTGTCCATGACTGTTGCCCTGTGGTGCATCCTGATCGCGCTGTTCTTGCCGCCTCTGTGTGCGTTGATAGCCAAAGTTGGTAGTGGCCGCTTCCGCCTGCGCGACAACCACGACCCGCGCGCGTTCCTGGATACCCTGTCCGGGCTCCCGCGGCGCGCACATGCTGCCCAGCAGAACAGTTTCGAAGCCTTCCCGGCATTTGCCGCGGCGGTGCTGGTGGCGGATATCGTCGGCAATGCCGAGCAGGTGACCCAGGATGTACTGGGGGTGATGTACATCACCAGCCGGCTGCTCTACATCATCTGTTACCTGGCCGACTGGGCCATGCTGCGATCGCTGGTGTGGTTTGCCGGGATGGCCATGATCGTGGCGTTCTTCGTGGTTTCCATCTGAGACCGCGTCGCCTTCTTCGCGGGGTCACCCGCGAAGAATCCAAGCACCGATCAAGGCACTTTTGGCACCTCAGGCAGCGGCTTGCCCTTGGGCCACAGCATCCAGATCTGCCCTTGCTGCTTCATGTTTCCGGCCAGTTCCCCTGCTTCCGGCCCGGTGCCCCAGAACAGGTCCGCGCGCACCTCGCCCGTAATTGCCCCGCCAGTATCCTGAGCACCCACCGGGCGTACCACCGGCGTACCGTCCGGGCGAGTGGTGGACAGCCATAGCAAGCTGCCCAGCGGAATCACCTTGCGGTCGATGGCCACGCTGTAGCCAGCCGTCAGCGGCACGTTCAGCGAACCCCGCGGCCCTTCGTTGCTGTCCGGGCGGGTGCTGAAGAACACGTAGCTGGGGTTGCTGGCGAGCAGTTCCGGTACCCGCTGCGGGTTGGCCTGGGCCCAGGCGTGAATGGCCCCCATGCTCACTTCTTCCTTCTTCAACTGACCCTGTTCCACCAGCCAGCGCCCGATCGGCCGATAGGGGTGGCCGTTCTGGTCGGCGTAACCCAGGCGCAGCTGGCGGCCATCTTCCAGTTGTACCCGGCCGGAACCCTGGATCTGCAGGAACTGCAGGTCCATCGGGTCGGTCAGCCAGGCCAGTACCGGCGCCTTGGCGCCGTCGCGGTTGATCACCTCGGCGGTGTCGTAAGGCTTGAGCACCCGGCCATCGAGGCGGCCGCGCAGGCGCTTGCCCTTGAGTTCTGGGTACACGCTGGCCAGGTCGACCACGATCATGTCGTCGGGAATGCCATAGACCGGCACATGGTTGGTTGCCGACTGGCTCAGGCTGCCAGGGTAGACCGGTTCGTAGTAACCGGTGATCAGGCCGTTGGCATTGTTTTCGGCCGAACGCAGGCCGTATACCTGCAGGTTCTGTTGCAGGAAGGCGCGCACCTGCAAGGCATCGTCGGGCACGCTGGCGGCTGCTTCGCAGGTACCGGCCCAGACGGTGTCGCGCTTGAGCTTTTCACAGCCGTTGCGCCAGGCCTGGAAGCCCGCCACCAGGTCGCTGTCGCTGACGGTGGGCAGGTCCTGCCAGGTGGCATTGGCGTAGGTGGCGATGGCATGGGGTTCGGGTTTGGCGCTTTCGCCGCCGTTGCAGCCGGCCAGCAGGGCCAGCGCCGGGAGTGTCCAGGCCAGGTGGCGCAGGGCAGATTTCATGAGTACGTTCCTGTCATGAGTGAACACGGATATTCACCCCTGGTTTTTTGTGGCTATTGGTCTTTGGCCACTTGGCAGCGATACTGGCCGCCCATTTGCATTGGCCGAAGAGACCGTGATGTTGAAGCGATTGACTGTTGTTCTGCTGGCGGTGCTGGCCCTGGGTGGTTGTGACCGGGTTGACCCTAACTCCCCGCTGGGCAAGCGCAAGGTGATCTTCAAGGACATGCTCAAGACCAGCGAAGACCTTGGCGGCATGTTGCGCGGGCGTTTGCCGTTCGACGGGGTGAAGTTCGCCGACGGTGCGCTGAAGCTGGACAACCTTTCGCACCAGCCTTGGCAGCACTTCCCACAGGTGCGCGATGGTGGCGACAGTAGTGCGCGTGCCGAGGTGTGGGAGCGTCAGGCACGCTTTCATGACCTGGCCCGGCAGCTGGAAGGCGTCACTGGCGAACTGGTCGATGTCACCCGTGGCCAGCCGTTGGACGCTGCGCAGTTGAAGGCGCCGATGGACAAGGTCGAAGCGGCTTGCAAGGCCTGTCATACCGAGTTTCGTAATCATTGATGGCCTGTTGCGGCCTCATCGCCGGCTTGCCGGCGATGAGGCCAGTAAAGGCGACGCAGTATTCGGATCTCTGTCAGCGATCCAGATCATCCACCGCTTCCTGCAGTTCCTTGCGCGACTCGGCCAGCTTGTCCTTGCGCTTGTTGATCTTCTCCGGATCGCCTTTCTTTTCGGCTTTCTTCAGGTCCCTTTCCCGCTGCGCCACTTCGTGACGGGCGTCGAGCACCTTCTGCTCACGTTCTTTGCGCAGGCCGGCATCGGTGCAGTTGTCGACCCCTCGCAGGGCCTCTTCAAGCCCTGCGGCCTGGGCGGTGTTGCCGTGTTCGCGGGCAATCTTCAACTGGTTCTCGATGGCGCTGCGTTTGGCGGCGCAACCGGTCAGGCCGGCATCCGGCTGGGCGGCTTGTGCGGCACCAGCGGCCAGGCACAGTGTCGCAAACAGGAAAAGGGACGAAATACGTTTCATGAAAAGCCTCCTTGACGGGGCGGGGCAGCAAAAGTTGGGGGAAATCCTGCCTTGGTTTTGCCCATTTAGAAACCCTTGCTGGGGTTTTCCGGCTTAATCTCGGGATTTTCCTACAGGTAAATTGGTAAATAATCATTGCTCAACGCTTTGCCGGTCGATGGGGAAACCGTCGATCCCTGCCTTGGCCAGCTGCGTAGCAATGGCTTGAACCTCGGTGGTCGCAAAAAAAACTGCAAGCTGTTGCCCGCGCTTTTCGCCGATGCCGGGCATGGTTTGCCATTCGAGATTCGTGCGGGCAGCAAGCTCCCGCCAGCCGCCTGTCACCTGCATGCCGGTGGGTGTGGGGGCGCCCAGTCCGCGCAGCCATTGAGCGAAGGGCCGTGAGCGGGCTTGGTCGAAACTGCTCAGCAACTGCGAAGCCGTTGCGTCACTGATACCTGCAACCTGGCCCAGGCGGTTGGCATCCAGGTGCAGCCAGTCGGTCATCGAAGTCACCAGCCCGGCAGCCACCAGTCGGCGCCAGGTGCCAGGCCCGGTGCGCGGCAGTGCCAGCCCCTGCTTGCCGCTGAGCCAGGTGAGGCGGGCAATGAACTGTTCCTCGCAGCCTTCGCTGGCCTGCCAGCAACTGTGTGCATGGTGTTGACCAGGCACTGGTGCGGTCACCGGTTGGCGCTCGGCGGTGCGGTGCACCACTTGCTCCAGGCGTGGAATGGTCAGCCCGGCAAGGCTGACGGCCACCTGGTCACCGGGGCGGATGTCGAGCTTGAGCCAGCGTGCCAGTGAGCCCAGGCTGACCTGGGTGATTCTCCGGTCATCCAGGGTGACCGGCAGCACGTGCAAGACTGGCGTCACCCTACCAGTGCGGCCAACGCGGAAGCGTACTTCGCGCACTTCGGCCAGGGCCTGCGTGTAAGGGTGCTTCCACGCCGCGATCCAGTAGGGTGCCTTGGCCTGCCAGCGCTCGGCCGAGGGCCGTACGCCTTGGCGCAACACCACGCCATCGGTGGCGAAGGGCAGGGGTGAGCGGTACCAGTAGTCACGCCAGTGCGCGGCATCGTCCGCTGTTTCTATGGCGACGCTGTAATCCTGGCTGTGCGCGAAACCCAGTTCCGTCAACTGCGCGAGGCGTTCGGCCTGCTGCTCAGGGCCCTGCGGCCAGTCCCACACGAACAGGCCGATGCGCTCGCCCTGTTCACGACTCAGCTGCTTGCGAGCCAGCAGCCCCGCTACCGTCCCTCGGGCGTTGGCGCTGCCTGCCTGGGCTTGCACATGTGCGTCCCGGCGCAGGTACAGTTCGCCCTGAAGTTGCAGGTCGATGTCCTGGGGCAACTTCCGGTTGATTGCGTCGAGCAGAGGGATGTGGCGGCTCCAGTCGTGCCCCTGCACGCCGTCCCCCCTGCTGATCAACTGCACCAGCCGGCCTTGTCGGTAGATGAGGGACACCGCTACGCCATCGACCTTTGGCTGCACCCAGACATCGGCCTTGCCGGCCAGCCAACGTTCTACAGCCAGGCGGTCGGCCAGCTTGTCGACACCGGTATGCGGGACCGGATGCGGGATTGGACCGCGAGCACTGGCAAGCGGGGACGGAGTAGCGGCAATGCCAAAGCACTGCTGCAGGTGCGCCAGGCGCTGGCGGCTCTGGTCATAGAGCTCATCGGGTACGAGCCCAACGCCCTGGCGATGGTAATGGTCGTCCCAGCGAGCAAGCGTGGCGCGCAGTCGGCTCACTTCAGTCTCGACTTGTTGCGGTTTCCAGGAGGGGCATGTGGCAGCGCGGGCCAGGGGAGCATTCAACGTCAACAGCAGGGCGAAAAGCAGCATGAGCGGCATGGCCAGCATCCTTGCATGGCGGGTGGGAGCCCTCAGCCTAGGCAGGTAGCGTGCGGGTCGCCATGCAGCGTTTGTCAGCCCATATGTCACAAAAAAGCCCCTGCCGATCGCTCGGCAGGGGCTTTCAGTTTCCGCTGCAGGAAAACTTACAGACCGGCAGCGTCACGCAGCGACTGGGCGCGGTCGGTGCGTTCCCAGGTGAAGGTGGTGAAGGTGTCGTCGCCGACCGTCTTCTGCTGCGGGGTACGGCCGAAGTGGCCGTAGGCAGCGGTTTCCTGGTACATCGGGTGCAGCAGGTCGAGCATGGTGGTGATGGCGTAAGGGCGCAGGTCGAAGCACTCGCGCACCAGCTGGATGATCTTGTCGTCGGAGACCTTGCCGGTACCGAAGGTGTTGATCGAGATGGAGGTCGGCTGGGCCACGCCGATGGCGTACGACACCTGGATCTCGCAACGCTCGGCCAGGCCGGCGGCGACGATGTTCTTGGCCACGTAGCGGCCGGCGTAGGCGGCGGAACGGTCGACCTTGGACGGGTCCTTGCCAGAGAACGCGCCACCACCATGGCGGGCCATGCCGCCGTAGGAGTCGACGATGATCTTGCGCCCGGTCAGGCCGCAGTCACCCACCGGGCCGCCGATGATGAAGTTGCCGGTCGGGTTGATGTGATACTGGGTGCCCTTGTGCAGCAGTTCGGCAGGCAGGGTGTGCTTGACGATCAGCTCCATCACGGCTTCCTGCAGGTCTTTCTGCGAAACCTCAGGGTTGTGCTGGGTCGACAGCACCACGGCGTCGATGCCGACCACCTTGCCATTTTCGTAACGGCAGGTTACCTGCGACTTGGCGTCCGGGCGCAGCCATGGCAGCAGTTTCGATTTGCGCGCTTCGGCCTGGCGCTCGACCAGACGGTGCGAGAAGCAGATCGGTGCTGGCATCAGCACGTCGGTTTCGTTGCTGGCGTAGCCGAACATCAGGCCCTGGTCACCGGCGCCCTGGTCTTCCGGACGGGAGCGGTCGACGCCTTGGGCGATGTCCACCGACTGCTTGCCGATGATGTTCATCACGGCGCAGGTGGCGCCGTCGAAACCGACGTCGGAGCTGTTGTAGCCGATGTCGATGATGACCTTGCGTACCAGCTCTTCCAGGTCGACCCAGGCGGAAGTGGTGACTTCGCCGGCGATGATGGCGACACCGGTCTTGACCAGGGTTTCGCAGGCTACGCGGGCGTATTTGTCCTGGGCGATGATGGCATCAAGGACGGCGTCCGAAATCTGGTCGGCGATCTTGTCCGGATGCCCTTCGGACACGGACTCGGAGGTGAAAAGGGAGTATTCGCTCATCTCGAAGGTTCCTGAAATTTACCGATGGTGTATGTCGCCAGCCGTCCGCTGGAAATGGCGGACCTGGATCTGGAAACCGTTACGCAAGCCCACGTACAGGCTGTCCCCGGGGGCCAGCCCGGCGTCATTGGCCCAACGGGCCAGGTCGTCCTGTTCGAAGCCAAGCCACAGGTCGCCGCAGGCTTCGCGCGCCCACCCCTGGTCATGGCTGCACAGTTCGGTTACCAGCAGGCTGCCGCCTGCCTTCACCCGTTTGGCCAGCTGGCGCAAGGCCAGGGCCGGGTCGCTGAAATGGTGCAGCACCATGTTCAGCACAACGCAGTCGGCGGCCACATCCGTTGCACCCAGTGCATCGGCCAACTGCAGGTTCACGTTGTCGAGCCCTTCGCGCTGGCACACCTGGCGCGCCAGCTCGAGCATGGTCGGGCTGTTGTCCAGGGCGGTGACCTGGGCGAAGCGCCGGGCCAGGTCGGGCAGGAAGCCACCGTCACCGGGGCCGACCTCCAGGGCGCTGGCGGCCGGGTCGAAATTCAGTTTGTCGAGCAGCGCCAGCAGGCTTTCGCGGTACTGCGGCAGGCCAGCGATCAGGTCCTGCTGTGCGCGGAATTTTTCTTCCACGCGCAGGAAGAAGTCCTGGCTTGTGGCTGCGCGGCGTTGCTGCACCTGGGCGATGCGTGCCTGCACGTCGGGCGGCAGGGCCAGGTCATCCACCTCTTCGAGCAGCGCCGCGTGCAGCCGACCGCCCAGGCGCAGGCTGTCGGGCAGGGCGCGGCGGTAGAAGATGGCATTGCCCTCGCGGCGGGTCGCCACCAGCTCGGCCTGGGCCAGCACCTTCAGGTGGTGGCTCATGCCCGACTGGCCCACGTCGAAGATCTGCGCCAGCTCCAGCACGCCGAACGAGTCGTTGGCCAGGGCGCGCAATACGTTCAGGCGCAACTCGTCGCCACTGGCTTTGCACAAGGCAGCTAATGCTTCGCGTTGCTCGGGGATCGATTGCGCACGGAGGTTCATGGTGCGGCAGTCTAGACAGGCATCGTTGCCCTAGC